>CASEAJ010000016.1 GCA_949285425.1 uncultured Porphyromonadaceae bacterium
ACATGATTACGCTGGTGGTGAACAACAAAACGTCAATGGCGACAACATCAATGGCAACAATGTGACGGTTCACAAAACCGACACCGATAAATTATTGGAAATCCTTGCAAGCAAAGAACAATCTTTGGCAAAGGCGCAAGAACACATTGACAAGCTGTTGGAAATAATAGGGAACTTAACGAAAGGGCAATGATATGGAAACGATAAGAATCAAGGTTAATAACTATTATGGCAACCCGTCTTATTATTCGGTTATGCCGCAAGAAATCTTTGATGCGCTTGAATTGGCAAGCCTGCAAGGTGAAGAATATGCAACCGTAAGCAAAGACCAATTCGATACAATGATTGTTGAATATGGCAAAAAGATGAAACAATGGGAACAATCAAAAATGTAATTATATGCGTTTTGTTGTGCTTTGTTCTTTTGGGATGTGGCAATAGGACACAAAAAAAGGCGGCACAAACACCGCCACCCAAATATGCTTTGCGTGAAATGTTGGATTCTTGCTTGAAATCTCAACCAATGGCAAACAATAATGATGTTACAAGGTCTATTTTTGCCGACACATTAAAAAGTAAAATCCAACTTTACAAGGGTCGTGCATTGCCATATATCGAAGATGTGCCAATGCAATATGAAATGTGTTTGCCTTATCCTAATGGGCAATATGTCGTAAAATTTGGTTTTGGTGAAAATACTTCAAAATGCAAATTATCGAATGATTATAAGACGACCTTTCAAGTGTTTGCCATCATGGATAAAGAAAAGGTCGCAATGCTTGTGGATGGTTCTTTGTATTACATCAAGGGGATATTCCGTGATTTCGCAAACAATTCGTCTGAAACGGGATTTTCTTTGCCAAGCGGTAAATATATTGTTGATTATCCCAATATCATAAGTATAGACAACAAACCATATATTGACCTTGGAACATTGGTTGTCGATAGTCTTTCATTTACCAAAATCAATCAAGAATGAAAAAAAGCATCAACCCACAAGCAATTGCAATACAACGCCGTTTCTTTGAAGCGTTGGACTTGGCTATCTCCTTGGGTAAGATAACCGGGTTGAAAGGCTTTTGTGACGACCACCAATTGAACCGCACAAAGTATTCATGTATAAAAAACAGCCTTGACAAGCCATTGGATGAAACTAATTATAAAATGATTGATTTGGATGCGCTTTCGGCTATTTGCACGGACTTTGGCGTTTCCGCCGAATGGTTGTTGCTCGGACGTGGTAAAATGCTTAAATCGGAAAAATAATGTACATACAAAAAGGAATAAAGTTTTTGCTTCACAAACGCAAGCCGGGTGAAACGCATAATCTTGCCATTCGTATGCGTGTGACATTACGTGGGCAAAGACCACTTGATTTTCCGACCGGGCATAACATTGATTTGAAAGATTGGGATGCAAACAATCAATGCGCCTTGAAATCCGCCCCCGGTGCGGCTGACATCAACCGCACCATTGATGAATGGAAAGCAATAATGAATGAAGTGTTTGCCCGATATGAATTGCTTGAAAAGCGTGTTCCGACATTGGGCGAAATCAAAGACTTGTTCAATGATATGGTCGGGCGAAAAACCAAGACCAATGAAAGCCTTGCAGACCCGAACATGGATTTATTTCATGTGTTCGACCTGTTTACCGATATGATGGGGAAACAAAATCAATGGACGCCATCGACATTTGAAAAGTTTGCGGCAATCAAGCATCATCTTTATGACTTTGACCCGCACTTGTCATTTCCCGGAATCAATGAATCAAAGATGCAAGCCTATCTTGCATATTTGGAAAAGAAAGAATTACGAAACACCACCATCGCCAAAAATCTTGCTTTTGTCCGTTGGTTCTTGCGGTGGGCGCACAAAAAAGGGTATTACAATGGGGATGTTCAAGACACATTCAAGCCCAAATTGAAAGGCACGGACGGCAATTCAAAGGAAATAATATATTTGACCCAAGACGAAATAAAAACCTTGGAAAACCATGTGTTCTTGCCCACGCAAGCCGCCCTTGAAAGGGTGCGTGATATTTTCTTGTTTTGTTGCTTCACGGGTTTGCGATATTCGGATGTGGCGAAATTAAAAAGGTCAGACATCAAGGATGGATTTATTGAGGTTGTCACAAAAAAGACGGTGGACGGATTGCGCATTGAACTGAACAAGCATTCACAAGCGATTATTGACAAATACAAGGACATGAAGTTTCCGCAAGATTTGGCGTTGCCTGTAATATCGAATGTGAAGATGAATGCCCATTTGAAGATTCTTGGGCAAGTATGCGGCATTGATGAACCGACACGGATTGTCTATTTTCAAGGCGGCATAAGGCACGAACAAGTCTTTCCGAAATGGGCTTTATTGACCACGCATTGCGGACGGCGTACATTTGTCGTTACCGCCTTGCAACTTGGCATTCCAAGTGAGGTCATTATGAAATGGACGGGTCACAATGATTTTTCGGCAATGAAGCCTTATGTGAAGATAGTTGATGAATTAAAGGCAAAAGCAATGTCAAGGTTTGACAATCTATAATGTACACGAATTGTCCGGCTTTTACTTCGTACACGATTATGTACACGAATTTTGGGCGATTTTCCGGCATTGTGTGGTATTCTGCAATATCATCATCTTGGGCTATGTCCTGCAACCCGTTGAAAGTGTAATGGTTTTGGTATTTTATGGTATTCTATGATATTAGGATTATTAGTGCCTGCCGCTCCATAACCGAAGGTGCTGATATACTTGGATTGCTCGATGTAACTGCCTACGCCGTCCGTACTTTGTGACACTGGGCCGTGGTTGTACTGGTTGTAGTATTTGCCGAAGACGGAAAGATTCCACTTTTCGGAAGGCATCAGTCTGTAGGACAGTCCGGTGATGTTCTTGCGTGTTATTTTGGGAATGCTGAAGTCTGTCAGTTTGGAATTGCCGCCGGCAAAGGAGACGGACGTGCGCCGGAAGGTGCTCAGCACGTGGTTCAGTGTCAGCGTATGCATGCGACCCAGGCGGTAGGTGGCCGTGAAGGTGCCGTTCCAGTTGCGGTTGACCGACTCGCTGTTCTGGTATGACTGTTCGCCGGGCGAAGTGGTTGGTTTGCGTTCGCCCAGCCAGTTGTATTTCCATGAGGCGGTGTCAATATTCTGCGTCAGGTTGTGGTTGTAGTTCACCGTGGCCGATACATCCAGTCCTTTTACCAGCAGGTCGCGTTTGCTGTATTCCAGCGAGGGCATCAGCGAATGGCCTTTGCGATGTTTGTCGCCGAATACGATGTACTGGTACACACCGGTCTGTATTTCCTTGTAGTAGCGGGAATAGGTGAAGCCCAGCATCAGGCGGTCGGCCCACGGCTTGCCGGTCACGCCCAGCTTGCCTACGGCAGCTTCATTGTGGAAACGGTCGTTGAAACGTTTCACGTGATATATCTTGCTCACGTCGGTGTTCTCGCTCACTCCATCGTCGCTAAACTCGGTCACGTAGTTGTCTATGTAGTAATCGTTGTCCGAATAGTTCTGGAAGGCGTTTATCTCGTAGGTGAAGCCGTTCTTGAACGACTGGCCGGCATTGACAGACGATTTGTGGGTGTTGAACGAACCATAGGAATAGGAGGCATCGGCAAACCAGCGGCGACGTTGCTTGTTGGTTACAATATTGATGACCCCGCCAATGGCATCCGTGCCGAAGCCTACCGGTACCACTCCTTTATATACCTCTATGCGTTCGGCAAAGTTCACGGGTATGTTGTTCAGGTCGAAAGCCTTTCCGGCTCCTTCCTGCGGCACTCCGTCGATGAATACCTTGACGTGTTTCCCGCTGAATCCGTCCAGCATCAGCTGCATGTCCGAACCAACCCCTCCCGACTCGCGGAGTTTCATGCCCGGCACCTTGGCCAGCGCCTCGCTCAAGGTCTTGGTGGTGTTTTGCAGTTCTTTGGTGTCGACGGCTACGGCGTTGAATGCCGACCGCTTCACCCGGCTCACGGCATGCGAGGTCACCACCACTTCGTTCAGTTCCTGGGCTTGTGGCGCCAGCGTGAAGCTGTGCGAAATGCGTTCGCCGGGGCGGATGGACACGGGATTTTCCACCGGTGCGTAGCCAATGGCTGAGACCACCAGCGTGTAGTCGCCCGCGGGAGCCGTCAGGTGATAAAGGCCTTTCTCGTTGGAGATGCAGCCGTAGGTGGTTCCTTTCAGGTAGACGGTGGCAAAGTCGACGATTCCCTTTTCGGCCGAGACAATGCGGCCCGAGACCATGCCGGTCGGTTGCGGATGAGACGGCCGTACTTCCGACACAAGCAGCAGCAAAAATGACAGGATTATAATATTTGTTTTCAAAGAATACCTATTGTTTTTAATGCGTTGCAAAGGTCCTCATTTGAAGCGGGGCCGGCAATCGCAACGAATAGGTATTTTTTTGACCTGGCAGTGGCATCCGGCAGTCCGGCACTACCTATATTTGGTGAGCAGGGTGAGAAAAAGAGCTCAGCGGCCTTTCCGGTCGGAGAACAGCATGAACTTTTTGGCCAGGAAGTTCCACACGGTGGACACAAGGGTGGTTAGCACCTTCGACAGCAGATAATGTATCTGGAGCAGGTCGGTGAACAGCCACATGAACAGGGCGGTGATGAGCAAGCCTACCAGTCCTATCAATACGAAGATGATGATTTCGGGCACACGGCTGTCAAACCGCCTTTTGTCGAAAATCCAGTACACGCTGAGCAGGTAGGTAATGAGCAGCCCTACGCAGAAACTTAGTATGGCCGACAGCAGATAGTGTACATGGGCACAGTCTGTCAGCACATACAGCAGCAGGAAGTCGGCCACAAAAGCCACTCCGCCCGACACGGCATAGCGCAGGGCCTGTACGACCACATTCCCGGTCGGGTCTTTTAGCAGGCTATTGAGCGTTTTCCTCCACATGTGTCAACATTTCTGAGGCTTTTGTCCGGTCGAACCGCAACAAGTAGGTATCCGGATTGGGCAGGTGCCACACCACCGGGAACAAGTCCGGGTGCTGCTGAATGGCCGGATACAGGTAGCGGTAGGTGGAGCCGTAGCCGAGTTGCTCCAGCACCACGAACTCGACTTGTTTGTCCAGCAGGTCTTGTATGAGTTCATCGGTGCTGGTGGTGTATTTGTAGTTGGTGGCAAGCACCTTCGGTGCATAATACATGAACAGTTCCGGTTTGCGGCAGCAGCACACGGTGCCTTGCGGAGCCTGCTTTTGTAGTTCCTTGGCCAGGGTGAAATAGTTGGTATAGGCCGGGTGATAGGGTGCTTTGGCGGCTTGGGCCTGTTGCTGCAAGGGAGGCAGCATGGCCAGTGCGACGAGCAGGAAGGCATAGGGCAGTGACGCAAGCTTGTGGCTCCATTTGCCGAACAGCAGCATCAGCACCTGGTACAGCCCGGTGTAGAAGCATATGTACAGGAACGGGGCAATGGGAACCACGTAGCGCGCGCCGTTGCCGCCGTGCCACAGCATGAACAGCCCTATCTGTCCCACGAGATAGGCCATGATGCCCCACCGCAACTCTTTCATGTGCCACGCTCCGTAGAACACCAAGGCCACGATACACAGTCCGCCTATCACGGCCGGGAAGGTGGAAGGTGTGTCGTAGTTTACGGTCATGAACGGGAAGAGCAGGTCCTTGAATCCCTTGATGACCGTTTCGTCGAAGTTGTGCAGCATTTTCTCGAACAGGTCGCCGAACGAGGCAATCTGCCCTTCTTCCGGACGCCACGGATTGACCGTCATGATGGTGCCGAAGTAGCGCGACTCAATGCCGTTCACGGCATTGCGCACCGACCAGGGTATGTTGAGCAGCACGATGCCGGCCAGCGACACAAGCGCCTGTTTCCATTCCTTGCGGAACAGATAGAACACAAGCACCCCCAGCACCAGCGCCATGCCTACCGTGCGGGTATAGTAGGCGCCTGTCGTGGCGAGAATGACCACGTAGAACCAGGGCGATTTCCAGAAGGGACGTTCTGCATGCGACTGGTGGTAGCAGGCAAAGAAACACAGGGCGGTGAAGAAGAGGAACAGCATCTCCGACATGACAATGTTGGCGAAGTGCTGCAGTTCGGGGCAGAACACCACCAGCAGGGTCGGCGCAAAGGCCAAGGCCCGGTTGCCGGTCGTTTTCAATGTAATATAATACAGCAGGAAAAGCGAGGCCGCCAGCAACAGGCCGTTCAGCACCTTGAAGAAAATGAGGTTGTCTATGCCGAGCCGCATGAATACCGAAAGGAATGCGGAGTAGGCCGGCGGATATTGGCTGGCCGGCATTGGTCCGTTGATACTCGGTGAGGAATATCCGTGACCTTGTGCCATGCTTTGCGCGAAACGCAGGTAGTTGGCGTTGTCACCGTTCAGGTCGAGCTTGCTGTCGAACGCATAGATATAGACGAGGCAGAAAATGATGCCCGACAACACGGGCAGCCAATACGTTTTCTTCATAGCAGGGATGTTTTATGGTTGTGAAACGGGTTTGAACAATTTCGACTGGGCCAGGTGCCATTTGCACAGGCGGTACAGCAGCGACACCCGAATGACTCCCAATCCGTAGACTGCGCTTCGCCTGAGGTTGATGGACGAGGCATCATCGAAATAGAGCGTGGGACAGGTCACCTCGCCTATCTCAAATCCGGCATAGAATATCTGGGCCAGCATTTCGTTGTCAAACACGAAGTCGTCCGAATTCACGTTGTAGTCGATGGCCCGCAACACTTCGGCCGAGAAAGCCCGGTATCCTGTGTGATACTCCGAAAGTTTCTGTTTGAGCAGCAGGTTCTGCCCCATGGTGAGCAGCCGGTTGGCCACATATTTCACCAGCGGCATGCCTCCCTTGCGTGCCCCTTTGCCCAATATGCGCGAACCCAGCACCACCGGATACACTCCGTTGGCAATCATGTAGGCCATGCTGTGAATCAGTTTCGGCGTGTATTGGTAGTCGGGGTGCAGCATGATGACAATGTCGGCCCCCAGTTCCAGCGCACGGTTGTAGCAGGTTTTCTGGTTGCCCCCATAGCCTTTGTTGCGGTCGTGCACCTGTATTTCCCGTATGCCGAGCCGTCGGGCTTCGGCCACCGTAGCATCCTTGCTGTGGTCATCGGTCAGAATCACTTCATCGACAATGTCGCCGGGTATTTCCTTGTATGTCTGTTCCAGGGTCTTTTCGGCATTATAGGCCGGCATGACCACTATGATTTTCTTTCCGTTTATCATGTGCTGTCTCGTTTGATAGCGGGAATCATGCCTTCGCGTCCTTCCGGCCGATTCCCGGACCGGCCCTGTCCGGACGGCCCTTGTCGTCCGCAAAAGTAATGAAAAAAACACGGTATCAAATGCTTTTGCGGTAAAATTGTGCCGTCCGGGCAGGCAGGGCTGCGTGCGCGTGGCTATTCTTTTACAAGCCGTTGCGTGTGCACGCCTTGCGGTGTGGTTATTTCCAGCACATACACACCTTGCGGCCATGCGTCGGTGCGGAGGGTGCATTGTGTGGCGCCATCGGCCGTTTCGCGGGCCATGAGGGCGCCTGTCACGGTATAGGCGCACACCTGCACGATGCCTTCACCGCTGGCTACGGTCACGTGGTCGGTGGCGGGGTTGGGGTAGAGCACTGTGCGTGCCTGTGTTCCGGACAGGCCGGTAGCAGGCTTGGTCACGGTGACGGGCACGTCATACAGCAAGTCTTCGGTAGGGATAAAGAACCGGTCGCCACCCTCCGTCTGCACGACTATCCGCATGCGGTAGGTGCCGGGCTCCATGTCGGCAGGCAGGGTGAGCATTCCTGTCAGCGTGGTGGTGCTTTCGGCGGCAAAGGTCGTTTCGCCCAGCCGTGTGCTGGCGGGATAGCTGGTACCATCCTGCGTCAGTATGATGCCCACCTCTCCCGTATAGTCGGCCTTGCCCGTATTGGCTACCGGCAGGGAGAGGGTGTGGGACTGTCCGATGACGAAGGCGTCGGGCAGCTGCGTGTCGGCAGTGAGCCAGCTGAGCACGGCGTTCGTTGCGGGGTCGGGGAGGACGATGAGCACATCATCCATCAGTCCGTCGTCGGGGGCAATGGTCTTCCATCCGCTGTTGTCGCTGTAGAGTATGCGCACAAAGTAGGCCACAGGGCGCGGTTGCGTCAGTTCCATGTCCATGGTGCCGCTCAGCGTCACCGTCTTCGTCTCGTCGCGCTGCAGGGTCACGCTCGTGGCCGTGCCTGCATACACCACTTCGCCCGCATTGTTGACGAAGCCCAGATGCACGTCCCGATCAAACGGTGCGCCCTCGTTGCGCAGCACCACTTCGGCCGTGAAGCCGCTGTGTTGCGTCACCTGCGTGGGCAGCGTGCTTTCGGCGGCGATGTAGCTCATCTTGGGGCCTTCGTTGGCCTCGACGGTCACGGGGTGTGCTGGTATCAGTGATGGCTCAATGGGCACGATGAAAAATTCTCCGTCCACCAGGTAGCCGATGAGCATTTCGGCCTGGCCGGCCGGAAAGTCTCCAATATTATAAGGTATATTCATCTGCATACTGCCTTGGGCTTGCACCGAAAAGTCTTTGCTGCCCATGAGCCGGAACTTGCCTTTTTGCCCGTCTGCGAATGCCATGTAAAGCTGTGCGTTTGTTATGTCTTCATTGCAATGGCTGTTCACGGCCAGAACGAGGGTGCCATCTTCGTTCTGTTTGATGGTAGTGGGCAGCTGGCTGTTGCTGCCGATGGAGAGCGGATAGCCCACACTGACCTGGATTGGTTTCCCATTTTCGGAGAGGATGAACTGGTCGTTTTTGTCCACAAAGGCGAACATGTACATCCCCGGTTGCAATGTGGCATCGATGCTTCCCGAGAAGTGGCACTCGCCCGTTTCGCCCTCGTTGAGCGACAGGAGGCTGGGGTCGGAGCGGTGCTGGATGACGTAGCCGTCACCCGTTTCATCCGGCTTCAGCAGCACGGCAGAGAGGTTGCCGGCAAAGTCGCCTCCCGTGACCGACAGCTCGGCAATGATGATGTAACGGTTGCCCCACCACAGGACCGGTACGTTCTCGTTGCCCGGCAGCTTGGCGGTAAAACGCACCGCCCTTTCCACGAAATGCACCTTGGGGCGCGGCGTTTCCACCACCTGCACGGTTTTGCCCGTGGTGCCGTCGGTCATGGGCAGGGGCGTGTAGGCGGTTATGTGCTGGTCGCCAACCGGCCCTTCCAGTTCGACGGCGCAGATGGACAGCTTGTAGGTGCCCGCCGGCACGTTAATCATCTCGTAGGGCATGGCAAGAATTGCTTCCTCTCCCGGTTGGATGGGCGCACCGTCCATGTAGGCAAAGTCATTGTCGGTATAGACCAGCTCATCGGTTTCAGGGTCGAGCAGGAGCCAGGCCAGGTATCCGGCGAAGGCGGCCGTGCCCGAGTTGGTCAGCGCTATGCCAAACCGGCCTTTTTCCGTTTGCTTGAACGAGTCGGGGATGGTGTTGTCCGAGGCGTTGACAGTGAGCAGCCAGCCTTCGGCGGCGTTGCCGGCGCGGGCCGGTAACAGGGCACCCATCATGAACAGGGTACAGACGAGGAGTAAAAGTTTTCGTTTCATAAGCGTTGGTCTTTTTTATGAAAAATATTTTATCGGCATAGGTCTTTCCAACCCCTCCAAAGGAGGGGCTTTGTAGGGGGAGTACCCTTGCAGAGGGGAGGAAGTATATCCCTATGTAGCTAAAGCCCCTCCTTCGGAGGGGTTTAGGGAGACCTCTCACCCATGCCGCTACGAACCAGACTCGTCGGTTGTTTCGGCCTCATCGACGGCCAGCAGCTCGAATTCTTCAAACGACACGTTCGCCAGTGCGTTGCGCAGCTGCGGTCCGGGCGTGAAAATGACGCGCACTTTCTTTATCATGCTGGCGTTGAATGTCTTGGGTGTACTGGCACCTTCGCCCGATATGCTCAGGCGCAGCGTGCCGAAGTCGCCCAGCTGGATGCTCATGCCCAGCTTGAGGAAGGTGGGCAGCACTTCCACCAGATTGGTGAGCACGTTTTCAATGTCGCCTCGCGTGAGCGATGAGCGGTCGGCTATCTCCCTGGCCAGGCTGCGAATGTCCATTTTGCCTATGTTCACCGGGTTGGCGTAATACTTGCGAGGCCCTTCGGGGTCCTGCGGATTGCGTTTCTGAATCAATCGGTACTTCATAATTTTTAACGTTTTGAGGTTAAACAAAGTTAATCGGTGCTTGGCGGCGAACCTTGCTCCACACCTCCGCCGGCGGTGTGGACGTACACTCAGGTTACCCCACTCCACAGAGCGTGTGGGGGCGTTTTGGGACAGGAAAAATTCCGATATACCGGAAATATTTTTCCGATATATCAGAAATATTTTTCCGATATACCGCAAATATTTTTCCGAACGTACGGAAATATTTTTCCGATGCATTGCAGGCGTTTTCCGCACGGCAGAGCCGTTTTCCGGAGAACGTATGTAGGTTAAAGTTTGTTAAACGAGAAGAAAGGAGAAAAGTGCCTGAAGCATTCCCCGCCAAAGCAGAAGTGAAAGTGAGTAAATCCATATGGCAACAAGAATGCTTCATGGGCATTTGCTTTAAAAAAGATAGGTGTTACGGCAAATGTAGGCAAAAAAACGAGACCTGCAAGTGAAATCCGCATTTTTTTTGCGTGCGGGCAAAAAATATCCGCATTGCCCGTCCATAGGGGGCAGCGTTGGAAAAAGATTTCCTCCAGCCTTGTCTGCATACAGCGGAAAATGCCTACATTTGCCTGAAACATATAAACCCCAACCGAATGAAACCACTATTCCCTTTCCGGCGCAAGGACCGCAGCATGCGCCTTTGCCTCAGCGGCGGAGGCGCGCTGGGTTTTGCCCACATCGGCGTCATTCAGGCGCTGGAGGAGCAGGGCATTGCCATTGCCGAGGTGTCGGGCACCAGCATGGGGGCCATTATAGCCACCTTCTACGCCGCAGGCTTGTCGCCTGAACGCATGCTCGAGGTCATCGACGAGCACAAGCTCTACCGCGTACGCTCGCTGCTCACGGTGCATCCGGCCTTCTGGCGGCGCGGCGTGTCGGACATGACGACGCTGCGCGAGCTCATACGCGAACTCATTCCGCACAACTCGTTCGAAGGGCTGGACCGCCGCCTGCACATCTGTGTGTCGGACATGAACCGGGCCGAGTGGCGCATGGTGAGCACGGGCGGCGGACTCGACCGCTGGGTGGCCGCCTCGGCCAGCATCCCCGGCGTGTTCGAGCCTATGGTTATCGACGGAACGGTGTACATGGACGGGGGCATTATGAACAACATGCCTGCGCAGTGTTTCGAGCGCAACTTCCGCACCACCATAGGCGTGGATGTGATACCCTATCCCCGCCTGCGTCCCATAGAGGTGGACAAGGCCAGCGACATGGCCGCGGCGGCCATACGCGCCATGCAGTACCGCAACTCGCGCGAGGGCCGCGACATTTGCTATCACCTCATCGAGCCGTTGGTGCTCAATACGTATCACGAGTTTTCGTTCGATGCCTACAGGGAAATCTATCAGATAGGCTACGACACAGCCAAAGCCTATATCGCCGCCCACAGGGACTTGAGGGAAGCACATACCTCTCTTGTATAGGGGTATGTACCCCACCGTCGCTACGTGCCACCTCCCCTACATAGGGGTATGTACCCCACCGTCACTACGTGCCACCTCCCCTACATAGGGGAGGAGTGGGAAAATGCTTCGCCTGCTAGGCTTCCACTCCTTGGCAAGTGAATGTATTTTTACTCTCCCCTTATGTAGGGGGAGTACCCTCGTAGAGGGGGAGGGGGTATGTCCCTATACATGGAAAGCCCCTCCTTCGGAGGGTTTGGGGAGGCCTGTAGCGCCTCTTATTCCACCTTGCCTATATATACAGGTTCATGCTCGGGCAGCAGGTCGGGATGCAGCACGGCCAGCACGTCGGCCAGCAACAGGTCGGGACGGGCCACGGCTCCCTCCCAAAAGTCGTTGGCGCCGCCCGGCAGCGTGCGTCGGTTGAAGTGGTACACGCGTTCCTCCTGCACGGGGCGGAACAGCGCATGTTTCGGGTCGGCCTCGAGCAGTTCGGCCCGGGTGTTGTAGCCGCAGTTGAGCCATACATCGGCATCGGCAAAGTGCATGAGCACGGTCTCCATGTTGAGTGGCAGGCTGCCCGTGCCTGGTTCGTCGGCATAGCGGTAGGCGGCCCCTGCATCGCGGAACAGACGGGCCATGAAGCTGTCGCCCGCCGGCATGTACCACGTGCCCCGGAATGCCGAGCCCGACATCACCTGTGGACGGTCGGTGGCTCCGGCGGCCAGTGCCTTCAGTTCGCCGTAGCGCCGGGCCGTCTCGCGGTACAGGCTGTCGGCTTCCGCCTCCTTGCCAACGAAAGCGGCCACGAACTTTATCCACTCGGCACGTCCCAGCAGCGAGCGTTCCATCCACTCCAGTGCGTACACCACCGGCACACCGGCCTGCGCCAGGCGTTGCATGTGGGTGTCGGTCTGGTTGTAGCCGCTGGCCATGACGGCCTGCGGGTGCAGCGACAGGGTGCGTTCGGTGTTGATGCTGAAGGCATCGCCCAGGTCGGTCACAACGCCATCCTCCACCCGCCGGCGCAGGTCGGCATCGTACACCAGTGCGGGCGTACACAGTCCGTCCACCCGGTCGAGCGTGCCGAGCCGGCTCATGAATCCTACGTAGGTGACCGACGTGAGCGCCATACGACGCAACGGCACTTGCAGCCTGACGCCATCCGTGGGCACCTGCACGGCGGTGTCGCGCACCAGATAGTAACGGGCGAACACCGTGCCCGCTTTCCACGGGTTGTATACCACGGCTTCCCTGTAAGTGCCGTGGTCAATGAGGGTGAAGCCCTCGGCCTGTTGCGTGTGCAGCGTGTCACCGCCTGGTGCAGAGGTTTGTGCCGTCGAGGCCGGCCGTCCGCATGCATGGCACAGCAGCATCAGGGGGATGCAGACAAGAAAAATCTTTTTCATAATCAGGGGGGAACAATAAAAGTTTCATACCCCTACCCCGCTTCGCGGTACTTCCCCTATCTTAGGGGGAGAATGGAATTACATCCGCTTTCTTAGGAGTTGTTTGTTTGCAGAAAAGACATTTTCAAACTCTTCCCCTAAGGTAGGGGAAGTACCGCGAAGCGGGGTAGGGGTATGATGGAGAAAATGATGCATAAAAACAAAGAAGTTCATTCGCCACAAATCCCTGTTTGTGGGACAAGTACGGGTCACCAGCTGGTGACCGTTCGCTTTCTAACCGTTCGCTTTCAGCTCTTTGTTTATGCTGTCAATGTAGTCGAGCAACTCTTCGCGGCCCTCCCGTTTTTCAGACGATGTAAAGAACATGGGCGGCAGTTCCTCCCACGTTTCGGCCAGTTTCTTTTTGTAGTTTTCTACGTTCTCGGCAAAGCGGGCATTGGACAGCTTGTCCTTTTTGGTGAACACGATGGAGAAGGGCACCCCGCTTTCGCCCAGCCACTGCATGAACTCGAGGTCTATTCGCAGCGGTTCGTGCCGGCTGTCCACCAGTACGAACAGGTTGGTGAGTTGCTCGCGGAACAGAATGTACGACTCGATGATGCGTTTCAGCTTGTCGCGCATGCTTTTGCTGGCGGTGGCATAGCCGTAGCCGGGCAAGTCGACCAGGAACCACTCGCCGTTAATCCAGAAGTGGTTTATTAGTAAAGTTTTTCCCGGTTTCGACGAAGTCTTGGCCAGGTCCTTGCGGTTGGTCAGCATGTTGATGAGCGACGATTTGCCCACGTTCGAGCGTCCGATGAAAGCGTATTCCGGGACGTGGCTGTCGGGGCATTTGCGATAGTCGGTGTTGCTGATGGTGAATTCGGCTGATTTTATGTCCATATCTCTTTACTGAATGAGGATGTTAATGTTGTGAATGATTTGTTCCGGCTCAATGCCGTTGAGGCAGGCATAGTCGCCCCGATAGCAGGGCTTTTGTCCGAACACGGAGCACGGGCGGCACGGCAATGGTATCTGTACGGCGTTCCGTTCGGTTTGCCCCCAGCCCATGAACCCGGCGAAGGGGTGGGTGGCACCCCATACCGACACCACCGGTGTGCCTGCGAGCGAGGCCAGATGCATGTTGCCCGAGTCCATGGTCAGCATGACGTCCATGCGGCTCATGAGGGTCAGTTCGCCGGCCATGTCGAGTTGTCCGATGACGGATGTGATGCCGGGATATTTCGCTGCCCAAGCCTCGGCTGCGGTTTGCTCCTGTCTCCCTCCTCCGAAGAGGAATACCCTCACGCCGGGTTGCCGGTGGAAGTGGGAAAGCACTTGTTCCAGGCGTTGCGGAGGATAGATTTTTCCCGGGTGCTTGGCAAAGGGCGCCACGCCTAGCCAGCGGTCGGTGCCTTTTTCGCCCGTGAGGGAGTGCAGCTGGGCCAGGTCGGGCTTGTGTCCGGCAAAAATGGAACGGAACGTGAGGTTGCAGGGCAGTCCAAGCCGCGACAGTACGTCCCGATAACGCTCGAAACTCGTGGGCAGCGGGCGGAACACCTTGTTTCTTTTCCGGGTAAGGCGGGCTTTGTCTCTCCGTCCCTTGTCAATGACGGCCACCGTCTTTCCATCCATGCGGAAACGCATGCGGAGGTATTTTGTGCGCAGCACGTCGTGCAGGTCGGCCACGTGGGTAAAGTGTTCGGCCTGCAACAGGCGGTACAGGCGGTTCAGTCCCGCTATACCCCGGTAGTCGTTCAGGTCTATGCCGTGAAACTGCACATTGGCCGGCAGATGCTGGAACATGGCCTTGAATCCCCTGCGCGTCAGCACCGTGATGCTGAGGTCGGGATACTGCCGTGCCAGCGAGTCTATTACGGGTACGGTCATGGCTACATCGCCCAAGGCCGAAAAACGTAGAATGAGCAGTTTCATACCGTATGTTCGCTTATTGTTGCTTGCCGTACAACACGGGGTTCAGTTCGGGGTCGTTGTACATTTTCATTTGTTTGTACACTCTCATTTTCTTTGTGCCGTGGGCAATGTCGTCCAGCAGCTGTTCGATGGAAAGCGACAGATCCTGCATTTGTGCCTGCAACACATCAAGTTTTTTTTGTGCTTGTGTCCGGTGCTCGTCGGAAGTTCCTTCGCGTTCGGTTTCCTGTTTCATGTGATATATTTTCAGATGCAGTATCGACAACCGGTCGATGGCCCAAGCCGGACTCTCGGTGTTAATGGTAGCATCGGGCGCAATGGTCACGTCTTTGAAGGTGTCGAGAAAGTAGCTGTCGATGAGTTCGACCAGGTCGGTGCGGTCCTGGTTGGACTTGTCTATGTGGCGTTTCAGGGCCAGCGCTTTGACCGGGTCTATGTTGGGGTCGCGTATGATGTCTTCCAGATGCCATTGCACGGTGTCAATCCAGTTTTTCAAGTACAGGTAATACTCGATGGATTTCCATTCGTACGGATTGTTTATAGGCTGGTCCACGTGGTCGGTTTTGTGATAGTCGAGTACCGACTGCTCGAAAATGCGGTTGAATAAAGGTACGAATTGCATAATAGTATCGTATGTTTATGGTTCTACATGCGTTTCTGGCCGTAGGGCTGTTATTTGCCTTCTTCCTTTTTGCTGTTGAAATAGTTGTCGAAGAATACCAGATGATATTTTATGGAGTTGCGCCAGTACTCGGCGGTGTGAGCACCGGGTCGCGACGTGAAGTCGTGCGGAATGTTCATGTATTCCAGTTTCTCGTGCAGGCGGCAGTTCACTTCGTAGAAGAAGTCGTCGGTGCCGCAGTCGAATATAATGGCGAGCGAACCGGGCGTAAGCAGATGGGTGAGGTTGATGACCGTGTGGCGTTCCCAGTTTTCCGGATGCTCGGCATACGTTCCCAGTGTTTTCGACATGTGCCAGTTGTTGGGGAAGGGGCGGATGTCCACACCTCCGCTCATGCTGCCACAGGCTCCGAACACGTCCTGATGCAGGAAGGCCGTGTGCAGTGCTCCGTGCCCGCCCATGCTCAGTCCGGTAATGGCACGCCCTTCGCGGGTGGCACGGGTGGAGTAGTGCGTGTCGACGAAGGCCACCAGTTCTTGCGAAATGTAGGTCTCATAGCGGTAGGATGGGTCAATCGGACTGTCTAGGTACCAGCTGTCGCTGCCGTCGGGGGTGACGATGATTATGTCGTACACATCGGCGTACTTGACCACGTCCCATTTGGGCGAGGCCCAGTCGTTCTTGTAACTGCCTCCGAAGCCGTGCAGCATGTATACTACGGAATAGTCTTTTTTGGAGGTGTAACTGTCGGGAGTGATGACAATGGCCGGTATCTCCTTGTTCATGGCCTTGCTGTAGGTCATCACGGTGTCGAGCCGTGCGGCGAACGCTCCTGTTGCCATGCAGGCAAAGAGCATGAATGAAAGTATCTTGCGTTTCATATATAAAATGTTTTTTGTTTTCGAGCATGTAAAAGTAGGCATTTTCCAGCAAACGGCAAATGTTTGCGGAGGATTGCCGGCTTTTTCCCTGGTTACCGGTTTTGTAGTTCGTGGAAAAGTTTTTATGTTTTTGACGAAACTGTTAGGGCAGCTAATTCTTTCCGGCTATCTTTCTGCTTTCGTGGGGTTCTGTTCGCGGAAAGCGGTTTTCAATAAATTCTCCAGCTGCTTGTGGTTGATGCGTAGCGTATTTGCGGATATATAAACGGGGGTTCCGAAATTTTTGTACTGTGAGCGTAGCACTTTTCGGGCGAAGCTGCCGGGCTGCCGTTCGATGTAGTGCTCGGGCTTTCTTACATAAACTGCGACAAAGGCTTGTCCGGCTGTACGGACGGTTTGTATATCTTCGATGTCACTCCATGGAATGAAGCCGACAGAAACGGCGGTTGAGTTGTCGATGATTCCTGTGTGGTCGATATGCAGACCGTCGGATTTACATAGCAGCTTCTTGAAAATGAAGACGGCGCACAGGCCGAAAAAGAGGACTGCCACTATTCCTGTTGCAAAAATCACTTGCCAAAATGGCATTCTATATGAGGTGAAATGATCGGGCATGGCAATGAAGAAAATGCCGGCGATTACGAACCCCAGACTGCCTAACAATAGAAGGAATGTTTTGGTCTTGCTGAGCGGAATGACGGTTGTTTCCATGTGGATAAGTTTTTATATGAATTTGAGCACGCGATTACGGGAAGAAAGAAAAACATATCGGACGATGCTGTGGTGTTAATGGTAAAAAACGGAAGGACGGACCGTACGGATCCGTCCTTTCCGTTTCGGATAGGGTTTTGCCATTACATTTGCTGTTTGTACGCTTCCACTTCTTCCGGTTTGAACGAGTCGATGAAGCGGGCGTGTTTGTTCACTTCGGCTTCGCCGTGGTTCAGATAGATGGCGGCTGAGCGGGCGAACATGTCATCGCGTGTGGCGTCGAGCACGAGCAGGTGTCCCATGAGAATGTGTCCGGCCATTTCCACCAGGCGGCGTGCGCAGAAGTCGAGGTATTCTCCGTTTTTCGGTGCGGTCACCTTTTCCACAGCCTGTTCGTACAGTGCGGTCATGTCGGCCAGACGTTTGCGCAGCGGTTCGAAGGCTTCGGCACACGGCATGGCTTCGTATTCGCGGATACGTTTCAGGTAGGTGCCGGTGGTGACGTGGCGTATGGCGGCCACGGTTTGCAGTTGCGAGGTGCCTTCGTAGATGGTGAGGATGCGTGCATCGCGGTAGAGGCGTTCGCAGGCGTAATCCTTCATGAATCCCGATCCGCCGTGCACCTGAATGCAGTCGTAGGCGTTCTGGTTGGCATATTCGCTGGCAAACATCTTCAGCATGGGGGTGAAGGCATCGGCCATTTTCTGGAATTCCTTGTATTCGGCCTTTTCATCGGCTTCGAGCTTGCGTTCCTGCTCAATGGCTTCGTAGGCTTTGTACACATCGACAAAACGGGTGGTTTCATAGAGCAGTGCGCGCGAGGCATCCAGTTTCGCCTTGATGAGCGACACCATTTCGAACACGGCCGGGAACTCGATAATGGCTTTGCCGAACTGACGGCGGTCACGGGCGTAGGCCAGTGCCTCGTCGTAAGCGGCCTGTGACAGTCCTACCGACTGTGCACCTACACCCAGACGGGCTCCGTTCATAAGTGACATGACGTACTTGATCAGTCCCATGCGGCGCGTTCCGACCAGTTTGGCGGGAACGTTGGTGAATACCAGTTCGCATGTGGGCGAGCCCTTTATGCCGAGTTTGTTTTCAATGCGGCGTACTTTGATGCGGTCGTCATGTTTGTTGTCGACCACGAAGTACGACAGTCCGCGGCCATCGTTCGTACCTTCTTCCGAGCGGGCGAGTACCAGTTTGATTTGTGCATCGCCGTTGGTGATAAAGCGTTTCACGCCGTTCAGATACCACTGTCCGTCGCGTTCGGTAGCTTTCAGCTGCACGGCCTGCAGGTCCGA
Organism: uncultured Porphyromonadaceae bacterium; assembly: GCA_949285425.1. Classification (GTDB taxonomy): domain Bacteria; phylum Bacteroidota; class Bacteroidia; order Bacteroidales; family Paludibacteraceae; genus QVMH01. The sequence continues at coordinate 18,437 of CASEAJ010000016.1, forward strand.
TCCGGCATCGGGTTCGGTGAGGTCCATGGAGCAGGTTTCGCCTTTGCACACACGCGGCAGGAATTCATCCTTGATGTCGTCCGAGGCAAATTCGCAGATGGTTTCGGCGCAGTCCTGCAAGCCCCATATGTTGGCAAAGCCGGCATCGGCTCTCGATACCAGTTCGGCGGCCATCACGTAGGGAATCATGGAGAAGTTCAAACCTCCGTACTTGCGGGGCAGTGACATGCCGTAGAGTCCGGCCTGTGCCAGGGTTTCGTGGTTCTGCTGTGTGCCGCGGGCATACACCACGCGGTTGTTCACCACTTGCGGGCCTTCGTGGTCCACGCTTTCGGCATTCGGGGCGATGACTTCGCCGCATATTTCGCCGATGATTTCGAGCACCTTGTCGTAGTTGTCGATGGCGTCTGCAAAGTCGGCAGGCGCATAGTCGTATTGGTCTTTTTCCGCAAAGTTACGCTCCTTGAGCGCGACAATCTTCTGCATCAAATCGTGTCCCAACTGGAACTTTAAAGCGGGATTGTCTTTATAATAATTGGCCATTTGTCTTTATGCTTTTTCCTCAATTCCCCTAAACGGAGATTGAGTGTGTTTTTACTTGCTGTTCTTCTTGTAATATTTGATCAGTTTCGGGATCACTTCTTCTACCGTTCCGGTGATGACATAGTCGGCTATCGTATTGATAGGGGCGTGCGGGTCGCTGTTGATGGAGATAATCATCGAGCTTTCCTGCATGCCGGCTATGTGCTGTATTTGTCCGGAGATGCCGCAGGCTATGTACAGTTTCGGGCGTACGGTGGTTCCTGTCTGTCCTATCTGGCGTTCGTGTTCGGCCAGTCCGGCATCGACAGCCGCGCGTGAGGCTCCCACTTCGGCTCCCAGCACGCCGGCCAGTTCGTAGAGCATCTGGAAGTTTTCGGCCGTGCCCATGCCGTAGCCTCCGGCCACGATGATGGGTGCCGATTTCAGGTCGACTTTCGACTGTTCCATGTGCCGTTCGATGACTTCAATGACGAAGTCGGTGTCGGGCACGTACTTGCCCACATCCAGCCGTACGGTTTCGCCTTTGTAGGCGGCGTCCTTGATTTCCTTTTTCATTACCCCTTCGCGCACGGTGGCCATTTGTGGCCGGCATTCGGGGTTTACAATGGTGGCCACGATGTTGCCGCCGAAGGCGGGACGAATCTGGTAGAGCAGGTCATGATAGGTTTTGCCTGCCTTCTTGTCTTCGTAGTCGCCGATTTCAAGCGAGGTGCAGTCGGCCGTCAGTCCGCTGAAGAGTGATGACGACACGCGCGGTCCCAGGTCGCGGCCCACCGACGTGGCGCCCATGAGGGCTATCTGCGGCTGCAGTTCCTTGAACAGGTTGACCAGCAGCGAGGTGTGCGGCAGCGAGGTGTAGGGCTCCATGCGCCGGTCGTCGGCCACGTAGAGCGTGTCGACTCCGTAGGGGAACACCTGTGCGCCGACATTGTCCAATTGATAACCGGCGGCCACGGCCTCCAGTTTGCAACCCAACCGGTCGGCCAGCGAGCGGCCTTTGGTGAGCAGTTCCAGGCTGACATCGCCCACGATGCCGCCTTCTATTTCGAGGTAGACTATGATATTATGCATTGTTTTTTCTGTTTAAGGGCGGGGAGCGGCGGGCGTGTGGCCTTGCGGCCTGCCGTGCGGTTGCGCTGCCCGCTACAATAGTTTGTTATCCTATCGTATGATTTGCGATTAACTCTTTCACGAGGTCTTCAATTTCCTGGTCGGCCGGCGACAGGCGCTTGCTTTCCTTGGCGGTGAACACCACGCTTTCTATTTGTTTCACTTTGGTGGGCGAGCCCGACAGTCCCAGCCAGCGGGCTTCGTGGTCGATGTCGGCCACACCCCATTCGCCTATGTTGAGGTAGGGACGTGCGGTGTACAGGTCTTCGTGTCCGGCACCGGCTTCGGCCTGTTCCGATGGGATGGCGGCCCGTTTGTATTTCAGCGTCAGCTTGGCGTGGCGCGGACGGCAGGGCGCTGCCGAGCCGTTTACGGTGACGAGCATGGGAAGCGGTCCGCGGACTACTTCGATGCCCCGTTCGAGGCGGCGCTTCACGGTGATTTTCCCGTCGGCCACGTCCATTATTTCTTCTGCGTAGGTAATTTGGGGCAGACCCAGTTTTTCGGCCACCTGGGGCCCTACCTGTGCGGTGTCGCCGTCAATGGCCTGGCGTCCGCAGACGATGAGGTCGACCCGGCCCATTTTGCGTATGGCGCACGACAGTGCGTACGAAGTGGCCAGCGTGTCGGATCCGGCAAATTCGCGTCCGCTCAGCACCACGCCGCCATCGGCTCCGCGGTAGAGGCTTTCGCGCACAATTTCGGCGGCGCGTGCCGGTCCCATGGTGAGCACGGTGACGGTCGCTCCGGCAATCTTTTCTTTCAGGCGGAGTGCCTGTTCGAGCGCGTTCAGGTCTTCGGGGTTGAAAATGGCAGGAAGTGCGGCGCGGTTCACCGTGCCGTCGGCTTTCATGGCATCTTTTCCCACATTGCGCGTATCAGGCACTTGCTTGGCAAGAACTACAATGTTGAAACTCATATTCATGCTATTTTTTGTTAGTTAATTAAATTTCATTCGTTTGCGGGAAATTCTCCGGCAAAGTCTGCACAAATGTAGCCTTTTTGCCCGAAGCCGCCAACGTTTTTACGGTTTTTCAACATAAAGGCCCGCCGTGAGCGTTGGAAGTGCGTGCCTGCGCGGCAAAAATTCCGTACGTACGCAGTTGGATTTCCGTACGTACGCAGCCGGATTTCTGTCAGCACGAAATTTCGGCCGCCCTGGCATGCGCTGTACATGTGTTAAGGCACGGTCACTTGTTTTGCATCCGACAAATTATTTATACCTTTGCTCGCGGCAAAACTGCGGCCTGCAAGCGGCCTGTTCCCCGTGGAAGCGCGCCGCCGCAGGCTTCGTGGTCGGGCTGTCCGCGGCATGCCTGCACCTGGGGGCATGGACGTGCGTACGCCTTGACACGCAGGCATATGGATACAATCGGCATATTAACATATTAGTATATTGACCTATGGGGGGCTTTTTCGGAACAATATCGAAAACGGAGTGTATAAACGACCTGTTCTACGGCACAGACTACAACTCGCACATGGGCACCAAGCGCGGAGGCATGGTGACATGGACGGGGTCTTGCCTGCAGCGGTCCATTCATAATCTAGAGAACTCGTATTTCCGCGGAAAATTCGAGGTAGACCTGGACAAGTTTACTGGGAAATTGGGACTTGGAGTTATCAGCGACACCGACCCGCAGCCCATTGTGATGAACTCGCATTTGGGAAAATACGCGGTGGTGACGGTGGCGAAAATAAACAACATGGCGGAACTGGAAAAGCGCCTGATTGATTCGGGGGCGCATTTTTCGGAACTGAGCTCGGGCGACACGAACCCGACCGAACTCACCGCACTGCTCATCAACGAAGGGAAGGACTTTGTGGAGGGCATAGAGAATGTGTATGAAAGCGTGAAGGGCTCGTGCACCATGCTGGTGCTTACCGAGGACGGCATCATCGCCGCGCGCGACAAGTACGGGCGCATCCCGCTCATACTGGGCAAGAAGGACGGCGCCATGGCCGTGTCGAACGAGCCGTGCGGATTTCCCAACCTGGGCTACGAGATTGTGTACAACCTCGGCCCGGGCGAAATAGTGAAGCTGACGGCCGACGGGTTCGAACAGCTGCGCAAGCCGAACAAGAAGAAACAGGTGTGCGCCTTCCTGTGGGTGTACTACGGATATCCGGTGTCGGAATACGAGGGCCTGAACGTCGACGAAGTGCGCTACAAGGGCGGACTGGCCATGGCGAAGGAAGACGACCTGAAGGATGTGGATTACGTGGCGGGCATCCCCGACTCGGGGGTAGGACACGCACTGGGTTACGCCGTGGGTATGGGTGTGCCCTACAAGCGCGCCTTCATCAAGTACACGCCCACCTGGCCGCGCAGTTTCACGCCGGCCCGGCAGGAGTTGCGCGAGTTCATTGCCAAGATGAAGCTCATCCCCAACAAGTCCCTGCTCAAGGACCAGCGCGTCATTTTCTGCGATGACTCCATCGTGCGCGGCACACAGTTGCGCGACAACGTGAACATACTCTACGACTATGGCGCGAAGGAAGTGCACATGCGCATTGCCTGCCCGCCCCTGCTCTACGGGTGCAAATACCTCAACTTCACGGCTTCGAAATCGGTGCTCGAACTGAAGGCCCGGCAAATCATCAAACGCCTCGAGGGCGACGACAGCAAGAACCTCGAGCTGTACCGGCAGACCGGTACGCCGCAGTATGAACGGCTGGTCGATGAAATGCGCAAGGAACTGCACATCACCACCCTCAAGTTCAATTCGCTCGAAAACCTCGTGGCGGCCATCGGACTGCCCAAGGAAGACCTCTGCACGCATTGCTGGGACGGTTCGGGATGTGACTGACGGCCTCTCCGGCCCTTTCGGAGGAACGGGGCCTGGATGTTGGGGCAGAGCAAAAGCAGACAATAACAAAGAATATAAACCAATCAAATCAGCCGAAGCTTCCCTTTGCAGGAAGCCGAGGGAACTTATATTATGAATATCTTACTTCTCGGTTCTGGTGGACGCGAACATGCCATGGCATGGAAAATTGTCCAAAGTGAAAAAGTGTCTCATCTGTTTATCGCTCCGGGCAACGCCGGCACGGCGGCGCTGGGCACCAACCTGCCCATTGCAGCCGGCGACTTTCCCGCACTCAAGCAGGCGGTGCTCGACTACAACATCGACATGGTGGTGGTAGGTCCGGAAGACCCGCTGGTGAAAGGCGTGGCCGACTACTTTGCCAGCAACGATGATGTGAAACATATACCGGTCATAGGACCCGGCAAGAAGGGCGCCCAGCTGGAAGGCAGCAAGGACTTCTCCAAACAGTTTATGATGCGTCACGGCATCCCCACGGCCCGCTACATGAGTGTGACCGGCAAGAACGTGCACGATGCCGTAGCCTTCATGAAGGAGCTCAAACCGCCCTATGTGCTCAAAGCCGACGGACTGGCGGCAGGGAAAGGCGTGCTGATTGTCAACGATTTTTATGAAGCGGTCTCTGAACTTTATGCCATGCTCGAAGGCAAGTTCGGCGACGCAAGCAAGACCGTGGTCATCGAAGAATTCCTTTCGGGCATTGAATGCTCGGTGTTTGCGGTGACCGATGGCCGTCACTACAAGATATTGCCCGTGGCCAAAGACTACAAGCGCATTGGCGAAGGCGACACCGGACTCAACACCGGCGGCATGGGAGCCGTTTCGCCCGTGTCGTTTGCCGGCCCCGATTTCATGCAGAAGGTGGAAGAACGCATCGTAAAGCCCACCATCGACGGCTTGGTGCAGGATGGCATCAAGTACAAGGGCTTCGTGTTCTTCGGACTGATCAAGGTGGGCGATGAACCCTATGTCATCGAATACAATGCCCGCATGGGCGACCCCGAAACCGAGGTCGTCATGCTGCGCATCAAGTCCGACCTGGTCGACCTGTTCGAAGGCATAGCCAACGAAAACCTCGATGAAAAGGAAATTGAAATAGACGACCGCTTCGCCACGACCGTCATGCTGGTGTCGGGCGGATATCCGGAAGCGTATGAAAAAGGCAAGGTGATAACCGGTCTGGACCAGGTGCATGACAGCATTGTGTTCCATGCCGGCACGGCCGAAAAGGACGGACAGGTAGTCACCGCCGGCGGACGCGTCATTGCCGTTAGCTCGTACGGTGCAACCCAGCAGGAAGCCTTGCGCAAGTCATACGAAAACGCGGCACACATCGAGTTCGAAGGGAAGTATTGCCGTCGCGACATAGGCTTCGACCTGTAGGCTTTCCACCGGTTTCCCGCTCGCCGAGAGGAATTTGTGTGGTATGCAACCCTTTTGATGGGTCTGTGGAGAAGGAAGCGGCGGAAACCGGAAAGACAAACAAACCGAAAAAAAACAAACCATATAGATAAAAGCCCCTTTCGGGGCTGAAGGGTACGACATGGCACACATTCTTGTCATAGACGATGAGCGCAGCATCCGCAACACGATGAAGGATATTCTCGAGTTCGAAAAGCATGCGGTGACCTTGGCCGAAGACGCCTCGCAGGCTCTCGAGGCGATAGGCCGGGAAACGTTTGACCTGATATTCTCGGATATCAAAATGCCCGGCATGGACGGCATGGAGCTGCTGGGTGTTCTGATGGAAAAAGGGGTGGAAGCGCCGGTCGTCATGATATCGGGTCATGGCAACATAGAAACCGCCGTAGAGGCCATCAAGAAAGGGGCTTTCGACTTCATAGAAAAGCCCATTGACCTCAACCGTCTGCTGGTCACGGTGCGCAATGCCCTCGACAAAAGCGAACTGGTGGTGGAAACCAAGACCTTGAAAAGGAAAATAGCCAGCAAGTACCAGATGATAGGCCATTCGCCGGCCATAGAGAAGGTGCGCCAAATGATAGAACGGGTGGCACCGACCGATGCGCGTGTGCTCATCACCGGAGCAAACGGCACCGGCAAGGAAGTGGTGGCCCACCTGCTGCACGAGCAAAGTCATCGTGCCAACGCTCCGTTGGTCGAGGTGAACTGTGCCGCCATCCCTTCCGAACTGATAGAAAGCGAACTGTTCGGTCACGAGAAAGGCGCCTTCACTTCGGCGGTGAAGCAGCGCATAGGCAAGTTTGAACAGGCCGATGGGGGAACGATTTTTCTCGATGAAATAGGCGATATGAGTCTGGCCGCACAAACCAAGGTGTTGCGTGTGTTGCAGGAAAACGAATTGAGCCGGGTGGGAAGCGACAAGACCATACGGGTGAACGTGCGGGTGTTTGCGGCAACGAACAAAGACCTGAAGCAGGAGATAGAGAAAGGGAATTTCCGCGAAGACCTGTATCATCGGCTCAATGTCATCCCCATACACGTGCCGTCGCTCGATGAGCGCAAGGAAGACATTCCGTTGCTGGTGTCACACTTCTCAGCCCTCATCTCGGCCGAGCAGGGCATTCCGACCAAGCGCTTTGCTGCCGAGGCGGTAGAGGCTTTGCAACAACGGAGCTGGACCGGGAATATCCGCGAACTCCGCAACGTGGTCGAACGTCTCATCATTCTCGGTGGTCCCGAAATTAGCCGGGCCGATGTGGAGGCTTTCGCTTGAAATGTCAGAGTACGAATAAAAAGCGCATAAATCCGACTATACAAGACAAACGATATGAAACCATTAAGTGAACTGAAAATAGCCGTTTGCAGTGACCATGCAGGCTATGAACTGAAGTGTAAGATTGTGGAATATCTCCGTTCGAAACAGGCGGGGCAGGTGACCGATTTCGGCACGCATTCGGCCGAAAGTGCCGACTATCCCGACTTCGGACATCCCATGGCACATGCCGTGGCTACCGGAGTGTGCGATATGGGCATTTCCTGTTGCGGAACCGGAAACGGTATTACCATGACAGCCAACCGTCATGCTTTTGTGCGTGCCGCCTTGTGCTGGAAGCCCGAACTGGCCGCTTTGGCACGGCAGCATAACAATGCGAACGTGTTGTCCATGCCGGCACGGTTCATTACGCCCGAAGAGGCTTTTGCCATGATTGATGTATTCTTCTCCACCGACTACGAGGGCGGACGCCACCAGCGCAGGATAGAGAAAATAGAACGTTTCTGACGAGTGATAAGTGGCAAGTGATGAGTGACGGGTTATCCGCATGCTCCCCCTGCTCCTTGCTTCCCGCTTCCCGCTCCTAAAAAAAGAACTATGCAACGTACAGAAATATCAACTTTAGGTGAATTCGGACTGATAAAGCATCTCACCTCGACGTTTAAGACAGTCAACGCCTCGACCGAAAAAGGGGTTGGCGATGATGCTGCCGTGTTGAACTATGCAGGCAAGCGTACGCTTGTCACCACCGACCTGCTGCTCGAGGGCATTCACTTCGACCTGGTTTATGTGCCGTTGAAGCACCTTGGATACAAGGCGGCGGTAGTCAATTTTTCAGACATATACGCCATGAACGGCGAGCCGAAACAGATTACCGTATCTCTCGGAGTGTCCAAACGCTTTTCCGTAGAGGACTTGGAGGAAATCTATGCCGGCATCCGTCTGGCATGCGAACACTATGGCGTTGACCTTGTGGGAGGCGACACGTCTGCATCCCTCACCGGGCTGGCCATCAGCATTACCTGTATAGGCGAAGGGGAAGAAGGCAAGATTGTGTGCCGTAATGGAGCCCGACCGAACGACCTGATTTGTGTGTCGGGCGACTTGGGGTCTGCCTACATGGGGCTGCAGTTGCTTGAACGTGAAAAGGCGGTTTTCTCGGGCAATCCCGATGTGCAGCCCGACTTTGAAGGGCGCGATTACATCCTGCAACGGCAACTGAAGCCCGAAGCCCGTCGCGACATCGTCATGCAGTTGCGCGAGAAAGGGGTTGTTCCCACCGCCATGATGGATGTGTCGGACGGACTTTCATCCGAACTGATGCACATTTGTTCGCAAAGCAACACGGGTTGCCGTGTTTATGAGGACAAGATACCTATCAGCTACGAAGCTGCCGTCATGGCCGAGGAACTGAACATGAACATTGTGACTGCTGCCCTCAACGGCGGTGAAGATTACGAATTGCTGTTCACGGTGTCGATGGACGATTACGAAAAGATTATCGGCATTGATGGTATCGGCATTATAGGCCATATGACCAAGCCCGAACTGGGGCTGAATCTTGTGGGTCGGCAAGGCGAGGAGATTGCCCTGAAAGCCCAGGGCTGGAATTCGCTGGAAGAGTAACGCTCCGACAGGGTGGACGGAAAACGAAAGTCGGAGCTGTAAACGGCATGCGACTGTAATTTACGGATGCCGAGTGGGCATGGCCGTTGAAAAAAGAGCGGACTTTTGCCACATTTTTTAAAAAACAAGGTACAAAGAGTACAATATAAGCGTAAAAGCATTACCTTTGTCCCCGGAAAGATGCCGGAGTGGTCGAACGGGCCGCACTCGAAATGCGGTGAACGGGCAACTGTTCCCAGGGTTCGAATCCCTGTCTCTCCGCAATAAACATTGGAAATCAATGTTTTACAAAACAAACACCCGATTTTACACCCAAGAATGTAAAGTCGGGTGTTTTTGTATTATTTAAAATTGATAAGGCAAGATGAAGCTATTGGCTCAACCATTTGTAACAATCCGTTTACATCACCTTTCCCAATATAAGGCAAGCATCTCTGTATCTTTTCAGCAGACCAGTCCCACCATTTCAGCGTTTCGAGTTGCCGTATCGTTTCTTCATCGAAACGCTTTCTTATCGGTCGGGCAGGAACACCGCCGACTATCGTATAGGGCGGCACATCTTTCGTAACAACGGCACGGGCGGCTATGATTGCCCCGTTGCCGATGTGAACGCCAGGCATAATCACCGCTTCGTAGCCTATCCATACATCGTTGCCTATCACGATGTCGCCTTTGTTGTCCCAAGC
>CASEAJ010000017.1 GCA_949285425.1 uncultured Porphyromonadaceae bacterium
AAGCGCCTTCACATCTTTCGGGAAGCACGAACCGCCATAGCCGCAACCGGCATAAAGGAACTTGTTACCGATACGCGCATCCGTACCGATACCCTTTCTCACCATATTCACATCGGCACCGACAAGTTCGCAGAGGTTGGCAATGTCGTTCATAAACGAAATACGCGTTGCCAGCATGGAGTTGGCAGCATATTTTGTCATTTCAGCCGAAGCAATATCCATGAAAATCACACGGAAATTGTTCAGCAGGAACGGACGGTAGAGCCGCTCCATCACTTTCCGCGCACGGTCGCTCTCGATGCCTATCACCACACGGTCGGGCGACATAAAGTCCTTGATGGCCGCCCCTTCCTTCAAAAATTCAGGATTGGAAGCCACCTCAAACGGAATATCAACTCCGCGTTTGTCGAGTTCTTCGCGAATCACGGCCTTGATTTTCTTTGAAGTTCCGACAGGAACCGTACTTTTTGTAACGAGCAAAGAATATTTCTTGATATTCTGCCCGAATGTACGCGCCACTTCCAGAACATACTGCAAATCGGCACTTCCATCCTCATCAGGAGGAGTTCCGACGGCACTGAACACCACCTCTACGTCATCCAGCACATTCGCCAGATTCGTAGTGAAATGCAGGCGGCCGGCCTCTACATTTCGTGTCACAAGTTCGTCCAACCCAGGTTCATAAATCGGAATAATGCCCTTCTGCAAGTTTTCAATTTTCTCCTTATTGATATCCACACAGGTGACATCAACACCTACTTCTGAAAAGCATGCGCCGGAAACCAATCCGACATATCCGGAACCTACAATTGCTATTTTCATATTCTTTCGAATTTATTTTCCAATCATTAAAAATGCCAGTACCCTGTTTTTTCCTATCACATAATTCGCCCCCAACGTAGCCGCCACAATAAAAAAAGCGAAAAAGGCCGCGACAACCATCGACGGCACAAACGCCAAATTAAGCATACGAAGCGGCTCCTGCAACGGAGTCAGAGGAAACAGGGAAAAATAGTGCAGCAAATATATTCCTAAACTGTTGTTGCCCAAATACAGAAACCAACGCTTCACAACACCCGACTTCGATGACTCCGACGGTTTTACCGATTTTGCCAAGCCCATAACCAACACCATCAGCGAAACATGAAGCAATGGATGGGCAATATATACAAGTGTCGTTGATATATTCGGAAATTCCCAAGTGTAGACAGAGTAATACCAAGAAACAAAAAATACGGCAACGGCCATAACTCCCACCCAAGCATTCGTTACCATTTGCTCAAACTGCGCATTGTATTTGCGGGCAAACACGCCGAACATGAATATTGGATAGAAACGCGTAAGCAGTCCGATTCCCAGAGGATCAAAGTTTACTGCCGCATCCGAAATTAACGGTGAGACAAGAATCATTAAAACATAAACAGCCACTGCAATCACTACCTGCCAAATGCCTTGTCTGATACGACAGAACAACCGACTCAGCAAAGCATAAACAAGAATCATTTCAAAAAGAGCCAGTGTAAACCAATAGCCGTCCTTCCAATAGGACATCAGCATGTCAGGGATATTCGACGACAACGGTGACTGCAAACCGCTATGAGGGAAATAAGTTATCCACAAAGAGCTTACCACAAAAAAAGGCACCATCAACTGCAGAAACCGACGTTTCAAGTTGGGTGCGACAAATGATTTTAAAGAAGATGTCTTGTAGGTAAAATATCCGCTGATAAAAAAGAAAACAGGCATATGCACTTCTCCAATGAGCTTGAAAGCAACCGATGAGTCGATGTTGCGGATACACATGGTCAGCACATGTCCCATTACGACCAGAAAAATGGCAATGCCCTTCAGCAAATCAAAAGTGTCTACCCGTTTTGTGTTTTTATCCATATTTTTCTCTATTCCAGTTTTTCTATTAACGAAGGATGAATATATGCCGTAGCCACTGCGACAAGACCGGGAATCGAGACCACCACCCGACGGTCGCCCTTCACTCGCATAAACACGCCTTCCAATCCGGCAAAAAGACCGCCCGTCACACGTACCCTTGTACCCCGCTTCATTTGAACGATTGCCGGGTCGATATACACCAGTTGTTCATCAGCAGTTCCGGCTGCCGCTATGAAATTGGCCATCTGCACATCAGGCACCACTATCGGACATTTCTTCTCCCTGTCCATAATATAGCGTACGGGCAACTTTGTCGTTGCCTTGAACTCTTTCATGTCAGCCTCAGCCATCCGGACAAAGATAAGATTATGGACAGAAGGAACCAAACGCCTCACATTTCGTCCGTTGTGAAGCTCTTCCGTATATTGCATGGGGACAAAATTTTCCACCCCCATTACATCCAATTCTGCCTTAACCTTCAGTTCCCGATTGTAGGTAACACGAATAGCGTACCACAATTTGGGTTGTTCCGTATTGACTTGCATATTATTCATTCCACAAACATAGATACAGCGCGGCACCTGCACAGCAAACGAAAACACAGTTTTCAAGTTTGACTTTGCCGAACCGAAGCCTATCTTATACAAAGATAGAGCAAGGTGAGTGCACAGCAAACGAAAACATAGTTTTCAAGTCTGGCTTTGCCGAACCGAAGCCTATCTTATACAAAGATAGAGCAAAAACATTTCACTCACAAAAAAAACGACGGTTTTATTCCGCACTGCAAAAAGACACCACGCTGACAATCTACACGATTACCAGCGTGGCGTCTTTATAGAATTCAATAAACTCAAAAATACAGGCGCAAATAAACCGTCATCACGCAAAGTGACAACGGTATTTTA
>CASEAJ010000018.1 GCA_949285425.1 uncultured Porphyromonadaceae bacterium
CTGGGGGATAAAATCGCCTAAACACGGAGGTAAAAGCAGATTGTCGTTGGATATGTAATTCTTAAACATTATCTTTGGGATAGTTTTACTTTATATCCCTAAGATACAAAAAAATAGGGAGACGGGCAAGTTCTGACTTAGAGAAGTTGAGACTTGCCCGATTTTTTTGCAGACATAAAAAAGGCCATCTCAAAAATAATTTTGAGACAGCCTCTTTGTCTTTCGGATGTTTGGGGCTATGCCTTGAACATTTCCTTGATGCCTCCCAGCGAACCGAGTACGCCGGTTGCTTCGTAGGGGATGTATACCGTTTTGTTGTCTTTACCGGTGGTCATTTCCTTCAGTCCGTCAATGTATTTGATGGCGAGCAGATAGTTCACCGGATCGGCTTTCTGTTTGGCGACTGCTTCTGAAACCAGGGCAATGGCTTTTGACTCGGCTTCGGCTTGTAGTATCTGTGCTTCGGCCTGACCTTGTGCCCGTAGGATTCTGGCTTGCTTTTCGGCTTCGGCAGCGTTTATTTCGGCCGACTTTTCACCTTCCGATTTCAGAATGGCCGACTGCTTTTCGCCTTCGGCTTTCAGTATTTCGGCTCGTTTGTCGCGTTCGGCCTGCATTTGCTTTTCCATGGCGAAGCGTATGCTTTCGGGCGGTGTGATGTCTTGCAGTTCGACGCGGTTCACTTTCACGCCCCATTTGTTGGTGGCTTCGTCGAGTACGTTACGCAGTTTGTTGTTGATGGTGTCGCGTGAAGTCAGCGTTTCGTCCAGTTCCAGCTCGCCCACTACATTGCGCAGGGTGGTTTGTGTCAGCTTTTCAATGGCCATGGGCAGGTTCTGTATTTCATACACCGATTTTACAGGGTCGACTATCTGGAAATAGAGCAGGGCGTTGATTTCGGTCATTACGTTGTCTTTGGTGATGACGGTCTGCTTGTCGAAGTCATACACTTGTTCGCGCAGGTCTATTTGCGAACGCAGCCGGTTGTTCCCGCTGGGCATGCGGGTAATGGTGGGTTTGGCCCGTTCAAGTACGGGCAGAATGATGTGGATGCCGGCTCCGAGTGTCCGGTTGTATTTTCCGAGGCGTTCAACGATAATGACATCTGATTGCGATACCATTTTCAGCCCGCGCAGTACATAGATGACGACGACAAGGGCCAGTGTGAGGAGTACGATTGTTCCAGACATAGTTCTTTTGTTTTTAGGGTTAATGATAAAGTTGGTTTGATAAAAATCGGAAAAGGAGAGTCCGCGTGCCTTAGGCTTCTTCTACGGTCAGAATGATGCTTTCGCGTCCGATGATGCGGACGTGGGTTCCCCGGGGAATCACTTGGCTGCTTACGGCCTTCCAGTCGTCGCCGTCAATGGCTACACGTCCGGTGCCGGTCAGCGGATCGATGGTTTCGGACACGGTTCCGATGCGCCCGATCAGGGCATCGGCATTCATGGGTACATTGCATTTCCGCTGGATGTATTTCATTACAAACGGGCGTACAAGCACGAAGCCTGCTATGGTCATGACAATGGCAACGGCCAGCTGTACGTTGAATGTGGCACCGCAAAGTGCGGCAACGGCAGCAGCGGCACAGCCCAAGGCAAAACAAATGACGGCAAAACCGGCGGTGAACATCTCCACGACCACCAGTATCAGTGCGGCGACAAGCCAGTAAACGTAAGCATCCATAATGGTTCTGTTTTTCGGGTGAATAGGTTTATGTTTTTCTTTGTTGTTACAAAGTTAGCGTTTTTTTTCTTTCAACTATTTGTTGAAGTTGCGCAATTTGATGCTGGTCAGCACTTTTTTGGTGTGCAGTGAGAAGTCGCTGCTCATCATCCAGCCGTAATAGCCTATATCGGTATTGAATACATCGGTCACTTTTTTGCCCTTGTACTTCCCGAAATTGAACACCTCTTCGCCTTTTTCGTTGTAGACAATCCGTCCGGCAAAGTCTACGTTGTTGGTCTGTGCGGTGAACTTTGCCAGGAAGTCGATGTCGTTCTGCAGTTCGGGATAACGGTCGAGCTGGGCCTGCAGCACTTCATAGGTGGCCAGCGTATCCGCTTCGGCTGTGTGGGCATCGGTCAGGTCTTTGTGGCAGTAGAACTTGTAGGCGGCCGACAGGGTGCGCTGTTCCATTTTGTGGAATATCACCTGCACGTCGACGAATTTACGTTTCATAAGGTCAATGTCGATGTCGGCACGCAACAGTTCTTCGGCCAGCAGAGGAATGTCGAACCGGTTGGAGTTATAGCCGGCCAGGTCGCAACCTTCAATGTCGCGCACGATTTCCTTGGCCACATCCTTGAATGTGGGGCAGTCTTTCACGTCCTCATCGGATATGCCGTGTATGGCGGTGCTTGTCGGAGAAATGGGCATTTGCGGATTGATGCGCATGGTTTTGGTTTCCTCCCGGCCGTTCGGGTAGACTTTGTGATAGGATATTTCCACGATGCGGTCTGTGACTATGTTTGTCCCTGTTGTCTCCAGATCGAAGAATACGAGGGGATTCTTCAAATTCAGTTTCATGAGTCGGTCTGTTGTTTTATGGCGGGCAATTGATAGAACCCGCCTTTAATTAAGCAGTTTGTCTGTTGCCGTGTGCACTTTTTCGAATGTGAACTGGGCTAATGTGTTGTTTTTGTATTGTGCAATTTCCTGGTTGCACAGGTTGCCTATGCTACCTTCATGGGTGTGGTGCACCGATTTGTCGGGACGGAAATCGCCCGATTCTATTTCGAGACCCACCTGCCGGTAGGCATCGCGGAACGGAACGCCCGAAAGCGTACGCCGGTTCACTTCTTCCACGCTGAACATGAAGTCATATCGCGGGTCGTCGAGAATATGTTCGTTCACCTTTATCTGTGCCATCATGAGGCCGGTCATTTCCATGCAGTCGTTCAGTTCTTCAAATGCAGGGACGAACAATTCCTTGGTCATTTGCAGGTCGCGGAAATAGCCGGAAGGCAGGTTGTTGACAATGAGTGTTATCTGTTGGGGCAGTGCTTGCAGTTTGTTGCACTTGGCGCGGGTCAGTTCAAACACATCCGGGTTTTTCTTGTGCGGCATGATGCTTGACCCGGTGGTAAATTCGTCGGGCAGCTTGATGAAACCGAAGTTCTGCGATGTGAACATGCAGGCATCAAACGCCAGTTTCGACAAGGTGGCGGCCACTGCGGCGAGAGCCGTGGTTACGGTACGTTCCATTTTGCCGCGTCCCATTTGTGCGTAGACCACGTTGTAGTTCATGGAGTCGAATCCGAGCAGGTCGGTTGTCATGCGGCGGTTGAGCGGGAATGACGAACCGTATCCTGCAGCCGAACCCAGCGGATTGCGGTTGGTTATTTTCCAGGCGGCAAGCAGCATTTGCAGGTCGTCGGCCAGGCTTTCGGCATAGGCCGCGAACCATAGTCCGAACGAAGAAGGCATGGCTACCTGCAGGTGCGTATAGCCTGGCATGAGCACGTTTTTGTAGCGTTCGCTCTGTTCGATGAGTATGTCTATGAGCCTGCACACGCCCAGCACGGTCCGTTCTATTTCTTCGCGGGCAAAGAGTTTGAGGTCGAGCAGCACCTGGTCGTTGCGCGAGCGTCCGCTGTGTATTTTCTTTCCTGTGTCGCCCAGTTTCCGGGTCAGCATGAGTTCTACCTGCGAGTGTACATCCTCCACACCGTCTTCTATCGCGAACTTGCCTTCTTCTGCCAGATGGTAAATGGTCTTCAGCTCGGCCAGCAGCGGGGTCAGTTCTTCTTTGCTCAGCAGCCCGACCGATTCGAGCATGGTGATGTGGGCCATGGAACCCAAAACATCGTGCTTGGCCAGATACAGGTCCATTTCGCGGTCTCTTCCTACGGTGAACCGCTCTATCTTCTTATCCACCTGCGTGGATTTTTCCCACAGTTTCATTGCTGTTTTCTCGGTTTTGTTGTCCATCGGCTGCTATCTGTTGTTCATGGCCTGTGCAATGACGTCGGCCACCTTGTTAATGCCTTCTTTCAGTTTTTTGTCCACCATCATTTTCACCATGGCAGGCAGGTCGGCCTTGACGGTCAGTTTCATACGGGTGTCGTTCTCGGCGATTTGTTTTAATTGTATCCATGCGTTGAACGTCAGCATGGGGATGTTCTCCGTTTCAAACTTGATGGTCTTGTATGGTTCCCGTTCTATAATCCGGAATCCGATGGTTCCGATGCCTTCTATCTTGAAATGGCAGCTGTCCGTGTCAAATTCGGCGTTCTTCAGCTCGTTCGGAGCATTGGGAATGTCTTTGAATTTTTCGAGGTTGGACAAGTCGCTAAGAATGCCAAAAACCACTTCCCCGTTTGAGGAAATGGTTTTGATGTCACTTTCGTATGTTGTCATATGTACAATTGACGGTGAATGATTAAAAATGTTCGGTTGCGGTTTACGCTTTCCACGTAGCCGGGCTTTTGCGCCATTCGTTCAGCGTGTCCACATCGCTTTCGCTGATGTAGTTGGTGGCAACGGCTTCGGAAATGATGGCGTCGTAGTTGCAAAGTGTGGTCAGCTTGACATTGGCTTCCTTGAACCGTTCGACAGCTTCGGGGAAGCCGTAAGTGAAAATGGCCATCATACCCAGCACTTCGGCTCCGTTGTTGCGGATGGCTTCGACGGCTTTCAGGCTGCTTCCGCCTGTCGAAATGAGGTCTTCCACCACAACGACTTTCTGTCTTGGCTTCAGGTCGCCTTCAATCATGTTTTCCAGACCGTGGTCTTTCGGTTTGGGCCGTACGTATATGAACGGCATACCCAGTTCATCGGCTACCAGCGCACCCTGGGGTATGGCTCCGGTGGCAACTCCCGCAATGACTTCCACATCAGGATACATCTCGAGGATGAGGCGGCTCAGCTCCATTTTAATGAACGAACGGAGCAATGGATAAGACAAGGTTTTCCGGTTGTCGCAATAGAACGGCGACTTCCAACCGGATGCCCAAGTGAACGGGTTGTTGGGTTGTAACTTTACTGCCTTTATTTTCAGCAGCTTTTCTGCTACGGTCTTTTCTAAAGCATTCATTGTTGTTGTTGTTTGATAGAACTGTTCTGTGAATCGTTGCCTTGGCAAATCCTTGTATGATAAGGATGCACAAAAATACGCAAAGTAATTAATATCATGAAAGGGAAAAAGTATATTTTGCGATATTTTTTTGTGTTTGTGTGCTTCCATTTTTCGTGTCGGCGGCACAGGCTTGTCTTTTTTGAACGGGAATATTCTACGACCCACAATAGTGAGTTGTACAACCCACTATTGTGGGTTATATAACTCACCATTATGGGTTATATAACTCACTATTGTGGGTTATAGAATTTATACAGGGAAAAAGCAAAATATGCCTTGCAGGGCAGGGAAAACGCGTTATAAAACGTGTCATTTGACGAATAAGGCAGACTGCAAAGGGGCTGTCCGCCCCTGCGACCCCGACTTCTTTCGCTTCGCGCCTTTCCCTCACGCTCGGCATAGTGCAAACAAGTTTGCCCTCTGCCCTCGCTTATCGGGAAATTCTTTCTGCAGCGAAAGAAACGAAGCAAAGA
>CASEAJ010000019.1 GCA_949285425.1 uncultured Porphyromonadaceae bacterium
TATTGTCCACAGGTGGCTACCTACTTGGCCCCCCCCCCCCCACGGCCGTGGTACACGTGTCCCACATCCGTGGGACGATAACTTTTTCGGCATAGACACACGACAATTGTAGACGACATTTCCTTTTTTATCCGGGGAAAGTCTACAATTTGTAATAACAAAAATAATGTTTCTCTACCTTTTTGGTCAGCACGCTGATGTTCAGCATGTCGGATGCATCGGCAATATCCTTTATGCTGCCATCTTTATAGAGGATGTTGATGCGGTCATCTTTCGGGTTGTAAGTATCGGTACTCACTATTTCCTCTCCAATGAAATAGCCGGCCTCAGAACGGTCGATGCCGAAATGCTCCATGTATTGCTTCAGACAGGCCTCCTGTTTTTGGATGGGGAAGGCCTTGTCCTGCACTTCGACCTTGAACAATTTCCGGTTGGTGAATGCCCTGCACAAAGTTGAGAGTACAATATCCGGATGCGAAGACCACACCTTGATGGCACACACAATATCCGAATCGTCGAGCAAGGCAAAGTGTTCGAGAGGTTCGGAAGACGACATGAAGTGGCTTTTGTCCACATGCCGGTAAAGGAAGTAGTGGAGGGCCGGCGAACAGAACAATTCGGCACCTTGTGCTGCCAGTTGCTTGGCCCGTTTCAATATATTCATCAGCATTTTTTCGGCAGCAACGGAAGTCTTGTGCAGATATACCTGCCAGTACATCAGCCGGCGGGCAACCAGGAATTTTTCAATGGAGTATATGCCTTTGATATCGACTACCAGTTCTTCGTTGTGCAGGTTGAGCATTTTGATGATGCGCGCAGCGCCGATGGTACCTTCACTGACTCCGGTGTAGAAACTGTCCCGGCTGAGATAGTCTATGCGGTCCATGTCGAGCTGACTCGACACGAGCTGGTGCAGGAATTTCTTGTGATAACGGTTCTGGAATATGTCGAGTGCCAAGTCTATCCGTCCATCAAAATCCTCGTTTATTTTGCGCATCATGAGCAACGAAAGTTCCTCGTGACTCACCCCGGTAACCAGACTGTGTTCAAGGCTGTGCGAAAAGGGACCGTGCCCAATGTCGTGCAGCAGAATGCTGACTCGTACTGCTTCAGCTTCCTGCGGCGTGATTTCATGTCCCTGTTGCCGCAGTTGGGCGATGGCCTCGCCCATGAGATACATGGCACCAAGCGAATGCTGAAAACGGGTATATTGTGCTCCCGGATATACGAACGACGACAGGCCCAGCTGTTTGATACGGTTCAGACGCTGGACATACGGATGTTGTATGAGGTCGTAAAGGAAGTCGTTGGGAATGTTGATAAACCCCAGCACCGGGTCGTTGATGATTTTGCGCTTATTTTTCATTGCGAATGGTATGGTTACACACAAGGTCTGCACAAAAGCGGGTGTTTCTTTCACTCACTTTCATGCAGACCTTATGGCCGAAAAAATTACAGTTTGCTCAGTATGTCACACAACCACCGGAAAGTCCGTTGGGTAGATGGGATGCTAAGCTGTTCCTCCGGGGAGTGGACACCCCGCATGGCAGGACCGATGGAGACCATATCCAAATAAGGATATTTTTCAAGGAACAAACCACATTCCAGTCCGGCATGGATGGCGCGGACTTTGGGTGTAGCATTGAACAGGCTTTCATAGCTCTGTCCGGCTATTTGAAGCAAAGCGGAATCCAGGTTGGGTTTCCAGCCGGGATAGCCTTCACCGTGTACCACTTCTGCTCCAACCGACAGCCACGCTGCTTCCACTTGCCATGCTATGTCGTGTTTGGCCGACTCTACGGAACTGCGTTGGCTGGTACATATTTCAATGATTCCGTCCTCCTTCATTTTCACGGAGGCCAGATTGGTGGAAGTTTCAACCAAGCCGGGCATGTCCATGCTCATGGCAGCAACTCCGTGCGGACAGGCATAGAGCGCATTCAACAAACGACAAGAGCTGTCCTTGTCGATAACCGTCGGCTGTGACTCGTATGATTCGAGTGTCAGTTTCAGGTCGGGCTCAGTGCTATGCAGTTCGGTTTCCAACTGATGGCTGAACACGTTGAACCGTACACGCATTTTTTCCTTGTCACACGATGGCAGACAGGCAATGGCAAACGCCTCCCGTGGAATGGCATTGCGCAAGTTTCCTCCATCGAAACAAACCAACCTCAAGTCGCTTTCGCGGTTCAACTGCCACAAAAAGCGATTCAATATTTTATTGGCGTTGCCACGCCCCTTGTCAATGTCATCGCCCGAGTGTCCTCCCTTCAGACCTTTGACCGACACCTTGAAGGTAAAGTACCCGTCCGGAGCCGGTTCTTGTGTGTATGACAGACGTGCCACCGTATCTATTCCGCCGGCACATCCGATAAAGATTTCACCATCGTCTTCCGAATCAAGGTTTATCAACGTCTTGCCGGAAAGAAAACCCTGCTCCAGTGCAAAGGCTCCGGTCAGCCCGGTTTCTTCATCAACCGTAAACAGACATTCCAGTGGCGGATGAGGCAAGTCTGTCGAAGCAAGCAGTGTCAACATCATTGCCATGCCAATGCCGTTGTCAGCTCCCAACGTAGTACCTTTGGCTTTGACCCAGTCACCATCCACATAGGCTTGTATTGGGTCAACATCGAAATTGAATGCCACATCACTGTTCTTTTCGCACACCATATCCATGTGGGCCTGGAGAATGACCGTATCATGCGTTTCACATCCGGCAGTGCCCGGTTTGCAGATGAGTACGTTACCGGCCTTGTCTGTCCGGGTAGTCAGGTTATGCTGTTTGCCGAAGGCTTCCAGATAGGCTCTGATTTTTCCTTCTTTTTTTGATGGACGCGGAATTTGGGTTATTTCGTGAAAATAATTCCAAAGCACGCGGGGTTCCAATGTTTTCATATCCATGTGTCTTTGATTGTTTTATTTTATTTGCTTGGATGCAAAGGTAATATGTTTCGTCCGATTTCATGCAAACAAGACCGTGTGCTTCTCCTTATCACACAAAACAGGGGGAAGAACGTGTATGCGGCACAACAGAACGGAGGACGATGTATTGTACTCTTTGTGAGCGAACAAACAACAGACTTTATTTGTTCTAATTATCCATGTAACATTCAAAACCGCATCGCTATGACAACGGCAACAACCATTATCGGCTATCTGGCAGCCTTGTTCATGATACTGGGCTATCTTCCCCAAACCATTCATACGATTCGTACCCGTTCAACGGATGACATCGCCTTGGGAACATTCTTGTCCATGGGCGTAGGCTCCCTTTGCTTCATGCTTCAGGGATACATGACCGGAAACTATCCGTTGGCCATCACCAATACATTGACCACAGTCATGTGTGTCATTATTTTCGGCATCAAGATGCAAAACGACAGCCGGAAGCGCAGGCTACGCAGCAAAAGACATTGACATTCCCTCTTTTTTGCAACCGGTACGGTGCCCCTTTACTGGGCATCAGCCGGATTCTTTTCATAGGCTGTCGTCGATATCTCGTACAGGTGTTCGTCCTCGCAACGGATGATACGCCCGGGGTATTTGTCGAGCCATCCGAGGTTGTGCGTTGCCATGATGACGGTGGTTCCGGCCATACTGATTTGATAGAGCAAGTCAACCAGTCCATTAGCCGTTTCCGGATCCAGGTTTCCGGTCGGTTCATCGGCCAGAATAATTTCCGGCGAATTCAGCAGGGCACGGGCAATGACAATGCGTTGCTGCTCGCCTCCTGAGAGTTGGTGAGGCATCTTGTATCCTTTCGTGCTCATTCCTACCTGGTGAAGCACGTTTTCTATCTGCTGGGCTATGGCCTCCTTGTCTTTCCAACCGGTTGCCTGCAACACGAATTCAAGGTTCTCGTTGACTGTACGGTCAATGAGCAACTGAAAATCCTGAAACACAATACCGAATTTGCGGCGCAATGTAGGAATTTCCTTGCGCTTCATTTTACGCAAATTGTGTTCGAACACCATGGCCGAACCGGCAGAAACCGGAGCTTCCCGGTAAAAGGATTTGAGCAGGGAACTTTTCCCGCTACCTACTTTTCCCAGCAAGAAAATGAACTCTCCGCTATGTACCTGCAGATGGATATCTTTCAGAATAATAAGTTCCTGCTGGCAAATATCTACGCCATCATAGTCAATCAATGTCCTTTTTCCCATAATCAACGGCCTTCTGCATGTATTTATTTATGTCTTTTTTTCAGTTCCCGACCTATGTCATCAATCGAGAATCCCTTCGACGTAAGCAACACAATCAGGTGATACATGAGGTCTGAAGCTTCATATATGAACCCTTCATCTGTACCGTTGGTTGCTTCTATTACCGTTTCCACAGCTTCTTCACCCACTTTCTGGGCCATACGGTTCACACCTTTTCTGAACAAAGAGGTTGTGTACGAGCCTTCAGGCATTTCTTTGTGACGTATATTGATGAAGTCTTGCAGATATTTCAGGAACGTATAGTCGGCTTCGTTCTTTTCACCCCAGCACGTATCGCTTCCGGTGTGGCACACCGGTCCCGCCGGGTTTACCTTGATCAACAGCGTGTCTTTATCACAATCGGCAGCAATGGACACCACATGCAGAAAGTTTCCGCTTTCCTCACCTTTCGTCCACAACCGGTTCTTTGTACGGCTGAAAAAGGTAACTTTACGGCTTTCTTCCGTTTTTTTCAAAGCCTCTTCGTTCATGAAACCCAGCATTAACACTTTCGAGGTCTGTTCATCTTGAATGATGGCCGGCACCAGGCCTCCCATTTTCTGAAAATCCAAATTCATAGTCCAGTTGTTTAAAAATTAAAGGAAGCACCTGCCATGATGTTGAAGCCTTGGACTTCATATCCATACCATTGCTCGTATTTGTTGTTAATAAGATTGTTTATTTTGACAAAAACAGACAATTGTTCAAGCAGCGCATAGGAAGCTCCGAGGTTTATGTCTATTTTGGGGTCAAGTCCTACACGCAGGTTCCCGACCGAAGCGAAACGCCCCCCTTCCACATCCATGTTGGCATAGGCACTCAGCTTACGGGTGATACGCACCTGGGTATTCAAATCCAGTTCAAAGGCCGGTTTGTACCAGGCATAGTCCAGTTGTTTTACATTCCAGTGGTTATAGGCCCCATGAAGACGTATGCTGACTGTATTGTGATAATTGTAGCTGATTCGTGCACCGGCCTTCAACAGTCCGGCATCGCTGTAGGTCAGGTTGAAACGGTTAATGTAGTAGGCCGGCCGGTCGTTCGGTTCGGTTGCAGACACCGATGCATTACCGATTCCCTGGTTCACAAAAAAATATTGATTGAATGTATATTGGTAGTCCACATAAGCATCAATGAGCAAGCCGGCAACCGGTTTTATCTTCATGCCTGCATAAAAATCGAACGGAGTATACGTATCGGCCGGCTGCAAATCGGGATTGAGGAAACAGTTTTCCCTGTAAATGTCACCCAAGGTATTGGGTTGGTACTTCCCCCCTATTCCGGCATAAATGGACAACATGCGGGGCACGGCACGCCATTCAAAACGAATATCGGGCGAAGGGAAGAAGACTTGTTTTCCCGACCAGCCCAGTGACAAATCGGCCCGGAATCCCAAACGCAGGTCGAACGCATCCTTTTCAAAACTGTAATAGGGGTTCAGTGACAAGATGTAATGATTATTGAACGTAGCGGCCGGCCTTGCATTCTGGTAAAACAAGTTCCGCGACTCAAAGTCAAGGCCCAGACGATTGCCGCCCACTTCGCCATCGACATTGGCATTGAACCGGGCCGTGTGTTCGGTAATACCTTGGCGTGAGTGAAACAAGTCATAATTAGCTTCAGCCGCATAACGCAAGGTCTGGTTTGCAGGCAAAGTGCGTATGCCTATATGTGCGTTGGCCCGCCACTGATGATTGTCGCGCCACAAAGCATCGAGCGACGGAATTTCATCCACAGGACGTGTAATTCTCTTTGGAGCGGCCGGATCGGAGAAATCAATGGAATCGATGGTACCATAATATTTATAATACTCATGACTGCCTCCTATGCCGGTATATAAATCGAGCGTACGGAACTTTTTGCCAAAAGTCATCGCTGCCTGTGTGCCTGAGTGCGCCTTTCGGTTGAACAGGCCGTAATGATCCAGCATGAAATCGAGTCTCATGTCCGGCTTCTTGATCAGCGGGTAGGCAAAATTGGCCAGCGAGTTAAAAGCGCTACCCAAACCTATTCGAGCCATGCCTTCTTTGTTGTTTTTGGAAGGATACATGAGTTCGGCCGCATTAAGATAATGTATGTTGTGTTCGACCTGGAGCGGTTTGCTGAAGTCGGTTGTATACTGCGGTGTCATTCGGGTTACGTTCGGTTCCAGCATTTGGGGCTGTGTGTTTATTTTCCCTGCATCCTGTATGACCGGACGGTACTCCCGTTCAATGGTTATATTCCGGTTGATGACACTGTCCTCTTCGACCGTCTGGGCAAAAACAGCGAGAGTAGCTGTCGTCGCCATAATAAATGATAGGAAAGCTGCCTTTTTCATTCTATCTTATATAATGTGCTAATTGTGCAAATATGCTGTGTGCAAATGGTTCCTTGTTAATTGATGATGTTTTCTTGCTCTCTCTTGTTTATGGCCTCCAGCCGTTCTTTAATCATAGTTTGGACGTCATTATCTGCGGTGTAGTTCTTTTGCAAGCTGAGCAGATACTGCTTGGCCTGGAAATCATCGCCGCGTGCCACGTAGACATCGGCCAGTACGACAAAACTGCGCGCAAGCCAATACTGGTAGGGAGTATTTTTCCGTGCAAAGTCAGTGATGGCAGCCTCAGCTTCATCCAACCTGCCTGCGTTGAAATGTATTTCCGCCACATGGAACTTGGCTTCTGCACCGTTGGGCGTACGGGTGTTTTCGCTCACGGTCAGGAAATCGGGCAACGCTTCGGCATCTTTCCCCAATGCCATGTAGGCTTTGCCGCGGTTGTACAAGGCTTCCGTCTTCACATCGGCATCCGTATGTGCATCTGCTATGATTTCGCCGGCAATGTCAACCGTCTTTTGATGATCGTTCAGGAAATAACTGCACCGCAATATGCCGAGCCGTGCCATGTTTTTCGTTTCGGAATTGTGTGCAACTTCCTCCAGCTGACCGAAATAGACAAGCGAAGCGGCATAGTCTTTTTTGTCGTAAGTTATTTCAGCCGCACGCATCACCGATTCTTCCATGTACTTGTTGCCTGCAACCTTCGCCAGTTGTTCATATTCGGCCAGGGCCCGTTCCTTGTCACCGTTTGTGTAGTAACAGTCGGCCAGATAATAGCGGGCGGTGGTGCAGACAGGATTGCCTTCGGCCGTGCAGTACTTGGCAAGATATGCCGTCAGGCCTTCGGCCGCTTCCTTGAAATTCCTGCGCATGTATTGCTTTTCGGCGGCAATGAACATAAGCGAGTCTTCCCTACTGACCGCTGCGGTCTGCAAGGTTTCGCCCAACGACTGGGTGTAGGCTATGTATTCAGCCACATTGTTCTGTTCTATGTAAGCCGTTTCAAGAATTTTGAGCGCCGTGCCCGATTCTTCGCTGCCCGGGTAGCGTGCAATGACATACTTGAATGATTTGATGGCATTGTCCAAGTCGTTCTGATTGAAATAGACCATACCTTTCTCCAAAGCGGCTTTGGGAGCCAGCTCGCTGTTGGCGTAATTGCTCAGCAAACGTTCGTAAGCCTGCAGAGCCTTGCCTGCATGTTCAAGCATGAGGTGCGAACGACCTATCTCATATAAAGCATCATCGGCATACTGCGATTTCGGATAGTCGGTTGTCAGTTTTTCAAGTGCCGATATTTTGTCGGCATATTTCTTCTGCAATCCGTTGACATAAGCCACCTGAAACAGCGGATAGTCTCCGGTGTGCGGAGAGGCGACAAGCGCCGTGGAATAGCTTTTTTCCGCCTCGGCAAAGTTACGAGCAAAGAAGTGACAGTCGCCTATGCGGTTCATGGCATCGGCATAAGTCGGATCCTTGGCCGACAATCCGCCCGAAATGTATTTTTCAAAAGCCCCCAATGCTTCTCCATATTGTTTAAGCGCAAACCTTACATAACCCGACAGGTAGTACGATGCCTTCAGGTTCGGACTGGACTTGGACTGCGGATTGGCATAGAAAGCCTGCAAGTCGGCCAGCGCACGTTCGGGCTGGTCCATGCGGTAGTAAGTTTCGGCCCGCCAATAAAGGCTTTCGGCCGCATAGCGCCGGTTAAGAGTCTGAGCCAGTGCTTCGGTGAAACGTTCGGCTGCCTTTTCGTAGTCTTTCTGCATGAAACATTCTTCACCTATGCGGTTAAGCAGATATTGTCTTGTGGCAATGAGCTGTGTGTTCGGTTTCTTTATCTTCTGAATGGAGTTGTAGGCAGCCGTGAAGTTTTGGGTAGTCATGTACACGGCCGACAGATAATTGTAAGCCTTGTCGGCATGCTTTGACTCGGGGAACTCGCTCAACAGCCGTTCAAATGCAGTTATCGATTCACCGAAAGCCGCATCGGACTCGTAAGTGGTCAACGCGTAGTTGTACAAGGCTTCTTCACGCACCGCAGGATTGAAATTGCTGCCAAGAGCCGCTTCATAAGCCATGCGCGCATTGACTTTGTCGCCCTGTTTTATGTACGAATTGCCTATGTGCAGATAGGCGTTCTCGG
Source organism: uncultured Porphyromonadaceae bacterium (assembly GCA_949285425.1). Lineage (GTDB taxonomy): Bacteria > Bacteroidota > Bacteroidia > Bacteroidales > Paludibacteraceae > QVMH01. Next base: position 8,672 of record CASEAJ010000019.1, read on the forward strand.
TCATTTCATCCTGTTTGGCAGTTACTTTCGACAAATAAAGAATGGCGCTGGCATAGTCGCCCGTCTGGTAGAATGAAAGTCCCAGCAGATACATGTCGTTACGCAACACCTGCGGTGACATGCTTTCATATTTTTTCAGCGACTCTATGGCTTTGGAATAGTTTTGCTGTGCGTACGCAATTTCTCCTGTAATGCGGTATATTTCGGCATTGTTGCTGTTGTCGGGCGATTCGGCCAGCAGTTTTTCGGCACGGGCACCGATTTGGTCAAACGCTCCGCGACTGTAGTAAATCTGGATGATATAATACGGAACCACATCCCGGTAGTCCTGTGCGTTTTCCAGTTCAAGGAACACAGGCAAAGCCTCATCAAAGTTTCCCTGTATGTATTCGCAATAAGCATAATAATAGCTTGCCGAGGTGTTGTAACGCGTGTCTTGTCCCAACAGTTTTTTGAACGCATCGGATGCCTTTGCGTAGTTGCCGGTTTGCAGCAGCGCATAAGCCTCGCAGTATTGCAGTTCGCCCAAGTCATGCCGGTCCAGTTTGGCGCGGTCCGTTTTGCGGAAATAAGCGAGGGAACGGGTATAGTTTTTCTGTTTGAACATGACCATACCCTGCATGAAACTCACCCGGTCGGCAAACGGCGAGTAAGGATGTTTCTTCGCATAGCGGTCGAGCAGTTGTCCCGCATCGGCGGCTTCCAGTTCATAAGCCGTTGCAGCGAGGTAGTATTCGGCTTCCTGCCTCTGTCCGGCCTGTATGGGTGTTGCCGATTGCAGATAGGTTTCGAAATAGCGTCCGGCCGCCGCATATTTTCCTGCATCGAACAGTTCCTTCCCTTTGTTGAAGTCTTGTTCGGAGAGGTTGGAGGCAAACGGATTTTGTGCGAACAGTCCGCATATTCCTATGTGTATGAGCAGACTGAAAACAATTGGTTTCTTCATTGCAAGCTGTTGTTGTTAAAACGGCGGATGCCCGCTTCAAGACTACGCAAGACACTCCGACGACAAATTTATTGCAAACTTAGGCAAAAATCTTCATTTTTCACCGTATTGGCATAAAAAACCAGCTTTTTAAAAAGAAAAAGTAACCTTGTGACTATTCCGCCACAAGGCGATGTAAACTCTTACTGCGTTACAAACACCCTCCAACTGCCGTCTTTCTCACCACGTTCCACATACTTTTTGGAAATCAACTGCTCCAATAATTTCTGAACAGCCGTCACACTGATACCCGTCTCCTCTTTCATGTCCGCAAGCGTCAGAGTGGGGTGCGTACGCATGGCATTCAGTATCTTCGTATAATTAGGCGTCCGGAACGCAATCCGTTCGCCATCATACCACCACACATTTTCTTTCCTTTCACTCACATACAGCACGTCATTATACACTTCCGTAGCCACTAAGTCGTTGAAATATTTCATAAACGGACGTATATCCTTGATATCCGCATGTGCTCCATCGCTTGGAACAGGGCCTACTTCCATATCGGCCCGATGTAACGCTTCCAAATATTCACTCTTTTGACGACTTCGAACCACAATCATCGGATAATCGTGACGGGTCAATATATAGTTTACCATAAGCCTGGCTATACGGCCATTGCCATCCTCAAAAGGATGAATGCGTACATAACGGTAATGAAAGAGCGCGGCCAATTCAACCGGTGAGAGTTTTCCTTCCTGCTCCGCCACATTATACCATTCCACCAAATCGTTCATCAACCCGGGAGTTTCCTCAGGCGAAGCATACTCAAACCGGTCTCCATATCGTGTAATGACACTATTGGGGCGCGTCTTATACTGACCTGCATGAATAGCGTAACTTGTCTGTATCCCTCCCGGCAATTCACGATATACCGTATAATCCTCACGCAATATGGTTTTATGCAGCGTCCTTATAAAATGCTGCGTCAACGGTATATCTTTCATGGCTGCTTCTTCTGTCATCATCCGCAGTCCGACGTTGCTTGCTGTCATTTCCTGTACATCACGCACATCGGCCTCTCCAATCACTTTTCCGAAAAGAAGCAGGATTTCCGTCTGTCCGTATGTCAACGTATTACCTTCAATATGATTGCTGTTGTAATTGAAATCGACAGTAAAACGCCGGCTAAGTCTTTCCCTGTCTTTATCGGACAACGGCAGCAAATCATGCCATGCAGCCAATGCTTTCTTTACATTAAGATATTTCATTATGATTGTCGTTTATCAGATGCATAGTGCAAAGATATATAAAAAACACACAAAAAGGTTGTATCCATATAACCTTTTCACGCTTTTTTCACCTCCATATTCTGTCTTTATTTTATAATTTGCCCGCCTTTAGCCGAATGTCACAACCCCATTGGTTGCCCCGCAAGCACGTTTGCCCATGCAAATTAAAAACGACGATGTTGTGCGTCCGACAGCATCATGTCGTACATCCAACAGCATCATCTTCTTTTTTCACATAGGTGAAAAGCATTTTTCACATAGGTGAAACATATTTTTCACATAGGTGAAAAGCTTGTTTCACATAGGTGAAAAAAGAACTTTATGCGCATGGACACACAACATGGCCGGCAAGAATGCACTTGTTTTATGCTTGTTTCACACCATCTTTTCCTGCTTTTCGGCCGACAAGCGACTCGCAAAAGTCAAACGATACTGTTTTCCCGTTTTCAGCAACTCAGCTTTTACAGGCCTTTACGGGCTTTTACGGCTGCTTTTGTGCTTGCCTCCGGTCGCGTAGCCCGCCATGTTCCCCCATCCAAACACAAAATCATCCCGAAAATTCCTCACAAAATCACATAAATTCATTTTCACAAGTTACTTAACTGATAATAATTATTACCTTTGCATCAAACAACAGCAGGTCGGCTTGCCGCTTCACCTTGGGTGATGAGGAAAGTCCGGGCAACACAGAGCACCATATTTCTTAACGGGAAGCTGTCTGCGAGGGCAGAGTAGCGTAACAGAGAACGACCGCCCCGTTTTTCTCCGGAGGTTGGCGGGGCAAGGGTGAAAAGGTGGGGTAAGAGCCCACCGGTCTGCATGGCGACATGCGGAGCCGTACGCCTTATGGGTTGCAAGATCATGTATACCGGCGCATGTAGGATGGCTCGTCCGATGCCGGGGGGTAGATCGCTAGAGGCCGGTGGTGACACCGGTCGTAGATAAATGGCAGGCGCCTTGCTTCGGCAAGGTTACAGAACCCGGCTTACAGACCGGCTGTTTTTTTCTTTTTCAGGCAGGTTGTCGACATGAAAAAACTGACCGATTTCTTTATTCGTGTGTACGATTTCGTGCGGTATGACATTTGGCGCATCACGGGCAACGAGCTGTCCCGTTCGCGTCAGGTGCTTTACAACACGTTGAAGACCCTGGTACTTGCCATACGCGGTTTCAATGCGGACCAGTTGTCGGTAAAGGCTTCGGCCCTTACCTATTCCATTCTTTTCGCCATCATCCCCATGGTTGCGCTGGTCATTTCCATAGCCAAAGGCTTCGGGCTGGAAGGGCTCATCGAAAGTTCCCTGCAGGAAACCTATATAGACAAAATGAACCTCACACCTTTGGTCATGCGGTTTGTCGAGCGTTACCTGGCCACGGTGCATGGAGGCCTGTTCATCGGATTGGGAGTGGTGATATTGCTGTGGTCGGTGCTGAGTTTCTTCATGCAGGTGGAAAATGCGTTCAACAGCATATGGCAGGTGAAAAAGTCGCGTTCCATCATCCGTCAGTTCACGACCTATTTTTCTACCATGCTGCTCATTCCCGTGCTCATTGCCCTTTCCAGCGGTTTGTCCATCTACATAGGCTCCACGTTGTCCAGTTCGTTCCTGTACGACGTCATCAGTCCGCTGGTACGGTTGCTGGTGCGCCTCTCACCGTTTTTCATTGTGTGGGTCATGTTTACGGTGCTTTATATGGCCATACCCAACACGCGTGTAAAGTTTGTCAACGCCTTGGTGGCCGGTGTCATTGCAGGCACGGTGTTCCAGCTTTTCCAAATGCTCTATATCAGCGGACAGATCAATCTGTCGCGCTACAATGCCGTGTATGGCGGTTTCGCCGCCATTCCCTTGCTCCTGTTGTGGATTCGCATATCGTGTCTGATCATTCTTTTCGGAGCGGAAATCTCCTATGCGGCGCAGAACATACACAATTTCGATTACGAAACCGACACGAAATCCATCAGCGTGCGCTACCGTAACTTTCTGTTTCTGTACATAACACACCTGGTGGTGAAACGTTTTGAACAGCAAAAGCCGCCGCTTACCCCGGAAGAAATATCCATGCGCAACAATCTGCCCATCCGTCTGGTCAATCAGCTGCTCGGGCAACTGGTCGATGCGAAGGTGCTGATTGAGGTGTTCAACGAAACGAACCGCAGCAAGAGCTACCAGCCGGCCATCGACATTCACCAGCTTACGGCGGGTTTCGTGTTTGACCGACTGGAAACCTGCGGCTCGGAACTGTTCCTGGCAAACGGGAATCAGGAAATGGAAAAATTCTGGGAAAAAACGTTGGCATTGCGCGAACATGCCCGGGAAGAATCGGAAAAACTGTTGATAAAGGACATGTGAACAATGGACAATTACAGTTAACTGTTCATTTGTCACTGTCAATTATCAATTCTTAATTGTTAATTATTAATTTATGATAAGGTCTTTTTGTTTATTTGCCTTTAGCCTTTGGTTGCTTGCCGGCAGTTGCCTGTACGCTGCGCAACCGCCCAAACGTGAAATGCGTGCCGTGTGGATAGCGACGGTGGCCAACATAGACTGGCCGAGCCGGCGGTGGTTGAGCACGGAGGAACAACAGGAGGAAATGCTCCGCTTGCTCGACGGATTTGCCCGAAACCACATCAACACGGTGGTGGTACAGATACGTCCTACGGCCGATGCCCTGTATTTTTCGCCTTACGAACCGTGGTCGCACTGGCTCACCGGCAAGCAGGGAACGCGTCCGCAACCCTATTACGACCCCTTGCAATTTGTCATTGAGGAAGCCCACAAACGTTTCATGGATGTGCACGTATGGCTCAATCCCTACCGGGTGACCCAATCGGGCAGTACCGGCGAACTGTCGGAAGAACATTTGTTCTTTAAAAACAAAGACCTGTTCGTGCGTTACGGCAATCGTTATTACTTTGACCCGGGACTCGACGAAACGCGCGAATTTCTCAACCGCGTGGTGCGCGATGTAGTGGAACGCTATGATGTCGATGCCATTCATTTCGATGACTACTTTTACCCGTACAAGATACAGGGACTCGACTTTCCCGATCAGAGCACGTTCGAAGCCCATCCCCGGGGCTTTTCGCCTGACCGCAAAGATGACTGGCGACGCAACAACGTGAACATGATTGTGGCCGAACTGCAACGGACCATCAAGTCGGCCAAGCCGTGGGTGGAATTTGGCATCAGTCCGTTCGGCGTGTGGCGCAACCGTTCGGCCGACGTGCGGGGTTCGAACACACGGGCCGGCGTGCAAAACTATGATGACCTGTACGCCGATGTGTTGCTGTGGTTACAGGAAGGCAACATTGACTATGTCACTCCTCAGCTTTACTGGGAAATAGGGAAACCCGATGCCGACTACGCCGAACTGGTGGGTTGGTGGAGCGAGCACGTTTATGGCAAGAACCTGTACATAGGCATGGGAGTATATAAAATGGGCGACTCGTCACAGGCTGCGGCATGGAACGATGGGAATGAAATTGTGCGTCAGCTGCAACTGAACCGCACACAGCCGCAAGTGGATGGAGCCATGTTCTACAACGCAACGGCGTTCCTGTCCAACACCTTCGGACTGAACGACAGTTTGCAGGCCAATTATTACCGCTACCCGGCTTTGTGTCCGGTCAACCGTAACATCAAAAGCAAGCCGGCGGTCTCGCCTCAAAACGTGAATGTGTTGAGGGATGGCGAACAGGCCTACCTGGTGTGGGACAAGGTAGACCGAAAAGGTGGAGAAGCGGTTGACTATTATGTGGTGTATGCCTTCAAAGGCAAGGAACCCGGCGACATGAACAATCCTGCCCATATCATTGCCCGCACGCATGACCACTGCTTGAACCTGAGAACCATAAAGGGGCTTGAACTGAGCGGCTACTACACCTTTGTAGTCACTTCGGTAAACCGCTACAAGCAGGAGAGCGTGCCCACTCATGCCGTGACAAGGAAAATGTAAAATGGAAAGCGAAACGACCCCGTTGCACCCCGACCTGTCGTCGTGCGGAAACGTAGCTACAAAAACAGAAAAGAGTCCTGTCAACACTCGATTTTAGAGAGTAATGACAGGACTCTTTTTTGTGCCGGGAAACAACCGGCCTTTTTTATCACAGAAAACTTCTGATCAGATGTTTTTGATGTAGGCTCTTCTCCGCTTGTGCTGTATGCGTTCGAAATATTCCCAGTTGGCCTGGTTCTTGGCGTTGGTTTCCAATATGGAAGTGGTTTCGGCACGCTGCACTCCGTATTGGTTGAAATACTTGATCTGGTCGTGAAAGAAGATGGCATTCACCCCCTTGTTCTGATAATCGGGGCGTACGGCAATGAGCAACAGGTCGAAATCGGTGAACTTTTTCGCTTTCAATGCCTTCAATATGTGAATAAAACCGAAGGGGAACAGTTTTCCCTTGCACTTGCGCAATGCGGCCGATATGTTGGGCATGCCGACCCCGAATCCTACAATTTCATTCTGTTCGTTCGTAATAATGGTTGCAAAGTCATAGTTCACCAGCGGAATGTACATGTCCGTATAGCTTGCTTTCTGTCGTTCGGTAAGCGGAGAATAATTGTACAACGGCTGGTAAGCCTTGTCCACCACATCGAAAAACTCGTGTCCGTATTTTCTTATGGCTTCCTTGCCCGAACGAACCTTGTCCACTTTCAGATGATATTTGTCCATAACGATGTTGGAGATACGTTCCAACCGTTCGGGCACATCCTTGGGTGGGAATATACGGAACTCAATCCAGTCGCTTTCTTTGGTCAGGCCATAAGCTTCATAATGCTTTACATAATAAGGATAGTTGTACAGACTGGCCATGGGCGAGTTGTATTCATATCCCTCGAGCAACAATCCCTGATGGTCAAAGTCGGTAAAACCGACCGGACCGTTCAGCGTGTCCATTCCTTTCGATTTGCCCCATTCAACCACCTTGTCGAGCAAAGCCTGCGACACTTCCATGTCGTCGATGAAGTCGAACCATCCGAAACGGATTTTTTTCACATTCCAATGCTTGTTGGCCTGATGATTGACTATGCCGGCAATACGGCCGACGATTTTTCCCTCTTTGTAGGCAAGGTAATATATGGCTTCGCAAACTTCAAAAGCGGGGTTTTTCTTGGGGTTGAGTGTATTCAGCTCATCAAACTCAAGTTGAGGGCAGAAATACTCATTTCCTTCATAGAGCTTGTTCCCGAACCGTACGAACTTTTTCATGTCCCGTTTGGTCCGTGCTTCTCTGATTTCTATTGGCATATTCTTGTATGTTTGGTTTAAAATGTGGCGGCAAAGATAATACATTTTGTTAAAAATAGATAAGATAGACCTGCTTATTTCCGTTCTGTCCTAAAAAGAACGGGGGCAGATGTTGTGCTTTTTATGATAAAAGTATATTTTTGACGGGTGAAACCGGACGTTGAGTTCATGATGTGCAAATGGATTGCAACCGGTTTTTGTATAAAAAACAGCAAAATGGAAATTATCATATCGGAAAAAATACGGACAGCATGTCCCGATCTGGCATTGGGAGTCATTGAGTGCGAAGTGGTCAATCCGCCGACTTCGGATGAACTTTGGGCCGAGATAGAGGCGGAATGTGAACATGTGGCGGCTACTTGCCGGTTGGAAGATGTAAACAAACGTCCCGAAATACAGGCCACCCGCCGGGCTTACAAAGCCCTGGGCAAGGACCCGAACCGCTATCGTCCGTCGGCGGAAGCTCTGTGTCGCCGGGCCGTGAAAGGAATGTCTTTGTACCGGCTCAGCACACTGGTCGATGTCATCAACCTGGTGTCCATGCGGAGCGGATTTTCCATAGGCGGGTTCGATGCTGACAAGATTCAGGGAGAACGGCTGGAGTTGGGTGTCGGAGAAGCAGGCGAACTGTTCGAAGGCATCGGACGTGGTCCGCTGAACATCGAAGGTCTGCCCGTTTACCGCGACGCGGTGGGAGGCATAGGTACACCGACCAGTGACAACGAGCGCACGAAAATAACCGGGACAACCACCCGCCTGCTCATGATTATCAATGCCTACAGCGGGAAAACCGGACTGGACGAAGCCATTGATTTGGCAACAGACCTGCTGAAGCGTTATGCACACGCAGTGATTGTTGCACAACAGAAGTGAGTCCGATAGATGCTCCGCCATAAAAAGTTTTAGAAACTGTTTTCAACAGGCAGAAAAGTGATATGCAACCTTTAGCAGAACGCCTTCGTCCGAAAACCTTGGACGAATACATCGGTCAGAAACATTTGGTAGGCGAACATGCCATTTTGCGTCAGATGATAGAGTCGGGACGCATCGCATCATTCATCTTGTGGGGACCTCCGGGAGTGGGAAAAACCACTCTGGCCAAGATTATAGCCAACAAGCTGGACCGTCCCTTTTACACACTGAGTGCCGTGACTTCGGGGGTGAAGGATGTGCGCGAAGTGATAGAGAAAGCCAAATCGAGCCGTTTTTTCAGTCAGGGTGGCAACCCGATTCTTTTCATAGACGAAATACACCGGTTCAGCAAATCCCAGCAGGACTCGTTGTTGGGTGCGGTGGAAAACGGAACGGTGACACTCATCGGGGCCACAACCGAGAACCCCTCGTTTGAAGTCATCACCCCGCTGCTTTCACGTTGTCAGGTTTATGTGCTGAAATCTTTGGAAAAGCAAGATCTTCTCGAACTGGCAGAACGGGCAATAAAGACCGATGTGGAACTTTCCCGTCGTCAGATTGTATTGGATGAGACCGAGGCCCTCCTGCGTTTTGCCGGAGGGGATGCACGCAAGCTGCTGAACATACTCGATCTGGTGATTACGGCCGATACCAACGAGACCGTTCACATTACCAATGATGTGGTAACCGAACGCTTACAACAGAACCCAATGGCCTATGACAAGGACGGAGAGGTGCATTACGACATCATTTCCGCGTTCATCAAATCCATCCGGGGCAGCGACCCCGATGCCGCCATTTACTGGCTGGCCCGCATGGTGGCCGGAGGGGAAGACCCGAAATTCATCGCCCGGAGACTGGTTATATCGGCAGCAGAAGATATAGGACTGGCCAACCCGAATGCCCTGCTGCTGGCCAATGCCTGTTTCGACACATTGCAAAAAATAGGCTGGCCGGAGGGACGTATCGTTTTGGCGGAAACAACGGTTTACCTGGCGGCATCACCCAAAAGCAACTCGGCCTATTTGGCCATCGACGAAGCCTTGGGACTGGTGAACCGCACAGGAAATCTGCCGGTGCCTCTGCATTTGCGCAACGCTCCTACCAAATTGATGAAGGAGTTGGGATATGGCAAGGAATACAAATACTCACATGACTATCCGAACCACTTTGTGGCCCAGCAGTTCCTGCCCGACGAACTGACCTCGGAACGTATATGGAAAGGACAGGACAATCCGGCCGAGAAGACACTGACCGACCGCCTGAGGGCACTGTGGAAAGGAAGGTTCTGAGCGAACCGGACCATTGTATAATGTACACAGAAGTATTTGTACTGTGTTTTTTTGCAACCGAATACAATATAAAGAAGCAACGGCTGTTTATTATAAAGCAGATTAGCGGACAGCCGTTGCGTCTCTTTTCTTGAACAGAAGGGGAACATTTCCAAGTTTCATACAGATGTTACAATACAGGAACGGCTTGTTACATGAGTCAAAGCGGTGAAGCCCTGTTGGTATGTATTTTTGTCCGTTCAAGACCGTAAGCCGGTTCTGTTCCCGGCATGGAGGGCTTGTCAAAATGAACCCTCTTCGTTTTTCGGTAAGGAGCATCTGAACGGACAAGCTGCAAGGCGCTGACTGAGGACTGGCGTGTGTGACCGAAGCCGAATGCCGAAAGCAACGCAACTGATGGTCTGTCATGATACACCGCCGTTTTTTCGCTTGTGCGAAAGGTGATATGAAACAAATGAAATATTAACAATTATAATAATCTTTAGTGTATAGTAGAATTTATGAGAAAGAAAAACTTGATGTCCCTGCTGTTGGTAGGAGGTTTGCTGGCTTCGGCAGGGCATGTGGCCCGGGCAAACGACTGGGAAAATCCCGAAGTGTTTGGGGTGAACAATGAAAAAACACGGGCAACAGCATTTCCCTATGCCGACAAGGATGCAGCCCTGCAAAACGAGTATGCCTTGTCGCCTTACTATCTGTCCTTGTCGGGCGAATGGAAATTCTTTTGGACTCCCAAACCTGCCGGCGTACCGGCCGAGTTTTACAAGACGGCATTCGATGACCTGGCATGGGGAACCATTCCGGTTCCGGGCAATTGGGAACGTCATGGCTACGGGACTCCCATTTACACCAATACGGTCTATCCTTTCCCGGCCAATCCTCCTTACATTCCGCACGAAGACAATCCGGTGGGTTGCTATCGTAAATCATTCCAGTTGCCGTCCGACTGGGACGGACGTCGGGTGTATCTGCATTTTGAAGCGGGTGCAGCGGCCATGTATGTATGGGTGAACGGTGAAAAGGTCGGGTATAGCGAAGTGACGAAAAGTCCGACCGAATTCGACATTACTTCTTATGTAAAAGCAGGCAAAAACCTGGTTGCCCTTCAGGTGTACCGCTGGAGTGACGGCTCTTATCTGGAAGACCAGGACTTCTGGCGTCTGTCCGGTTTTGACCGTGGCATTTATCTGTATTCCACCGATCAGGTACGTATCCGCGACTTCTTTGCCGTGAGCGGTCTGGACAAAAGCTACAAGAACGGGGTACTTTCGCTGGATGTACAACTGAAGAACTACACCGACCAGGCACAACAAGTGAAACTGGAGGCAGAAGTGAAGGACGCATCGGGAAAAAACATGTGGAGCCGGACCATGAGCGCAACCCTGAACCCGCAAACGGAACAAACGGTGGGTGTGGCTTCGCAACGGGTGTCCGGTGTCCGTCCGTGGTCAGCGGAAGAGCCGAATCTGTACACGTTGTTGCTTACCCTGAAAGACGGGGAAGGACGTGTCGTTGAGTCGACATCGCACCGCATCGGTTTCCGAACCACCGAAATAAAAGACGGCGTGTTGCTCGTGAACGGCCAATACGTGCTGCTGAAAGGGGTGAACCTGCATGAACACAATCCGCTGCACGGACATGCCCATGCACAGGACTATCTCATGAAAGATCTTCTGTTGATGAAACAAATGAACGTAAACGCCATCCGCACCTGCCATTATCCGCAGTCGACCGAGTTCTACAAACTGTGCGATGAATTCGGCTTTTACGTGGTGGACGAAGCCAATATCGAGTCACACGGATTGGGTTACGGACGTGAAAACGTGGCTTTCCATTCCGAATGGTTTGCGGCTCATCTGGACCGTACCGAACGCTGCGTGGAACGCGACAAGAACCATCCCTGTGTCATTGTGTGGTCGCTGGGCAACGAGGCATCAAACGGCGATGCATTCATGCACACCTACGAATGGATAAAGAAACGCGACACAAGCCGTCCGGTACAATACGAACAGGCTGCCGAAGGTCCGAATACGGATATCGTATGTCCTATGTATATGTATCCCGACCGGATGGAAGCCTACGCACAACGTACGGACATTACCCGTCCGCTCATTCAGTGCGAATACTCGCATGCCATGGGCAACAGCTGCGGAGCCATGATGGAATACTGGAGACTGATACGTAAATACCGTGCCCTGCAGGGCGGTTTCATCTGGGACTGGGTAGACCAGGGCTTGCTGACCCACACGGTCGAAGGTGTGCCTTATTTTGCCTATGGGGGCGACTTCAACGCCAAACGCTACCATCACGATGAAAACTTCTGCATGAACGGGGTGGTTCGTGCCGACCGCACCCCATCGCCTCAGGCCGTTGAAGTGAAGAAAGCTTATGAAAACATCCATTTCTCGGCCGTCGATTTGTCGAAAGGGCAGATAGCCGTATACAACGAACATGCATTCATCGACTTGAGCGGTTTCACTTTCGAGTGGCAGTTGCTTGAAGATGGAGAACCGGTTGCCGGCGATGCCTTCACCGTGCCAGCCTGTCGTCCGGGAAGCACCGTACAGGTTACCCTGCCCTACACTGCCTATGACAAGAAGCCCGGCAAGGAATATCTGCTGAATGTATCGGCCCGCGAAAAGGATGCGGTAGCCTTGCTTCCAGCCGGCTATAAGGTGGCCGAAAGTCAGTTTGCCGTTGTGCCCTACACCTATACCGCTTTGGAAGGCACCGGAACCGCTCCCGCCTACAAGCAAGAAGGCGACCGGGTCAACATAACCGCCGGTGCAGTCAACATTGTGTTCAACACACAGCGCAACGCCGGTTTGGCTTCTGTGGAAAAAGAAGGCAAGAAACTGTTCCAGGCTTCGCCTTGGGTCAATTTCTGGCGTGCCCCGATAGACAACGATTTCGGCAACTGGTCTCATAACCGTTTGGCCGTTTGGCGTGTGGCCGGCAGTGTCAAATCGTTGAAAGATTTCGCTGTGACTGTTGAGGGTGACAAGGTCGTACTGACCTATGACTATCGCCTGACGCATGTGGCCTGTGACTGGACTGAACGTTACGAAGTGAATGCACGCGGTGAAATACAGGTTACGGCACGTTTCAATGCCGGGAATGCCGAATTGCCCGAAATGCCGCGCATGGGTATGATATTCCCGTTCGCCCGACAGTTTGACCAGGTAAGCTATTATGGACGCGGACCCGAAGAAAACTATGCAGACCGCCATGAAGGCTCGTTGATAGGCCGCTACGAAACAACCGTGGCCGACCTTTATACGCCTTATTCCCGTCCGCAAGAATGCGGCAACCGTACAGACGTACGCTGGTTTGCCGTAACCGATGCCAACGGGTGCGGAATCCGCTTTGAAGGCAACCAGCCGCTGAACGCAACCGCCCTGAACTTCCTGCCGGAAGATTTTGATCCGGGACAAAGCAAAAAACAGCAACACACGGCCGACCTCTATCCCCGCCAGCAGACCTATGTCTACATCGACCTGTTCCAGAAAGGTGTGGGCGGCATTGACTCATGGGGTTCACAACCGGCCGACCATGTCCGCTATCCGGTGAAGGATTATGAATACTCATTCCGCATCATTCCCGTGAAATAACCGCAACTCAGCAACTTGCCGAGACGGCCAAAACATAGAAGAGGCTGTCTCAAAATTATTTTTGAGATGGCCTTTTTTATGTCTGCAAAAAAATCGGGCAAGTCTCAACTTCGCTAAGTCAGAACTTGCCCGTCTCCCTATTTTTTTGTATCTTAGGGATATAAAGTAAAACTATCCCA
>CASEAJ010000020.1 GCA_949285425.1 uncultured Porphyromonadaceae bacterium
AAAAGCCGATTTCAGAAACAGTACAAGCAAAAGAAAAGCCCACAGCGACCACAATGTCATAAATGACACTGCCATCGCCGTGGGCACTTCTTTTATATGCTTGTACTAAAACGGTAAAACCGTTCTTACAGTCATTATTTCATCCATATACAAGTAGCCGAAAATGCCACTTCTACAGGACACGCCAAGCGTGGATCTGTTCTTGTGACCATTTTCGGCTACAAAGCCCTGTGTCGTAAAACCAGTTTGCCTTCCATTGCAGACAAAGCAACAGCAGACAATCCCGTTTTACGACAATGTACCACCGGAGGAACATCTGCAACCGCAAGCCATGCACGCATGACAATGACGGTTACAGAACTTCCGTCACGGCGACAGGAAAGCACAGCTTTCACCCTTTATTGTTGCGCCGCGCTTTGTCTCTTCCCGTGGCGCGTTGCGCCATTCCATCCGCTCCATTTTCCTTTTCGCCTCTCCATGTATGCCTACGTTTCCATGCCGCCTTCAAGACGGCATCAGCGTGTCATTTTCGTTGCTGGGGCAAAGGTAAAGACGGGATTAGGAACACAAATTTTTTGTCGAAAAATCTCCACGCCCTTTCAGGGGTAGTATTTTGTCGAAAAAATTTGCTAATCCTACTCCCTAACCTTTGAGAAGCCCCCGAAACGAAAACGACCGATGCGGTCGAAGACGGCACAAGGAAACTTCGGACATACGGAGAGACGAAAAGAAAAAGGACTCGACCCGACCCTCCCAATCCGAATGAAACGAGTAACAATCTAAAAAAATGGAAGATATGGTAATGACATTAAACGACATCGGAAAGGCATTGTGGAAAGCATTGTCCGTAATGGTAACGGCAGCATCGGGCATTGCCATTTGTGTCGGAGGTTTGGTGGTAGGCATTGCAGTGGAAACTCTGCTGGGTGTGTTAAACTTCCTGTTCGGCATACTCATCACCATCGCATCACTTGTAGGCTTAATCGCCTTAACGGTTTGGTTACTGACAATCTAAAAATCAAAGGATATGAAAAGAAAAAGACACAGCAAGAGCGCATTTCAGCAATGCAGGTATTACGAAGTGGACAACATCTTCGAGTATATGGTGGAGACCTACATCAACGGCAATTTCAGCACATTCCGAGAACTATACAGAGAGTTGTGCAAGGACGCACGGAGGGACTTTGTGGACTTCCTGCTGAGCGAGGTAGAGCCAATCTATTGGCGAGAGATACTGAAACAAACAATCTAAAAGACAACGATATGAGAACGATAACAAAAACATACAACATCTTTCTATTAGCTGAACTTTCAACAGCAGCGAGGGAAACCGCCTATTCGGAATGGTTGTCCACATTTGAGTATCCATGGAGCAGCGACAACCGTAACACGCTGGATGCCTTTGAGCGCATCTTCAATATCAAAGTGACCGATTGGAGTTACGACACTTGCAAGTACTCCTATCGCTTTACCTCACAATACAGCGCAGAGGAAGAAGAACTGAGTGGTATTCGGCTTCTGAAATACTTGGTCAATAATTATTGGCATACCCTATTCAAGCCGAGAACCTATTACCTCAAAGGCAACTTTAAGAAACAGCGTAAAAGTCGGGTACTGACGGACAGCAGTTGCGTACTGACAGGCTATTGTGCAGATGAGGACATTCTGAAACCCATATATCACTTTCTAAACTCCCCAGACACTGATACAACCTTGTATGACCTTATGGACAAGTGCCTTGACAGCTTTTTCAAGTCGTGCCGTGACGATATGGAATATCAATGCAGCGAGGAATGTTTTGAGGAAAGTTGCGAAGCCAACAAGTACGAGTTTCTTGAAAACGGAAAAATGTATAACTGATTAAAACGACTGACGATATGAAGACAACAGACCATTTCAAACGACCCATACAGATGTTTTTGGAACAGAGAGCAGCGGAAGATGAACTATTCGCCAAAAGATACCGCAACCCAGCCAAGAACATAGACGATTGTGTCACATACATTCTGAACTATGTGCAGAAAAGCGGTTGCAACGGCTTTTCAGACGGAGAGATTTACGGACAAGCCATTCACTATTACGATGAAAACGAGATTGAAGTAGGCAAGCCTATACAATGTCAAGTAGTTGTAAACCATGTGGTGGAACTGACAGAAGAGGAAAAGCAGGAAGCAAGGAGAAAGGCTGTTGCTCAATATCAGCAGATGGAACTCCAAAAGCTACAGAACCGCAACAAGCCGACAGCGAAAAAAGAAACCCAAGTCCAACCCTCATTATTTGATTTTTGATATGAATCCGAGAAACAAGTTTGAACGCAATATAGTAGAAGCAAGTAAACATTTACAGCCACTTACAAGCGAGCAGATACAATGGGGATTAGACCATAGTATCAGATATGTCGGACACAAATCATCTAAGAAAGTAGTAACCTGCACCAAGTGTGGGCATCAATGGAAATCTGATACGAAACGTAAATATGAGAAATGCCCGTATTGCAATACAGTGCTGACTATGTATGAAGGTAGAAAAAGAACATTCAAAGAATGTGAGTATTTCACCGTAATAACAGCATGTAAAGACTACCAAGTTGTAAGGTCAATAATGGTGAAGTGTTTTTTGAAAGTTGGCAAACCTGCTGAATATGAATGGGCAGAAGTCATGCAAAGATGGATTGCTCCTAATGGGAAGCATGTAACTTTTGCGAGATTAAGGCAAACAATGGGTACTATGTATTATGATTTATGGCTCTTTTACACTCCGTTAGAATTAAGACGGGAAAACTACAAATACGACCTTATCTATTCTGCCACGATTTGTCCTTTCATGACAGTTACGCATGAATTAAGGAAAAGAGGTTTCAAAAGGTATTTTTACGGTCAATCACCTTTGAATTTTTTTCATGTGTTATTGACTAACAGCCGCATAGAAACATTATTGAAGACAGGACAAACCAAACTCTTGAAGTATTTTATTGAACATCCGCATGATAATATAGAAGATTATTGGCAGTCTATTCGTATTTGCCTCAGAAATGGATATAAAGTACATGATGCTACAATATGGCGTGACTACATTGACGCATTAAAGTATTTAGGTAAAGATATTAGGAATATGAAATATGTGTGTCCTCAAAATCTTTACCATGAACATGACAAGGCGTGTAAAAAGGTCATAGAAAAAGAATTGGAAAAAGAGATAAGAGAAAATACGCCAAAATTCCTTTCAAAAGAACAAAGTTATCTGCTTAGCAAAGGAAGATTTTTCGGACTTTCTTTTTCAGACGGTCTTATACGTGTCAAGGTTATAGAAAGTGTCAAAGAGATGATTTTGGAAGGGAAAGCAATGCATCATTGTGTAGGGAATTATTATACAAGAGAAGACTCTCTTATTCTTTCAGCTACCATTAATGGGAAAAGGATAGAAACGGTAGAAGTTTCGTTGTCGCAAATGAAAGTTTTGCAATGCAGAGGTGTATGTAATTCCAATACCGAATACCACGACCGCATCATCAGCCTTGTAGAGAACAATGCCGAACTTATCCGCAAACGGATGAGTGCTTGATTTATAGACTTCAAAATATACATGATATGGAAATAAAGATAGAAAACATACTGATATTATGGGACGAGAAAGTTACCGACATCTTTGTCAGTCTGATAAACACCTTGTCCTTGAGTTTTAGCGAAACGGAAATCCGCAATTCAATGGCGAAACTTTCAGAAAACGAGAACTTCGGAAGGCTGTTCGCCTACGGCTTCGGAGCGCATCACCTTTGGGTAGCCCAAAGGATGATAACCGACCCCGAAAAGGTAATGGAGAACCGACTGCTGATTGTTGAATTTTAATAAATGACTACCATGACAACAAGAATGACCATCAACGGAGTGAGTACCTGCCAGACGGCAGGTACTGAGAAGTACGAAAAGTACCAAACGACTATCAGACGGAAAAGAACAACCCTTTTCCAGTATGACTACCGACACACGGACGGAGAACGTAGAACGCCGCCAGTTCCGGCAC
>CASEAJ010000021.1 GCA_949285425.1 uncultured Porphyromonadaceae bacterium
AGCTTACCGGCATGACACCCACAGAATACCGGAAACAGCACTACCGGTAAGAAGCTGCGCGGCCTTATCCCGAATCGGGTCATGGGATTCGGGATTCCCTCCCCCTCCTCCGCTTGTCTTGGATGGTCATTCATTTGCGGGTGCTTCCCGCCACATGGTATTTCCCGTGGTATTTGTCGTGGTATTTCTAAACGGCATGGTATTTCTTATGGTATAAAGAAGTACCACGCCGTTTTTTTTGGTGGCAAACTCCGTTCCGACTACCTTTGACTACGGAAAACCTCCGGTATTCGCCTTTTCCAATCGCTAAGTTCGCCCCCGGGCTTCCTATATCGGCAAATTTCATCCACACATATATTATAATATGGACAAGTCGCAGGTGGAACTGCTTATTCTGTCAATTACTAACCATTTAAATAAACGTATATGAAAAAGAAATTTTTTCTCTTGGCAATTGCCCTCGGGTTATGGGGGCTGAATGCCAACGCACAGAGTGCAACGACCGTAGCCGCCGGCCCGTGCGGCCCGACAGGCAACGAAACCGCCGTTACTTGGCGACTCACCAGCGACAGCGTTATGACCATTTCCGGCACAGGCGCCATGCAGGGCTACAATCAACTCACCGACAGACCTTGGGACAGTCACAGCACCCGCATTAAGACCTTGGTGGTGAACGAGGGCATAACCGCTCTGGGATTAGGAACGTTCATGAGGTTCGCGAACCTGACGAGCGTGACCCTGCCGAGTACGCTCACGACCATTGGAACCTCGGCGTTCAACGCATGCACCAACCTGCCGGAAATAACCATTCCAGACAAGGTTACGAGCGTTGGACGCTATGCGTTCGCCAGCACGAAGCTGACGAGCATAACGTTCCCAAGCACGGTTACGAGCATTGGCGACGCTGCGCTCGCCAACTGCGCCAATCTAAGGTCCGTATTTATCCTGTCGACCACGCCGCCTACCTTGGGCAGCAACACCTCTTTGGGCAGTACTGCAAGCACGCGCGTTTACGTTCTGAACTCCAGATTGGCTGACTACCAACAAGCCTGGAGCGACTTGTCGGCTACCCTGGTGGGGAACGTGGCTAACGGGGACGGAACAGACGGCGATTGGAGCTGGGTGATCGGCAGCGACAGCGTGCTCACCATTTCCGGCACGGGCGCGACGAGCGACTACACCTCCGCCAGCGGCGGCATCGTGCCTTGGTACAACCACCGCCTCAGAGTGAAAACCGCGGTGGTGGAAACGGGTATAACGGAGTTGGGCACCCACTTGTTCTACAACCACGCTAACCTGACAAGCGTGAGCCTGCCGAGCACGCTCACGTGGATAAAGCAGTACGCGTTCCGCAATTGCTCGAAGCTCCCTGCCATATCGCTGCCCGCGAACTTGAAAACTATAAGCATGCATGCCTTTAATGGATCCGGCGTGACGAGCATACACATTCCGGCCAGCGTTACGAACATTAACGCAGGGGCGTTTTCCGATGCCGAGAGCCTGGCCACCCTGACCGTGGCCGCGAACAACAAGGCCTACACGGCCGAGGGCAACGTGCTCTACAACAAAGACAAGACCACGCTGTACACATGGCCCGCCGGCATACCCTACGTCGAGGTGTACAAGCTGCCCGAAACGGTTACGGGGATACAAAGCGACGCCTTCCGCAACGCCAAGATAGGCTACTTGGTGCTGCACGACGGCATGACAACCGGCTCAGTGCCCTACGGGCTCAATGTTTGCCGCCACATTCAAGGCGTAACGCTGCCCTCCAACGCCACGGCGTTAATGTCCGGCGCCTTACAAAACGCCCCCCTGCGCAGCTTAACCCTGCCGAGCAGCATAAGGAGCCTTAGCTTCAACTCCTTGGCCTACCTGACGGATCTGCGCCACCTGATTTCGCTGCCCACCACGCCGCCCACGGCACAAAGCAGCACGTTCACCAGCACGGCCAAGCGAGTTTACGTTCCGTCGGGCAGCGTGAGCGACTACCAAGCCGCCAACTACTGGGAGGACTTCGAAATAACAGGCATAGTGGCCAACGGCACTTGCGGCGACGGGCTGACATGGATCCTCGGCGCGGACAGCACGCTCATCATTTCGGGCTACGGCGCCATGGACAACTACTCGACTACCTCCATACCTTGGATCGCCAATCGCGCCGGCATAAAGCAGGTGGTTGTGGAAGACTTTGTTACAAGCATAGGGGAATACGCCTTCTACAACATGCCCAATTTATCGTCGGCCGACTTGGGCGAGCGCATACTCACCATAGGGGACAATGCCTTTGCCAACTGCTCCGGCCTGACCGAGATAACCATTCCGGCCAAGGTGGCCGCCATAGGGGCCGACGCCTTTGCCCAGACGGGCATCACCGCCATAACGGCCTTGCCCACCACGCCGCCCTCGATAGAGGAGAACACCTTTGCCGGCGTGCCCGCCGATATTGACCTGACCGTTCCGGCAGAGAGCGTGGAGGCTTACGGCAGCGCCAGGGGCTGGAGCGCCTTCGGCAACCACACCTCGATTTTGGGTCGTGGCGTTTGCGGCAACAAGGCCGAATGGCAACTCACCGACGACGGCATAATGCGCGTATACGGCTCGGGGACCATGAGCAGCTACAGCAACAACGGCATGCCTTGGAGAGACCTCCGCGACCAAATAAGAACCCTCGTGGTGGAAGAAGACATAAGCATGATTGGCAGCTACGCGTTCCAGAACTGCGACAGCCTGACCACCGTAACGCTGCCGAGCACGCTCAAGCGCATAGCCACCTCCGCGTTCCAAGACTGCGACAACCTGGACCTGACCCTGCCCGAAGGGATAACCATCATAGACATGTACGCGTTCCTGAACTGCCCCAAACTGACCGCCACGCTGCCGAGCACCCTCTTGAATTTAGGCACCCGAGCGTTTCAGGGCACCGCCGTCGCGAGCGCGCACATCCCTGCCGGCCTAACCACCATGGGCGACGCCCCCTTTGCCGACTGCCAAAACCTGACGGCCATCACCGTAGCCGACGACAACCTGAGATATACGGCCCAAGACGGAGTGCTCTACAGCAAAGACATGACACAGCTCCGGCAATATCCCGCCGGCAAGACCGACGCGGAGTTCAAGGTGCCCGACGGGGTTACAGCCATATTGGCTCACTCCTTCTTTGGCAACGCCCACCTGAAGGCAGTGAGCCTGCCCAATGGGCTTACGACCATAAATGCCAGCGCGTTCTATAGGTGCTCGGGCCTCGAGGCCGTGAACATTCCGGAAGGCGTGACCGTCTTGAATAACTCAGTGTTCTATGATTGCCCATCGCTGAGGAGCGTGACCCTGCCGAGCACGCTCACGAACATAAACGCGAGCGCGTTCAGCGGATGCAGCCGCATTGAGAGCATCGTGTCGCTGGCCGCGACGCCTCCCACCGTAGGCAACTCCAACGTGTTCTATCTCGTGTCGAAAATGGTGCCTGTCTATGTTCCCTCCGCCAACGTGGACGCCTACAAGAAAGCCAACATATGGAAAGACTTCAAGAACATCGTAGGCATACAAGGCAGCGGCGCTTGCGGCGACGGGCTCACTTGGGCGCTCGGCGCGGACAGCGTGCTCGTGATTACGGGCAGCGGCGAAATGGCCGACTACGGCGCCTCCGGCGCTTCGGCCGCCCCGTGGAACGCCCAAGCGGCCGCCATCAAGGCGATAAACCTTGGCGCGGGCGTGAGCAAGCTGGGCACCTATGCCTTTGCCGGCTGCACCAACGTGAAGGCCATGTATGCCGACGCGACCACCCCGCCGGCCATGACCGATGCCAACAGCGTGAGCGGCCTGCCGAACGGAATGCCGGTTTACGTGCCGACGGGCAGCGTGGATGCCTACAAGGCCGCCGACAACTGGAAGAGCATGAACATACAGGGCATGATAGCCCACGGCAAGTGCGGCGACAACCTGACGTGGACGCTCACCGCCGCGCCCGACACCACCCTGACCATTTCCGGCACGGGAGCCATGTGGGACGCCTCCGAAGCCAACACCAACTTCGCGCCTTGGTACGGCTACCTCAACAACATAAAGAGCATCGTGATGAACGAGGGAGTAACGACCATTGGAGCCTCCGTGTTCCGCTATTGCCAAAACATGACAAGCCTGAGCCTGCCGAGCACGCTCACGCGCATAGACGCCTACGCCTTCTTCATGTGCAGGAGCATCGAGAGCATAACCATTCCGGAGGGAGTAACGTACATTGGAGGCTTTGTGTTCAGCGACTGCCACAGCCTGAAAAACCTTGTCCTGCCGAGCGCGTGGAACAATACCAATAGCGAAGGGGCTTTCGCCGCCTGCTACTCGCTTGAGTCGTTCGTTCTGCCCAACGACACCGCCGCCGGCGACCACCGCGTGATAGACGGCGTTTTGTTCAGCAAAGACTCCACCATATTGCGCTACTATCCCGCCGGCCGCCGCGGAACCTACAGGGTTCCCGACTACGTCAAGACTCTGTACATTAACTCGTTCCGCGCCGTGAGCGCCAGTCGCGTGGAAATCAACGACAGCGTAAGCCTCGGCTCCCATGTGTTCTACTACTGCGACAGCCTGCGCACCGTGCGCCTGCCGCACGACCTGAAAGAGCTGCGGGCAAGCACGTTCTGCTTTGCCAACTCGCTCGAGACCCTGACCATACCCGCCGGCGTGACGGAAATTGAAAACCATGCCATAAGGTGCAAGGGCCTGCGCAGCCTCGTCATGCTGCCCGCCGCCCCGCCAACCACATATCAAAACACCTTCTATGCCACGCCGAAGGATATTCCGGTTTACGTGCAGGCCTCGTCGCTCGCCGCCTACCAGGCCGCCGACTATTGGGACGAGTTCACCAACTACGTGGCCTACAAGGCCGCCGGCTTCTGCGGCTACGACCTGCTCTGGATGGTAATGCCCGACAGCACGCTCGTCCTTTCGGGCTATGGCGACATGGATGACTTCACCGAGGCCGAGCCGGCTCCGTGGAGCAACATGGACATCAGCCGCGTGAAGATTGGCGCGAACGTTACGGGCATTGGCCAAATGGCCTTTGCGGGCTGCACCCGCCTCGCCGCCATCGAAGTGGAAGAGGGCAACACCGCCTTCGTGGTGAAAGACAGCGTGCTCTACACCGCAGACGGCAGCACCATAGTGGCCTATCCCGCCGCCAAGCCCCAAACCAAGTTCGAGACCGGCGCCGAGGTTACGACCATCGCGTCCTACGCCTTTGCCGCCGCCACCAACCTGACCGAGCTGGAACTGACCGCCGGCGTGAGCCGGATCGGCGAAGGCGCGTTCAGCGGTTGCACCAACATTGCCACCATCGTGTCGCACCCGACCACGCCGCCCACCATCGCCGACAACACGTTCAGCGGTGTGGACAAGAGCATACCGGTTTACGTTCCGGCCAACAGCCTGACCTCCTACGAGGAAGCGGAACACTGGAAAGACTTCTTCGAGAACTTCCAACCCATACCGGGCACCGGCCTCGCCGCTGTGGAACAACTGGAAGGCGTGTATGTGGTGAACGGCCGCGTAATGGTATACGGCTACACGGGCCGGATCAGCGTCTTCGACGTGTCGGGCCGCTGCGTGCTGACCACCACCGATAGCAGCTTCGCGCTGCCGCAAGGCGCCTACCTGCTCCGCGCCGGCAACGCCGCCGCCAAGGTGCTGGTGCCGTAAGCGAATGACCTCCCCTTCCTGTTAGCGGGAAGATATGGAATCCCCGAAAGCGAGAGCCGCTTTCGGGGATTTTTTTTGCGGGGGGCATACCGCAGGCAATTACGGTGCACATCAGTTGCCGGAGCCGTCCCGCGGACGGGACAGCCATCTGTGCGCCGTCAGGTGCCTGAGGCGAGGGAGAGGAGTGAATGTCGTCGCAATATACAATAGCAGAGGCTGCGCCATTCTTGACACAGCCTCTGCTATTTATCGCAACCACGCAGGTTGCCTATCGTTACGCGCCGGTCTAATGACCGATTTGGGATTATCTGGTTTAAATCAGTTGTGGCATCAATGGAGTAATTCAATTAAAGCCTTGGGCAAAATGACACTTTCTGTTACTTGGAGACCGCTTGGAAAGTTGTCACTTTCGCTCTACAGCAAGGGTTGTCTCTTTTGTGAAAAAGTTCATATTTCTCCTGCTTTGACTATATCATCGCCTTCTAGTTGGTGATTTCTTGGAGTATTTATCTTTATCTCTCCACGGAAGTTCCGAAAACGACCCACCTCCACCAGTACCGACATGAGCCTCCGCCAGTCCTCCGGCGGCAAGGGTGAAAACGGCGCCCAGCAGTTCCGCCTGCTTACCGCTTACCTGCTCCTGCGGCTCGAAGACGGCATTGACAAATTCCTCGTCCGTGATCTGACCGTTGAAATGTCTTTGGGCCACATCATAGTCTATCTGAAACTTGGTGTCCTCAAAAAGCTCCTCTCCGACCCGTGTCCAGATGTGGAGCGACGGATTACGATAGTTAACGTAAGTTCGATGAATTCAAAACAATGTAAGCTGTGTGTCAATCGTTCTCGTAATATTAATGTACGGCTTCTTTGGGAAACAACAATAAGCAGCAATTGCACTCAAAAGGTGGTGTGAAAATAAGTTTCTTTATTTCCATACAATTTATTTATCCACATGGCAAACAGCCTGTCGGTTACTGAATATAGTTCGTTGATTGATTGCAATTTGGCCTTCAAAAACGTAAGCCGGAAAGTTGTGCAAAACCAACTCTTGTTTCTTCAACCCCAACCCGCCATTGACGTAAACTGTATCAATGACGGAAAACTTGCTGCTTTGCAGAGTTTATATTGAACAAAGCATATTAAAACAGGAGGCGGTTCGGAATATTCAAACTGAAAACTGCGTTTTCGTTTGCTTCTCCGCTCATCTTTCACTATTTTTTCCATAAAATAGGATGCGCTCGGCAGAAAATTCAAATAAATTTGATTTTCTGCGCTCGACTTTCACTATTTTTGTACGTTTGTTTATAGAAAGGGAAGGAACACATGCGAGTTTTGATTCAACGGGTAACCCAGGCCTCGGTGGCCATAGCCGGAAAAACCACGGCCTTTATCGGAGCCGGCATGCTTATTCTGGTGGGAATAGAAGAGGCCGACGGAGCCGAAGACATAGAGTGGCTCACCGGCAAAATAGTCAACCTGCGCATCTTCGACGACGAGCAGGGGGTTATGAACCGCTCGGTGACCGACACGGGAGGCGACATACTGGTGGTAAGCCAGTTCACCCTGTATGCATCCGTGAAAAAGGGCAACCGGCCTTCGTACATACGGGCTGCCAAACCGGACATATCGGTGCCGCTGTACGAACAGTTTTGCCGCGAACTGGAACTGAAACTGGGCAAGCGCATACCTACCGGCACGTTCGGGGCCGACATGCAGGTGTCGCTTGTCAACAATGGACCGGTAACCATTTGGATAGACAGCAAGACCAGGGAATAAGTCTCCCACAACCCTGAAAAAATCAATGTAAACGGAAAAAGAAACAATTCAAAACCATACTGACCCAAAGCTTTCCCCTATCGGCGGGAAAGACACGGAGGAACTTTTTATGAAAAAACATATTCCTAACTTCATCACCTCACTCAACCTGTTTTCGGGTTGTGTGGCAAGCTACCTGGGCTTTCAAGGCAACTACGGGTGGGCTTTCTTTTTCATACTGCTGTCGGCAGTGTTCGACTTTTTCGATGGCTTTTCCGCCCGGCTGCTCAAGGCCTACTCGAACATAGGCAAAGAGCTTGACTCGCTGGCCGACGTCATCAGTTTCGGTATGGCTCCAGGGGCCATGGTATTTTCCATGTTGCAACACAGCGAACTGCACATGGTGCTGCCGCTGTTCGGCTTCATCATACCGGTGTTCTCGGCCCTGCGGCTGGCCAAGTTCAACCTGGACGACCGGCAGACGACTTCGTTTCTCGGACTGCCCGTGCCGGCCAACGCCATCTTCTGGGGAGGTGCCCTTTATGCCTATCCCGAATTTTTCACGGAAGAACCCTGGGTGCTGTGCGCACTGGTGTTGCTGTTCTGCATGCTGCTGGTGTCCGAAATACCCATGTTCTCACTGAAAATAAAAGGGCTGGCATGGCGCGACAACAAAACCCAATATCTGTATCTGCTGGGGTGCATCGTGCTGCTGGCCATCATGCAGGACAGGGCCTTTGCCCCCATCATTGCATGGTACATAGCCTTTTCGGTGGCCATGGCTTCTGTAACAGCCAAAAGAGAGCCGAAAAAATAATCCTGTCCTATCATCATTAAAAGCCCTTCGGGGGTGTGAGTCATCATGTCCATACAGATAACCAATCTTTCAAAACGATACGGCGAACAGCTGGTGCTGAACAACATCAGCCTGCATATAGGAACCGGAGAGGTGGTGGGATTTCTCGGGCCAAACGGCGCCGGCAAGACGACCACCATGAAAATCATTACCGGCTCGGTGCCCTACGAAACCGGCTCGGTGAAGGTGTGCGACATGGAGGTGAAGGAACACCGCCTCGAAACCAACGCGCTGACGGGCTACCTGCCGGAACAGAACCCGCTGTACACCGACATGTACGTAAAGGAATATCTGATGTTCGTGGCCGACACCTACCGGCTGGGACGCAAACGCAGGCAACGGACCGACGAGCTCATAGAACTGGTGGGACTGACACGCGAGGCGGGAAAGAAAATCGGACAACTGTCGAAAGGATACCGGCAGCGGGTGGGACTGGCCCAGGCACTCATGCCCGACCCGAAAGTGCTGATACTCGACGAACCGACCACCGGACTGGACCCGAACCAGCTGGAGGACATCCGCGCCCTGATACGACGCATTGGCAATGACCGCACGGTATTGCTCAGCACGCACATCATGCAGGAGATAAACGCCATTTGCAACCGGGTCGTCATCATCAACCGGGGAGAGATTGTGGCCGACTACAACGACCTGCACGACCTGTCGATTGCCGACCGCAGGGACGTGCGTGTGGAAGTGGAATTTCTCAACGTTCCCGACACGGCCACACTGCCCGGAACGGTGCTGAAAGCGTACAGCGACCGGCATTTCGTGCTTTCGGCACAGGAAGACATACGAGCGGCACTGTTTGACCGTGCCGTGACCGATGGCAACAAGCTGCTGACGTTGAAACCGATAGAAAACAGCATGGAAGACATTTTTAGAAAATTAACAAGGGACAATTGACCGCGACAATAGTGCGCAGCCTGCCCGCTGCCCGCTATCCGCTGCTACCATTATAATATGAACAACGACACGTTTGACATACGCGACAACCGCCCGCTTGAAAAAGACTTCGAGAATGCCCTGCGTCCGCTCAGCTTCTCGGACTTCAGCGGGCAGAACAAGATTGTGGAAAACCTGCGCATATTCGTGCAGGCCGCCCGCATGCGCACCGAACCGCTGGACCATGTGCTGCTGCACGGCCCTCCGGGACTGGGGAAAACCACCCTCTCGAACATCATTGCCAACGAACTGGGCGTGGGATTCAAAATCACGTCGGGACCCGTGCTTGACAAACCGGGCGACCTGGCCGGACTGCTCACCAGCCTTGAACCGAACGATGTGCTCTTCATTGACGAGATACACCGGCTGAGCCCTATTGTGGAGGAATATCTGTATTCGGCCATGGAGGACTACCGCATCGACATCATGATTGACAAAGGACCGAGCGCACGCTCCATACAGCTGGACCTGAACCCGTTCACGCTCATTGGCGCCACCACCCGAAGCGGACTGCTCACCAGTCCGCTCAGGGCACGTTTCGGCATCAACTGCCACTTCGAGTACTACGACACGAGCATCATATCGAAAATCATCAAACGCTCGGCACGCCTGCTCCAGGTGCAGTGCGACGACAAGGCCGCCGCCGAAATTGCAGGACGAAGCCGCGGTACTCCCCGTATTGCCAATGCCCTGCTGCGCCGCGTGCGCGACTTTGCCCAGGTGAAAGGCAACGGAAACATTGACCTGCCCATTGCCTGCTATGCGCTCGAAGCACTGAACATTGACAAATACGGGCTGGACGAGATAGACAACAAGATTCTCAACACAATCATCGACAAGTTCCAGGGCGGACCGGTAGGACTGACGACCATTGCCACCGCCCTCGGCGAAGACCCCGGCACACTGGAGGAAGTGTACGAACCTTTCCTCATCAAGGAAGGTTTCATGAAACGCACCCCCCGCGGACGCGAAGTGACCGAACTGGCCTACAAGCACCTCGGCAAAGTGAAATACGGGGAACAGGGAACGTTGTTTTGAAAAAAACAAGGAAAATCATAGCATTTGAATATTTCATTGAAAAGAGTGCAAAGTGGACACAAGCATAAACAATAACCGGTCATTAGCAGAACGTATAGAGCAGCTGATTGACGAGGCGAAAAAACGTACAGTTGCAGCCATAAACACTGCCATGGTGTACACCTATTATGAAATAGGAAGAATGATTGTGGAAGATGAACAACAAGGAGAACTACGGGCCGAATATGGGAAATCGACTCTACGGAACATTGCCAACCATCTGACACAAAAATTTGGAAAGGGGTTCTCATACACCAATCTTAAACAGATGAGAACTTTCTATCTGACCTTTGCAAAAGGTCAGACACTGTCTGACCAATTGGAGTTTACGTTGAGCTGGTCCCACTATCTCAAACTAATGCGCATTGACAACCCGGAAGAACGCCGTTTCTATGAAATCGAAGCAGCCAAGAACCATTGGAGCCTCCGGGAATTGCAACGTCAATTTGATTCGGCCCTATATGAACGTCTTGCCTTGAGCCGAGACAAGGCCGGCGTAAAATCTTTAGCAAAGAAAGGACAGATTATAGAAACTCCGGAGGATATGATAAAAGACCCCTATGTGTTGGAGTTCATTGGGCTTCCTGAATTACCCCAATATTCAGAAAGTGACCTGGAACAGCGTCTGATAGACCATTTGGAAACTTTTCTTTTAGAATTAGGGAAAGGATTTGCTTTTGTGGGCCGACAAGTACGTTTTACATTCGATGAACAACATTTTCGGATTGATCTGGTATTCTACAATCGCCTTCTTCGTGCCTTTGTACTCATAGACCTAAAGCATGGTACATTGAAACACCAAGATTTAGGTCAGATGCAGATGTATGTCAATTATTATGACCGTTATGTGAAATTAGAGGATGAAAACCCGACCATCGGCATTTTGCTATGTGCAGACAAAAACGATGCTATAGTCGAAATTACTTTACCCAAAGGTAACAACCAAATATTTGCAAGTAAATATCTGACAATATTACCCAGCAAAGAAGAATTGAAAAAATTAATTGAGAACAATCTACATTAATACAACCATGTAATGGCGGCTATAGACCTGCCAACAATCCTATTTTCCGGCATTATGGACCGGCCCTCGTTAAACGGGAACCAGCCCATGCAGAAATGAAAAAAACGTACGCATGACCATTCGTGAGCAAATAGAACAGACCTTGCACGAGGCCGCCCCCGCGCTGAAACAACTTGAAGACACGGTGTATCTTTTCGGTTCATCGGCTTCCATCCTGTGCGGAGTGAGCATTGCAAGCACCCAGGACATCGACCTGCTCACCAGCACACGCGATGCAGAACGGCTGCAAGCACTTTGGGCCGCACACGACCTGCATGTCGGACCGAAGCCGTCGGACCGATTCCGTTCATGCCTGTCGCGCTACCGCTTCCCGCTCATGGATGTGGAGGTGTGCGGCGGCCTGGAAGTGCACTCGGACAAAGGATGGCAGCCTCTGCACATCCATGACTGCCGCGTGATGGACATAAACGGCTTTGCACTGCATATCCCCACGCTGGAGGAACAACGGAGGATACTGACCCTGTTCAACCGCCCGAAAGACATGGAGAAAATAAACCTGATTGATAAACGCATAAAACAAACCGCTATGCAAGAACTGGTAACCGTCAAAGTATTCAATCTGCAAAACGACCTGCACATGGCCAAGTCTTACCTGGAGTCGGAAGGCATTTCGTGTTTCGTGGCCGATGAATACATCAACCAAGTCTACCCTCTCTCCAGCAACGCCACCGGAGGCATCAAACTGCAAGTGCCCACCGATGAAGCGGAACAGGCCGTACACCTGCTGATAAAGGGAGGCTTTGCCCAACCGGAAGATTTTGACCCTCCACAGGCCATACTGAAAATAGGAAAAGCTATCGACTGGATAAAGAAAAAGTTTAACAAATAGAAACGAGAAGCAAATAACGGGCAGCAAAAACTTTCACGACAAAGGCATTCCTGCTACCCGCTTTCCACTACTCGCTACATACATATATAACAATTATGGCCAAACAAGAAATGCAAAAACTGGCGAAGGAAACCGCCATTTACGGAGTAAGCAGCATTCTGGGAAAATTCCTCAACTGGCTGCTGGTCCCTCTCTACACCTACGTGCTGCAAAGCTCCGGCGAATACGGCATTGTGACCAATCTGTATGCCTGGACAGCGTTGCTGCTGGTCATTCTGACCTACGGGATGGAAACGGGTTTTTTCCGTTTTGCCAACAAACAAAAAGACGAAGCGGACAAGGTGTACAGCACCACACTCACATCCGTGTTCAGCACCTCCCTGCTCTTTGCTTTGTGCTGCATCAGCTTTGCTCGTCCCATAGCCAATGTCATGGGCTATGGCACTCACCCCGAATTCATCGGCATGATGGGGGCAATTGTTGCCATGGACGCATTCGGCTCCATACCTTTCGCCTACCTGCGCTACAAAAGCCGCCCCATCAAGTTCGCCGCCCTGAAGTTGTTCATGATAGCGGTCAACATACTGTTCAACCTGTTCTTTCTGGTGGTCTGCCCGTGGATTGCCGCCCGCAACGCCGCCCTCATCGACTGGTTCTACGACCCGAACTACGGAGTGGGCTACGTATTCGTGTCGAATCTCATATCCACCTCACTCGTCACGCTGGCCCTGCTGCCCGAAGTGTTCCGAGTGAAGTTCGACTTCGACGGTGCCCTGTTGCGCCGCATGTTGCGCTACTCGCTTCCGCTGCTCATACTCGGTATTGCCGGCATCATGAACCAGACACTCGACAAGATTATCTTTCCCTTCATGTTCGACGACCAGGCCGAGGCACAAGCCCAGCTCGGCATCTACGGTGCCTGCTTCAAGGTTGCCATGGTGATGATGATGTTCACCCAGGCATTCCGCTATGCCTACGAGCCGTTCATCTTCGCCAAACACAAGGACAAAAACAGCAAGGAAGCCTATGCCGATGCCATGAAGTATTTTGTCATTTTCTCCCTCTTCATATTCCTCGGCATGGTGTTCTATCTCGATCTGCTGAAATACCTCATCCGCAGCGACTACTGGGAAGGCTTGCGTGTGGTGCCTATCGTGCTGTTCTCGTACATATTCCAAGGCGTATTCTTCAACCTTTCGCTTTGGTACAAACTGCTTGACAAAACCATGTACGGTGCGTGGTTTTCCATTCTCGGCGCCATCATCACGCTGGTCATCAACGTTGCCTTCGTGCCCCGATACGGATACATGGCATCGGCGGCCGCCTCGTTCGTATGCTACTTTGTGATGATGCTGGTGTCTTATTTCTTCGGGCAGAAATACATGCCGATACATTACGACCTGAAGAGCATGGGACTGTATCTGGCGGTTGCCCTCGTACTGTTCGGCGCAAGCTTCCTGGTACAAACAGAATCCATGATTGTCAACTTAGGCTACCGAACCGTGCTGCTGGCCGCATTCGCCGCACTGCTGGTGAAACGCGATTTCCCGCTGAGCGCGATTATAAGGAGAAAATGATTTCGATAAGCCAACAAATAATCAGTCGCCCCTAATATTTAGAGGCTGACTAACGAAAATGGGCTGACCCCATAAATAAAGTCAGCCCTAATTTTATATTTATCTTAAATTCTTATCAAACAACAATGATAAAAGATGTATTTGCTTGAACGTTTACGAATATAGTAGATTAATAATTACGTTCTTATTGTCTTTTATTCTTTTTCTTTTTTATCTCAATTTTTGCTTTTTCCCGTGCTTTTCTAATAAATATAATAAATGCCCACCATTCAATAATGTAATAGGCTTCCCTTTGGCAAAAGCATACGATTCTGACCCATAATCTGATGTTGTAATTAGAATACCTTTATTTGCTCCTTCATTAATTACAGTTCCATATAAATCTCTAACGGCTCACACTTACTATATTATTGTATCTCTTAGCCTGAATTACAATCTTTCCCCCTCTAATAGGATCTGGATCAAATGCTACAGCATCTACACCTCCATCTCTACTTGCTTGTGTTATTTTAACTTCACCTCCATTTACATTAAATTCCATATCAAAAACTTCTCTAACCAAATGCTCAAAATCCTCCCAATCTATTTCAGCTAAATTTACCCGTTCATCAACGTCAATATTATGGCCTGAAATAAATCGCTTATCATTCTTTTCAAATGCTATTATAGGTATGACTGGTGATAACTCGAAAATTTTAGGTCCACTAACACCTTTAAACTGTTTAAAGCAAGATTTTGCATCTATATGATTTAGATCTATACTATTAAATTCATTTTTATCTACCAAAACAGATGAAATCAGTATATCTTGCATTTGACCTGTTCCAAGATTTCTAAACTTTACT
Organism: uncultured Porphyromonadaceae bacterium; assembly: GCA_949285425.1. Classification (GTDB taxonomy): domain Bacteria; phylum Bacteroidota; class Bacteroidia; order Bacteroidales; family Paludibacteraceae; genus QVMH01. The sequence continues at coordinate 14,660 of CASEAJ010000021.1, forward strand.
CTTCCATTAAAACATATACTTGCAAGCATATCTAAAAAATCAAAATGAAATATTTCCGCAATACTCCTAATAATAATCTTATAAATAATTTCATCATATAATTTTTTGATAGCATTATCTGAAAGATATTTGATCTCTCCTGATTTTGTTCTTTGCTTAACATTTGGTATATCATCAATACTGGGCAAATAATAATCTACAACTAATATATGCTCATTTTCATTATATTCTATATTAGGCTCACAAGAAAAATCAAACAAATAAAATGAATTGGTAAGTATAAAGCTAAAATACCCTTCCAAGTTACCTTTCTTGTACTCTGATTCAACTTTATGAGCTTCTTCTAAGGTTATTTGTTGTTGTAGTTCAAATTCTGACTTATATTTTTTATATAAAATAGGACTATTTTCAATCAACTTATTTAATCCCTCTATGTATTCCATATAATTCCCAGTATATTTCATATAGTAATTGGCCCAATAACAATATGATTCTTCTAAGGGTTTATTTCTTTCATTAAATTTAAAATACGGAATACCTAAATGAAATCCCCATTTTTTATATTCTAATGAAGAATAATCAATAGGAGAATAAATTTCATAAAAAGATTTTGAGGCTGCATTTACAATATAATCTCCGATTATATTGTCTGCAATTTGTGTTGCAATAATATACTTCGATTCATCATAAGAACAATAATGCTTCATATAATATTCAGGTCCCCAATTTGATATACAATCATACCGATATAATTCTTCGTAGTTGCTGAGTAACTGAAAGAGTTGTTCTATTTTTAATTTCATATGTTATTATACTTTTGAATATTTAGTTCTCTATTCCATTTATTTAAATAAATATTTCGCTTAGCTACTTAATTTAAATAAACGCCAAGATGATAAATGATTAACGTTCGAAGTATTAATATTTTTCAAGCCTATGATTTTTAAATACATTCCCAAACAATCACAATAGCTTAAAGAAAAAAACATAAAAGGAAACCTTTTGAAATTTATTCCCACTGGTTTATTACTCTGTTTGAGGATTAATCACAATACGCCAATAGCCGCCGTGATCAGCTCCTTCTCTGACAAGCAACCCTTTGGCTTTTAGATTTGCAACCTGCATTTCTATGGCGCGTTTACTGACTCCTATTTTTTCCGCCATCTTGTCTTGAGATATAGAACCGTCTGATATTACAAGGTCGAGAATGCTTTGTGCCGTCCGTCCCAATCGTTTTTGTTTCACCGAAGAGTTCTGCAGATCACCGAAGATTTTCACCGAAGGTTTCTGCAAATCACCGAAGATTTTCACCGAAGGTTTCTGCAAATCACCGAAGATTTTCACCGAAGATTTTTCATTTACAGGATTCTTTTCGATGATAGTATTTACCCTATTGGCCACTACCTCAACAGGTATCCTTCCGTCCTTCCCCCAGTTCAAATTATAAAAAGTAGTATAGAAAAAAGTCGCTTCCGTTTGATATTTCGGTTCTTTACCTGGCAGAAAATTAGGAAGTTTCTCCGTAAGTTCCTGCATTTTTCGCAAACCCGATCCACGCTTTTCCATATAGTCCAATTGCGTAAACATATCCGCAATGACGGGATTACGGCGCATAGACGGCACCTTGTATATATCACGGTCTTGAATCTGCGTACCATCAAGCATCGCACCGGGTGAGACCAATTCTATCCGGTCATCATAGATATCAATATGTACTTCACCACCCATTACTGTGTAATCTCTATGGATAAGGTGATTTACCAATCCTTCAAAGATAGCACGGTCGGAATAGTCAGGGAGGTTAAGTCGATAGTTCGGCATCTTCACCCATCCGCTCATGGTATAGTTTTTGATGAAATCCATACCATATTTCAAAAGCAATACAAGATTTGCCCGATGCTCAACGGAACTGATTGCATCATCTTTATAGAGCCCTGTCCAACGGGTACAAAAAATACGTGATTGGAATACAGTACAATTATCCACAAACAGCAATCCGGCATTGGTCAGTTTACCATCCGGTGTGACCAATCCAAACGATTCTAAAAATTTATCATTCCAATCCTGATTGGTTTGCTCACGGAAGGTATTGGCAAGGATAACGAAAGAATGTTTGTTGGCATCTACTTGTGTAGGCAGCGAATCCCAAGTCATGTGCGTGCCCTTTAATACCAATGAAAGAAGTTGTTGCGAATTGCACTCCACACTTTCATTGCCAACTCGTGTATAAGCTGTACGTGTTCCGTCTTGATAATAGTAATAAGGTGTCAGCATTCCTGCCATTACTCTCACTTCAAGCAGAGTACGTCCTTCGTGTCCAATCGGAATAAGCTGTACATCTGGTACTGGGTCAAGTCTTGCCTTTATCATTTCACTGATAAAGTCGGAATCTGCTTGCGGATTCTCCAAACCAACAATCACTCCATCATCATTCACTCCATAAAACAAACTTCCACCGTCCGTATTGGCAAAGGCCGACACTGATTTAAGCCATGACTTTACTTTCTTACGTTCCACCATTTCCTTGAAATCGTAAGCCGAGCATTCCGTTATCAATATATTGTTATGTATCTGCATCGTTTTATATTATTGCAAGGGTACAACAACTCAATATGGTACACAAAGGTAAATATATATATCTATAATTTATTAAAAGATTTCATACTTTTGCAGTCAAGAGTTGTGGTTGCTTATGGATGTTTGTTCTCGGGTTTACATTATATTTGCAACAAGTTTACGCAAGTTGCTCTTTACTGAGATTACGTTGACTTTGAGAAGAAAAACAAAAAATTGACCATCACTCACATTAGCACAACAAGCACATGATAACAGAAATAACCAGCCCCAAAAATCCGTTGATCAAGGAAATCCTGCTTCTGCAAGGCAAAGCGAAAGAACGGAAAAAAGAAAATCTCATTGTCATTGAAGGCAAAAAGGAAATAAGCCTGGCTGCAAGTGCCCGCCTCTGCTTCCGAAAGGTATTGTTTTGCAGCGACATCATTTCCCAACAGGAAGCGAAAGAACTGGTTGGCAAACAAGCCGACAACGCCGACTGGTACGAAGTGTCGGAAGCGGTATTTTCAAAAATATCCTACCGGGAGACAACCGGCGGCATCGTAGTATTGGCCGACATGCCTGCAAGAAGCCTGCAGGACCTTTCCGTGCAGGAACAATCGGTGTTCATCGTCCTGGAAGCGGTGGAAAAGCCGGGCAATCTCGGTGCCATATGCCGTGTGGCCGATGCCGCACAGGTCGACGGACTGATTATTTGCGACCCGCACACCGACATATACAACCCCAACGCCATCCGCTCAAGCCTCGGCTGCGTGTTCACCGTACCGGTGGTCAACTCCACCTTCGATGAAACCATGGACTGGCTGCACCGCAACCACATAGTAAGCTATGCGGCCGAACTCACCGCTTCCGAATTCTATCACCGGCTTGACCTGCGCGGACGCATTGCACTCGTGTTCGGCACCGAAGCCACCGGGCTGACCGACCAATGGATATACGGAGCCGACCACCGCATCAAAATTCCCATGCGCGGTGTCATCGACTCGCTCAACGTGAACACTTCGGTAGCCATACTCACCTTCGAGGCCATGCGCCAACGGGGATTTGCAGACTAAACCACATAGAAAAGAAAAGGGAGCGACACCATTGCCGCTCCCTTTCTTCATGCTGCCTTCCGGCAGATTCATTATCCATAAATGATATTGCCTTCCTCGTCGCGGAATTCATCGATTCCTTTGATATACTGCTGCATGGCACGGTAGCTCATACCCATGCTCGAGAAACCGCCGTCGTGGTAGAGGTTCTGCATGGTCACCTTGCGGGTGAGGTCGCTGAACATCATGACACAATAGTCGGCACAGTCGGCTGCCGAAGCATTGCCGAGCGGCGACATACGTTCCGCAAAGTCGAACAGACTGTCGATGCCTTTCACGCCGCTTCCGGCGGTGGTCATGGTAGGCGACTGCGAAATGGTATTCACACGCACCCCTTTTTCACGTCCGTAAATATAACCGAAACTGCGGGCTATCGACTCCAACATGGCTTTTGCATCGGCCATGTCGTTATAGCCAACCATCGTACGCTGTGCCGCCATGTAGGTCAACGCCAGCACCGAACCACCTTCGGCTATGGCATCGAGTTTCTTGGCCACCTGCAGCATTTTATGAAACGAAATGGCCGAAACGTCCAGCGTCGTATTCAGCATATTGTAATCCAAGTCATCGTACGTACGTTTTTTACGCACATTGGGCGACATACCGATTGAATGCAGCACAAAATCGACTTTGCCTCCCAAGGCCTCCATCGATTCCGTAAACACACGTTCAAGGTCCTGCACATTGGTAGCATCGGCCGGAATCAACTTGGCATTCAGCTTTTTCGCCAATTCATCGGTCGTACCCATACGAACCGCCAACGGAGTGTTCGACAAGGTAATCACCGCGCCTTCTTCCACTACCCGTTCAGCCACTTTCCAAGCAATGGACATGTCGTTCAATGCTCCGAACACAATTCCTCTTTTACCTTTCAATAAATTGTAGCTCATATTTGTCTTTTTAAATCCGGCACAAAGATATAAAAAATGTGCAATACGGCCAAACAACAGCCGTTTACCCTTGCAGCCCAACCACCCTTTCGGTTGCAAACAGCACTTTGGCACGAAGATTGCTGTTTATCAGGTTTGAAAAATAGTCGGTTTTATTTGATGCTCGTCCGTACACTCATTTCATGCATCCTGCTGCTTGTACCCGCTTTACTCACGGCACAAGACAGCGACAACATGCCGGTGCGCACGCCGGCACAGGAAGCTGCACATCAAACCGAAAAACTGCGCCAGGCACTGGACCTCACCGAGAAACAGGAAAAACAAATCTACCAGATCAACCTGCACTATGCCAAGCAAAGGCAGACCTCCAACTCGCGCACCGAAGCGCTGGAAAGGGTAAAACAGAAAAACGCCGACCTGAAAAAAGTGCTGACCGACGAACAGTATGACCGGCTGCAACACAAGCGACACTACGACCGCACCACATACCGCCTGCCCGATATGCGGCAAAACACCGTAAGAACCAACACGACCACACAGCCCGCCAATGGCAACAGCCGTACGGCCCCCACTTCCGTACGGACGGAAAATCCGCGCGGCAATAACGCAGCCGAAAATCCGTCCCTACGAAACGACAGCCGTCAAGGCACGGAAAACAGCAACCCCAGCCCGAGGCAGACCGACCGGCCGACCGGCACAGCCTACAACATACGCCCCACCAGCCAACCGGTGAGAAAGCCCTCCGTGCAGTCCAATACGGGAACGAGAAGAAGCGGAGTGTATCGCACACCATCGGGCACACCCGCCTACAGGAACCGGAGCACGCTGCCGATGAACTATCCCGGACGCAGCTATCCGACCACCAGCCCCCAACGATACAACACAGGAAACAGAAGATAAAAAACAATGGGAAATCCTTACTTTCAATTCAAGCAATTCACCGTATTCCACGACCTCTGTGCCATGAAAGTCGGCATAGACGGCGTACTGCTCGGCGCATGGGCCAACACAGATGAGTGCCGCAACGTGCTGGACATTGGCACCGGCAGCGGACTGATAGCCCTCATGCTCGCACAACGGAACCCACAAGCCCGCATCGAAGCCATTGACCTGGAAGAAAACGCCATACGACAGGCCGAAATCAACTTTGCCGCCTCACCGTGGAAGGAACGGCTCACTGCCCGCCACATTTCCCTGCAAGAATTTGCCCAAACACCCACTACCCGCTATGAGCTGATTGTGTCCAACCCTCCTTTTTTCGTCAACTCACTGAAGGCTCCCGCACAAGAACGAACCCACGCACGCCACACCGACAGCCTCACGCACGAAGAACTCATAAGCAACGCCCAATCATTGCTAGCACCACAGGGCCGGCTGTGCATCATTCTGCCGGTGAACGAAGGAGAACATTGCATGGATTTTGCCGCACACAAAGGACTGCATTGCACTAAAAGAGTCGATGTATACCCCAAACCGGGTGTTCCGCCCAAACGGCTGCTGCTCGAATTCCGCTCCGTGGAGTGCCGGACCGAATGCTCCACGCTCACCATCGAAACCGACACCCGGCAGCAATATACTGACGAATTCATCGCCCTTGCCAGGGATTTTTATTTGAAACTGTGAATGCGCTTCGCACTGCTGCCGGTCGGCTCTGCCAACGGTGCTTGCCGAACAAAACAAGGCCCGTCAAGTTCACATGAACTTGTCGGGCCTTGCCACATAAAAAACAATCTTGAGTTACTATGCTTTCACACGGCCTACGTACGAGCCATCGCGGGTGTCAATTTCAATCAGTTCACCCTCGTTGATGAACAAAGGCACACGCACGGTAGCGCCAGACTCAACCGTTGCCGGTTTCAAGGTGTTTGTTGCCGTGTCACCTTTCAATCCCGGTTCTGTATAAGTGACTTTCATCTGCACTTTCACAGGCACAACGGCATAAAGAATCGTTTCGGCTGTTGCATCGGAAACCACTTCCACGGTCATACCTTCCAGCAGGAAGTCTACACCGTTGATCAAATCGTGGGCAATGGGCACCTGGTCGAACGTTTCCTGATTCATGAACAGATAATTTTCACCATCATGATACAGATACTGGTAAGGACGGCGTTCAACGCGAACATCTTCCAGTTTTTCACCGATATTGAAACGACGTTCCAACACGAATCCGTTTACCACGTCTTTCAGTTTGGTGCGCATAAAAGTGTTTCCTTTACCCGGCTTTACATGCAAAAAGTCAATACAAAAGTACAACTTTCCATCCATGCGGATAGCCGTTCCGATTTTAATGTCTTGTGCATTAATCATACTTTCTTCCGTTATATTTATTATTATTTCTGTTTCCTATAATGCTCTACAGAGCAATTCGAGCACAAAAGTAATGTAAATCAAACGAAAACGCAAACAAAATGCAGCAAAAATGAGACATTACGCCGGCAAACACAACCTGAAGGCCCGAAAACAAACAAACCGAACCGAGACAGGACAACCGAAGCTGTCGGCACAAAAACATAAACCAAAATAGGTCATCTGATTTGGGTTAAAGCGTGTACGTGGAGAGAGCATTGCATTCATACAAAACAAGACACTGCGGCACATGAGTTATTCTCCTTGTGTCGCAGTGCCTTTTATTCAAAAAAGCAAGACTGTAAAACTTTAACGCAGTTTCGCGTCGAGCTTGTTTTCCAGATTGGTCTGTATCTTTTTCATGATGGCATCAATCTGCTTGTCGGTAAGTGTCTTGTTTTCATCCTGCAGCACGAAGCTAGCGGCATAGGATTTTTTACCGGCTTCCAGATTCTTGCCTTCATAGACATCGAATAGATAGACTTCCTTCAACAGATTGCGTTCGCTTTCGCGGGCTATCTTCTCTATTTCGGCAAACTGCACCGAACGGTCGAGCAGCAAGGCCAGGTCACGCTTTACTTCCGGATATTTCGACATTTCACGGAACAAGACCTTGTGGCTTTTCGACTCGGCCAGCAGGTTGTTCCAATACATATCGGCATAATAGACATCGGCATCAATGTCCATCTTCTTGCGTATCTTGGGACTGACGATGCCCAACACGGCCAATTTCTTTCCCGAACGGGTGTAAATGGTCAGTGCTTCGGCCAACAAGTCATCGGCATAATCGCCATACAGCAGTTTCTGCAAATCAAAGCCAAGGCGGCGAAGAATATTTTCCACGTATGCCTTCAGTTCAAACACCGTGGTTTTTGCTTCGGCTACAGCCCATGACTGTGCATGCTTGTTGCCGGTGAGCCACAAGGCAAGGTGAAATTCCTCAGAATAGGCCTTCAGTACATTATCGGCCGCACGGTCGTCGCTGTGATAAAAATAGCAATTGCCAAACTCGTAGAACTTCAGGTCGGGACGCTTGCGGTTTATGTTGCGGGCCAGGCTTTCCAGTCCGCCAAAGAGGAGCGACTGACGCATGACGTTGAGGTCGGAACTCAGCGGGTTCATAATGCTTACACAATCGGCTTCGGGATAGGCCGTCAGGTCTGTATAATAAGCGCTTTTCGTGAGCGAATTGTTCATGATTTCGTTGAATCCCTGTGCCGTGAGCTGTTCGGAAACAAGGCGTTGCAAGCGTGCGCTGTCGGGCTTGTGCGAATAGCTGAGGGTGGACTGTAACTTGTCGCCCAACTCAACGTTGTTGTAGCCATAGAGACGCAACAAATCTTCTATCACATCCACATCGCGCTGCACATCGACCCGGTAGGCCGGCACCGAAAGGGTATATACGTTTTCGGCGGTCTTGTCCAGCACCTTCATTTCAAGAGCATCGAACAGTGTTTCAACCGTATCCTGCCCAATTTCCTTTCCTATCAAGCTATATATTTTAGCCAACGAAACCTTTACTTCGAAGGGATTGATTTTTTCTGGATAAAGGTCGATGATATCGCCGCACACCTTGCCGCCTGCCACCTGCTGGATGAGCAATGCAGCACGCTTGAGGTTGTAAATGGTGTTGTCCGGATCGCAACCGCGTTCGTAACGGAACGAGGCATCGGTGTTCAATCCGTGGCGGCGTGCCGTCTTGCGGATAGAAACGGGATTGAAATAGGCGCTTTCCAGGAACACATTGCGGGTTTCGCCCGAAATGCCCGATTCCAGTCCGCCAAACACACCTCCCATGCACATGGGCACGTCACCGTCGCAAATCATCAGGTCATCGGCACTCAACTTGCGTTCTACCCCATCGAGTGTGACAAAGGAGGTTCCTTCAGGCAAGTTCTTCACACACACTTTTCCTCCCCGTATCTTGTCGGCATCGAAAGCATGCAGCGCCTGTCCCATTTCGAACATGACGAAGTTCGTCACGTCCACCACATTGTTTATGGGGCGCACCCCTATGGTACGCAGACGATCCTGCAGCCATTCGGGCGAGTCGGCAATCGTCACTCCTTCAATGGTCAGTGCCGAGTAGCGCGGGCAGGCCTTCGTATTTTCCACCGACACCTGAACCCGGCTCTGTGGTTCATTCACCTCAAACGCATCGACCGAAGGTTTCTGCAGACGCACCTTCGGGTTACGAATGGAGAAATAAGCCGCCACATCGCGTGCCACACCGTAATGCGAAATGGCATCGGCCCGGTTGGGGGTAATATCCACCTCGAGCACGTAATCGCTTTTTATGTTATAGTAGTCTTTGGCCAGCGTACCAACCGGAACATCGGCCGGCAGAACGATGATGCCGTCATGACTCGTGCCTACCCCTATTTCGTCTTCGGCACAAATCATACCGAACGATTCCACTCCACGTATCTTCGAACGTTTGATGGTAAACGTTTCTTCACCCGAATAGAGTTTGGTGCCGACCGTAGCCACAATCACTTTCTGCCCGGCGGCCACATTGGGAGCCCCACACACAATCTGCAAGGGAGCTTCCGCGCCTACATCGACCGTGGTCACATGCAAATGGTCCGAGTTTTCGTGGTCTGTACACGTGAGCACCTCTCCCACAACCAGTCCTTCAAGTCCGCCTTTGACTGTCTGCACTTCTTCAACTCCACCGGTTTCCAGCCCGATAGAGGTCAATATCTTCGACAGTTCGTCCGGCGTAACATCAATATTAATGTATTCCTTCAGCCAATTATACGATATGTTCATAGCTTGTTTATATTTACAGATCAGAGAAAAGGAAAAGAGGAAATGGGAAAGGCCCGGGCCAAGGGCTGCACATGACACTGCAACATCTACCCTCACGCTCTCAACCGTTCGTCATCAACCGCTGAATACCAATCACTGACACAATTTTGAAAGCACAAAGATAGTTTTTTTTTTACATTTACCCACTGAAGAAATCAAAAAAGACTACCACCGGCAAACACTTCGTGCGGTAATACATGGACGGCACAAGCATGCGATATTTTCAATTCGATAGCAAAAAGTCTGGAGTGTCTATGAACCGAGCAGATGCTCCAACAGTATTTTCAACCCGATAAGCACGAGAATGACTCCTCCAACAAGTTCCACCTTGAAATGAAAACGCCGGCCGAAACAAACGCCTATATAGGTGCCGGCAAAGGAAAAAAGAAAACTGACCAACCCGATAATCAACACGGCTGTCACTAACCACTCCTTGAAAGGCACGAACACAACACCGGTTGCCAAGGCATCGATGCTGGTTGCAAAAGCCAGCGGAAGCAACGCTGACCATGCATAGTGTCTTTGAGCCGGCATTTCCCCGTCGACCGGACAATCGTCCGTGTGTCTGTATGTCTCCACTATCATCCGGCCACCGATAAAGCCCAACAGCAGGAAGGCCACCCAATGGTCAACCGCCTTGATTTGCTCGGCAAACAGACTGCTCACCGCATAGCCGGCCAGTGGCATCAGTCCCTGGAACAGGCCGAAAAGAAACGCCATGCGCAGAGCATATCCGACATAAAACCTCCTTGCACAAATGCCCTTGCTCACCGACACCGCCAGGCAGTCCATGGCCAATCCCACAGCAAGCAAAATGATTGAAATAATATCCATGTAGTATGTTTTGTCTTAGCGAACCGATATACCCGTTCTCCGTCTTCTCAGGGCGGAATTCATCGGCTTTCATTAATTATTCACGAACAAACGGGCAGGCCGATATTCACATATCCATTGCCCACCCGTTTGCATTCTATCTTTCTCTCTGCTGAGACATTACAGCATGGACTTCACTTGTTCATAAACGTTTTGTGCAGTGAATCCGAGTTTTTCGTCGAGCACTTTATAAGGAGCTGAAAAACCGAAGGAATTCAAGCCCCATACACGTCCGTTGCTGCCAACCAGTCCTTCCAGCGTAACGGAAAGCCCGGCTGTAAGTCCAAACACCTTGGCACCTGCCGGAATGACAGAGTCCTGATATGCTGCGGACTGCGTGCGGAACAATCCTTCGGAGGGGACAGACACCAGCCGCACCTTCACACCATCGGCCCGAAGCAAAGCGGCTCCCTCGGCCAAGGTGGAGACTTCAGAACCCGATGCCACCAGCACAACGTCCGGAGTGTCGTCCGAGCATACCACATAGGCACCCTTGAAGGCCTGTTGTGCTTCTTCCTTGCGGGAGGTCACAGCCGGCAAATCGGTTATGTTCTGACGGGAAAGAATCAATCCGGTCGGGGTCGACACATTTTCCATAGCCATGCGCCAGGCCACGGTTGTTTCCTCCACATCAGCCGGACGCAACACCAGCATGGAGTTGTGCCCCTTGTGGTTCTGCAGTTTTTCCATCAGACGAAGCTGTGCTTCCTGTTCCACCGGTTCATGTGTAGGACCATCCTCGCCCACACGGAATGCATCATGCGACCAAATGAACTTGACCGGCGTTTCCATCAGCGCAGCCATGCGTACCACCGGCTTCATGTAATCGGAAAAGACAAAGAAAGTGGCACAAGCCGGAATCACCCCACCATGCAGACTCATACCCACACAAAGTGCGGCCATTGTGAGTTCGGAAACACCTGCCTGCAAGAATGCGCCTGAAAAATCGCCTTTTTCAAAAGCTTTCGTTTCTTTCAGGAATCCATCTGTCTTGTCGGAATTGGAGAGGTCGGCACTCGACACAATCATGTTGCCTACCTGGCGCGCCAAATGAGCGAGCACGGTGGCCGATGCCGAACGGGTTGCCTGGTTCGGTTTCTGGACAATGGCATCCCAGTCCACCACAGGAGCCTGTCCCGAAAAATAGAACTTCAGTTTTTCTGCCTGTTCGGGGTTCGCCTTGGCCCATTCAGCCTGCATTGCCTTCTTTTCGGCCACCAATTTCTTCAGTTCTTCGCGACGGCGGGCATAAAGTTCCTTGGTTTCTTCAAAAAGGACGAACGGATTTTCCACATCGCCTCCCAAATGTTTTATGGTTTCTTCATACGAAGCTCCACTGCTGCCCAACGGCTGACCGTGGGTCGATGTCTGTCCTTCAAAGCAGGAGCCATCGGCCTTGACAGCACCTTTACCCATAACCGTTTTACCGATAATCAGTGTAGGACGTGCCTTTTCGGCTTTTGCCGCAGTCAGTGCCTGGCGTATTTGAGCCGCATCGTTACCGTTTATTTCCAGCACCAGCCAATTCCAAGCCTCATATTTTTTTCTGATATCTTCGCTTGTCACTGCATCGGTCTTGGTCGAAAGCTGGACATCGTTCGAGTCGTAGAACATAATCAGGTTGTCCAGCCCGAGGTGTCCGGCAATGCGTCCGGCTCCCTGCGATATTTCTTCCTGAATCCCGCCATCGGAGATGAAAGCATATATGGTCTGGTTCATCTGTTCTCCAAAACGCGCCTTCAGGAATTTAGCCGCGATTGCAGCCCCCACGGCAAACGCATGTCCCTGTCCAAGCGGTCCTGAAGTGTTTTCAATTCCGCGCATGATGTCGCGTTCGGGGTGTCCGGGTGTTGGACTTCCCCATTGCCGGAACTGCTTCAGGTCGTCCATGGTAAACTTTCCGGCAGCCGCCAACACTGAATAGAGCATGGGCGACATGTGACCCGGATCCTGGAAATAGCGGTCACGCCCTTCCCATGAAGGGTTTTCCGGGTCATACTCCAAAAATTCAGCATATAACACATTGATAAAATCGGCTCCACCCATGGCACCGCCGGGATGTCCTGATTTTGCCTTTTCTACCATAGCCGCCGACAATATGCGAATGTTGTCCGCAGCACGATTTAATTGTTGGATTGAATTCATATCTTATTCGTGTTTTAATGAATACTTGCTTCTTTTGCGGAAGATTATTCCTCCAATGCTATCCGCAGTCATACGGTCCACGGTCTAAAACATATATCCTACCGTATAATTGAAACTGACATTTCCTATCGACTTGATTCCTATGCCCGGCACAAACCACGGCGACACTTCTCCTGCCGCATCCGTGCCGAACTGTATTTTCCAGCGAAGTCCCCAGCCCATGTAAAAATGCCGGAACACCTCCACATGCAGTCCGCCCACCACTTCCATCCAGTGTTTTACCGTGCTCACATCCATGTAATTTTTCACCTCGCCTTCCCCCCAATAGCCGTTGTCAACCCGGATATCGGTCACATCGTAAACAAAAGGACTGAAAGCATAGCGCAAACCGACAAAGAAATAACGGTGGATGCGGGCATCGTCCGGCAGGGGCTTCAACAGGTTATAGTCCATCCCTACCCGGGCAAAGAAACCATTGGTTTTGAATCCGTATCCGTTGACCGACACACGGTCGGCTCCTGCCACCCCCATCTCTATGGCCGGAAAATACTTGTCGAGCAGATTGGCCCGCACACCGGCTTCCAGCGAATAGGTTTCGCGGTTCACCGCCGAAAGCACCGCCGAAAATGCATCCGCCTCAACCAGCAGACCCCGATACACAACCGGGGCCGTTTCCTGTGTTGCGGTTTCTGCCGCATTCGGGTCTTGCGCAAACAGCCCCGCACAGCAACAGCCGGCACTAAGGAGTATGATATATTTTAATATTCTCAACATTCGCCGTATTGACTTCTTTCGAGTTAATAACAATGGAATCGATGAAGTTGCGGGTGGCCCGCGTTTCAACAGAGTCTATGGTAAACGTATACAGGCATCCGCATTCGAAAGACAGGTACGACTCCATCCGCGCATAATGCACGCTGAGCGTGTCTGTCAGCACCTGCCGGCGCAGCGTGTCTTCAAATGTGAAGACAAACTCCGACACATCCACCTGATTGTTCAGCAGCAGCTGCACCGAATCTTTGCGTGGAACCTTTTCATATATGTAGCCATCGAGCCCCACACCCTGTACACTGAGCGTGTCGACATACAGTTTTCCTTCCGTCTGTTCGCCGGTAGCCGTGTTCGTGTTAATCCGATAGAACCCCACATACATGCGCACATAACGCTCCTGCCGGCATTGCTCATCTTCCTTGCACGACACAAGCGACAGGCTGCATAGCAGCACACACCAAAACCAGTTTCTTTTTGTCATTTACCGATTGACTGTTTTATATACACCAAAGAGCCCGCAGCAACGGCCTCTTCAATCACATTTTCCCAGGCAGCAGGGCTGTATTCCTCTACCAGAAGTTTTTGCTCACTTCCTTCTTCAGAAGAGACAAGGCCACCTCCGACGGTGTGTCGGAAACGGAAGAATACGTCTGGACAATTCTTTCGGCCAGCACCTGCGCTCCGGCCTTCGGGTCGCACGAAGCCGCACAAGTGTTCACCAGGCCCATCAGGCTCTCCTTGGCCGAAACAACCGCCTCCCACAACTCATCGCTCACGTACACCTGTTGCGACACGTTGTGCGCATATTCATGCCTGATGGTTTCCAGCAAGCGGGCCTGCAGTTGCAGACAGGTCATGCCCGGCTGCACCGCCTCAACCATCAAGGCAGCAGGCTGCGTACGCTCCAGAAAAAGCGCAAGCCGCTCATAAGCACGCAAACGCACCGACACAACAGCCGCCCGGTCCTGTTTCTGCAGTTCCGAAGCCCGCCTCCGGTCTTCATTCTTCAGCAGGCGGTCCAACAGCAGATAGGCGGTCAGAAACACCACGACTGCCGGTATTGTCACAAGCAACACATTCATAGTTCCATATCCAGCCGCAGTCTTAAGCGGGCAAACCGTAAAAGCCTCTCCCCGGCAAAGACTGCGGAAATGTGATCATTCAATTATATTCACCTTCAAACATGACGTTCACGTCGTTCACAAACTGACGGATGCGCTGTTCATCCGACTTTTTGCATATAAGGAGCACGTTGTCCGACTCGGCCACGATGTAGTCGTCCAGTCCCTGTACCACCACCAGTTTTCCCTCGGGCAGAGCCACAACATTGTTTTCGCTGTCGTAATACACCGCCTGGCACTTCAGCGTGACATTGCGCTGTTCGTCCTTTTCCGACATTTCATAAAGCGAGCCCCAGGTGCCCAGGTCTGTCCAGCCGAAGTCCGAACAAAGCACATACACGTTCGAGGCCTTTTCCATGATGCCGTAGTCTATGGATATGTTCTGGCAGGCCGGATACATTTCATCGACAAACTTCTGTTCATCGGGCGTATTCCATTTTCCGCGTCCTTCTTCAAACTTGTGGGCCATTTCGGGCAACAAGGTCCGGTACGCTTCGTCAATGGCCTGCAGATTCCACAAAAAGATACCCGAATTCCAATAGAACTCGCCCGTTTCAAAAAACACCTGGGCCAATTCGGCGTTCGGCTTTTCGGTGAAGGTTTTCACTTTCCGCAACGCGCCATCGCCTTCGGCCACCTGAATGTATCCGTATCCGGTTTCGGGACGGCTCGGCTGAATGCCCAGCGTGAGCAGCACGTTGTTCCGTTCTATGAATTCGAGCCCTTCGCGCAAGGTGTCGAGAAAAGCCCCTTCCTTCACAATGAGGTGATCCGATGGGGCCACGATAATGTTTGCCTTGTCGGTCAGTGCCTTGATACGGCTCACGGCATAAGCCACACACGGGGCTGTATTGCGTCTGTGCGGTTCGAGCAGGACCTGGTCGGGCGATATTTCGGGCAACTGTTCCAGAATCAAGTCCTTGTATATGTGGTTTGTCACAACCAGTATGTTTTTGACAGGCACCACCTGCGAGAAACGGTCGAAAGTCAGCTGAAGCAAAGAGCGCCCGGTCCCGAAGAAATCGAGAAACTGTTTGGGACGGTCGTTCCGGCTAAAGGGCCAGAAACGGCTTCCAACCCCTCCGGCCATGATAACGCAATAATTGTTTTCCATATCCATGTATTTCTATCAGACTGCTAAATTAGTTTTTTTCGGCAGAAACCATTCATTTGTAAACAGAAAAAAGAACGATTAAACTTTTTTTGAGAAGTTTTTTCAGAATGACTGCATATCCACCAGACGTTTATAATATCCGTTCAAAGCCACCAGTTCGTCATGTCGGCCCCGTTCCACAATGCGTCCCTCGTGCATCACGCATATCTCATCGGCTTTCTTTATGGTGGAAAGGCGGTGTGCCACCACCAGGGTCGTACGATTCTGCATCAGGTTTTCGAGTGCTTCCTGCACCATTTTTTCCGACTCGGTGTCGAGTGCAGAGGTCGCCTCATCGAGTATCAGAATGGGAGGGTTCTTCAAAATGGCACGGGCTATGCTGATGCGCTGGCGCTGTCCGCCGGAAAGTTTTCCGCCGCGGTCGCCAATGGTCGTTTCGTAGCCATGTTCCGTGGCCATGATAAAGTCGTGCGCATTGGCAATCCTGGCCGCCTCCATCACCTGCTCCATGGTAGCATTCTCCACTCCAAACGTAATGTTGTTGTAGAACGTGTCGTTGAACAATATGGCCTCCTGGTTCACGTTGCCAATCAATGCCCGTATGTCTTTCGTGCGCAAGTCCTTCAGATTAATGCCATCGATGGTAATTTCACCCTGTTGCGGGTCGTAGTAGCGCGGCAGCAGGTCGACCATGGTCGACTTGCCCGAGCCCGACTGTCCCACCAACGCGACGGTCTTGCCTTTGGGCACCGTGAGGTTAATGTCGCGCAGCACCCAGTCGTTCTGATACTTGAACCACAGGTTCCGGTAAACAATCTTGTCGGAAAAAGCCGGCAGCGACTTCGGCTCGGCAGGTTCAGCAATGTCGTTCGTGGCGTTCAGAATCTTGTCCACCCGTTCCACCGAGGCCAAGCCTTTCTGAATGCTGTAGGTCGCCTTCGACAGTTCCTTTGCCGGATTGATAATCAAATAGAAAATGGTGAGATAGTAAATGAACGACGCCCCCGTAAGGCCACTCTGGTCGCTCAGGATGAACATGCCGCCCACACACAGCAATATGGCAATGATAACCGTACCCAGCAATTCGCTCACCGGGTGAGCCAAAGCCTGTTTGCGGTTTATCTTGTTGAATGTGCGGCGCAGTTTCTCGTTCAACTGTTCAAAGCGGTATTCCAGTTTCTTCTCGGCGTTGAAGGCCTTGATTACCCGCAGGCCACCCAGTGTTTCCTCTATCTGCGACAGCAGTTCGCCGGTCTGTTCCTGTCCCTGTTTCGAGCGTTTCTTGAGCGACTTGCCAATCTTGCCCACAGCCCAGGCCCCTATGGGCAGGAATATCAGGGCAAACACCGTCAGCTGCCAGCTCAGACTGAACATGACAACAAGATACATGACTATCATGACCGGATTCTTGAACACCATGTCGAGCGAACTCATGATGGACACTTCCACCTCGTTCACATCGCCGGTCATGCGGGCCATGATGTCTCCCTTGCGTTCGTCCGAGAAAAAGCCGAGAGGCAGTTGCATGATTTTGCCATAGAGCTGCCGGCGCAAGTCGCGCAACACCCCTGTACGCACCGGTATCAGGAAGTATGAACCCAGGTAAGACGTGCCGACCTTAAGCACCGTCATCACCACCAGAAAAAGCGATATGTACACCAGCGCCATCACCGGACCGGCACTCTGTATGAGCGACTCGACATGGTAGAACACGTTGTTCTTCCACGCTTCGAACACGCTGCGCACACCGTCATCCCAGTTCCAGGGCACATAGGCCCTTATGGTGGTCGATATGCCAAACAATATCTGCAATATGGGTATCAGGGCCGCAAAGGAGAACAGGCTGAACACCGTCGACAGAATGTGGAACAGGAATATCAGCACGACGTACTTCTTGTACGGCGGGATGAAACGCTTGATGAGTGACCAAAACTTGAACATCTGTATGCTTGGAGGGTGTGTCAGAACGCCCATCTTCCATTATTTTCGGCAAGGCGTATCAGACACACCGTCTTTTTCAAAATTTACTTGTTACAAAAAAACAGGCTACCTTACATTCCGGTATAGTTGCGCGGAGTGATGCGGTGCAGCTCTTCCTTCACCGCCTCGCTCACCTGCAAGGTGTCAATGAACTCACTGATGGACTGTTCGGTGATTTCATTGTTCGTGCGGGTCAGCGCCTTCAATGCTTCGTAGGGTGTCGGGTATCCTTCGCGGCGCAGGATGGTCTGAATGCCTTCGGCCACCACCGCCCAGGTATGGTCAAGGTCGCGGTAGATAGCCGTTTCGTTGAGCAGCAGTTTGCCCAGCCCCTTCAGTATGCTTTGCGTGGCTATCATGGTATGTGCAAACGGCACTCCCACGTTGCGCAGCACGGTGCTGTCGGTGAGGTCACGCTGCAAGCGCGACACGGGCAGTTTCGAAGCCAGGAATCCCAACACAGCATTGGCCATGCCCAAATTACCTTCCGCGTTTTCAAAATCTATCGGGTTTACCTTGTGAGGCATGGCCGACGAACCCACTTCGCCCGCCTTGATGCGCTGTTTGAAATACTCCATCGACACGTAGGTCCAAATGTCGCGGCACAGGTCAATCAACACCGTGTTGATGCGTTTCATGCCGTCGAACAAAGCCGCCAGGTTGTCATAGTTCGAAATCTGGGTCGTCCACGGTTCACGCTCCAGCCCCAGTTTTTCGGCCACGAAGCGGTTGCCGAACGCCTTCCAGTCAATGGTAGGATAGGCCACGTGATGCGCGTTGAAGTTGCCGGTGGCGCCGCCGAATTTCGCCGAAAGCGGCACGGCCTTCAACAGGGCCATCTGCTGCTGCAGACGGCTCACGAACACCATGATTTCCTTGCCCAGGCGGGTGGGCGATGCAGGTTGTCCGTGCGTCTTGGCAAGCATGGACACGTCGCGCCATTCTTCGGCCAGATGGTTCAGTTCGTATATCAGTCTTTCCATTTCGGGATAATACACTTCATTGAGAGCATCCTTCACCGAACGGGGCACCGACGTGTTGTTTATATCCTGCGAAGTGAGGCCGAAATGTATGAATTCCTTGAAGGCCGACAGCCCGAGCGCATCGAACTTTTCCTTCAGGAAATACTCCACGGCTTTCACGTCGTGATTGGTCACTTTCTCTATTTCCTTTATTTTTCCGGCATCGGCCGCCGTAAAGCCTGTATATATCTCCCTCAGTTTCGGGAACAGGCCGGGCTGCACCGGTTCCAACTGCTTCAGCGGAAGCTCGCACAAGGCAATGAAATACTCCACTTCGACCAGCACACGATAGCGGATCAAAGCGTATTCTGAAAAATAATCGGCATACCGTTCTGTCTTCGAACGGTAACGTCCATCAACCGGAGAAATCGCGGTAAGCAAAGACAAGTCCATTGTTTTATCAAGAATTATTCCCCGCCCGTGCCGGCAATGACACACACCGACGCACGGGCGCAGGAGCATTGTTTACTAAATTCAGTTCATGTTCCGTAACGGAAGGCAAAGATAGTGAAAGGCGAGCGGAGAAACAAATGAAAACGCAGTTTTCAGTTTGAATCTCACGAACCGCCCCCTGCCTTATGTAAAGACAAGCATTTCCTGCCGATTGAGAAAAGTTTTTGCCGCACGAGCGCTGTTCCCGGCCGGGAAACAGACCAGGGTGCATTTTCACACCTCTCAAAAAAAACAAATTGGTACTTTTTTCGACCAACAGCGGGGGGAGCGAAGCGTTATTTTTTCCCCTTGTTTATGTTTAAGTTTATGTTTAATATTATTACTTCCGTTTTGACTTCCGTTTTGACTTTCAAATTTACAGTTTAAACCCAACGGTATGTGCTGTTCAGGACAAGCAAACAGATTTCCCGCTCATTGCCCTTCCGTCCCTGCGCCCCCGACTTCTTTCGCCGCGGAGAAAGAAACGAAGCAAAGAACGCATCCGGATGGTTGCGGACGGGGGGGGAAAAAAACAAACTGGTACGTTTTCCGGCCAACGGCGGGGGAGCGAAGCGTTATTTTTTCCCCTTATTTATGTTTAATATTATGCTTTCCGAACGAGTTTCCCTGATACACTTATCGGGAAAATGAAACGGCCACAACCGTACAGGGCGCAACACCGCACACGGTTGAAATTCCGTGCCTGCACAAGTCAGACTGCATGCCTGCAAAAAGCGACCGGCGTGCCTGCGGAAAAGCGGACAGCACGGCACGTGTGGCGGTTCAGTCGGTACGGGGCGGAAAAGAATTGCCCATAATTTTGCTCGGGTAAATCTTTTTCCATACTTTTGTTTTACGATTCATAAATATTCGTTCGTATGAAGTACACAAAAATACATAAGGAAGGCTACTGGATTTTGCTGGGCCTCTGCTTCGTGCTTTTTGTCATCAACCTGGTGGTGTACATGCACTACCCGAAAATCATATTCGCCATTTCCACCATCATCGCCTCCCTGATACTGATTTTTTTCACCTACTTCTTCCGCAACCCGAACCGGGTGGTGGAAATAGATGATTCGGGGCTGGTGGTGGCCCCCGCCGACGGCACCATTGTGGTGGTGGAACCGACCGAAGAACCCGAGTATTTCGGTGACCGGCGCATCCAGGTATCCATCTTCATGTCGGTGTTCAACGTACACGCCAACTGGTATCCCGTGTCGGGACGTATCATCAAGTCCGTCCATCACAGCGGCAACCACCGGATGGCCTACCTGCCCAAGTCGAGCACGGAAAACGAACGCTCGACCGTGGTTATTGAAACTCCCTCGAAAACCCAGATACTGGTGCGCCAGGTTGCCGGCGCGCTGGCCCGGCGCATTGTCACCTATGCACGCGAAGGCAAGAACTGCCACATCAACGAACAGCTCGGATTCATCAAGTTCGGCTCGCGGGTCGACCTCTACTTCCCGCTCGACACCGAGATATACGTGCAGGTGGGCGACAACACAACCGGGAACGAAACCATCATCGCACGGCTGAACGAATGAAACCAGGGCCTCAATCCACACACGGGCCGAGGCCGGAAAGAAAGACATGCACATGACACTGGACGAAGCACAGAAACAGGTTGACGAGTGGATAAAGACCTACGGCGTGAGGTATTTTTCCGAACTGTCGAACATGGCCATACTGACCGAGGAGGTGGGCGAACTGGCACGCATCATGGTGAGAACCTACGGAGACCAATCGTTCAAACCGTCGGACAAGGGCAGCAGCCTGGCCGACGAAATGGCCGATGTGCTGTGGGTGCTCATCTGCCTGGCCAACCAGACGGGTGTGAACCTGACCGAAGCCTTCAGGCAGAACCTGCAGAAAAAGACCGACCGCGACAAGGAACGCCACCTGAACAACAGCAAGCTGACCGCCAAGGGCTGAACACGCACCTGGCAAGCACGCATGCACGTAACAATCATCAATCACTACATATTATGACGAATTTCGAAGAACTTTTCAAGGTTTACAACTGCAAGTTGAATGATGAAGTTGTGAAACAGGAAGTGGAGAAAATACTCTCCGCCCATTTTGCGGAAAACGACACTCCCGCCGTGTACAAACAGTGTCTGAACCAGATTGACCTGACCTCGCTGAACGGCAGCGACACGCATGCAGGCATCGAATCGATGACCCGCAAGGTAAACGAATTCAAGCAACACTTCCCCCATCTGCCCAACGTGGCCGCCATGTGCGTCTACCCGGCACTCGTGCCCGTTGTCAAGGAAACGCTCACCGAAAACGTAGGCATTGCCGCCGTGGCCGGAGGCTTTCCCGCCTCGCAGACCTTCCTTGAAATAAAAGTGGCCGAAACAGCCATGACCGTGCTCGAAGGAGCCACCGAAATCGATGTCGTCATCTCCATCGGCAAGTTCCTCGAAGGCCGCTACGAAGAAGTGTACGACGAACTGAGCGAGATAAAAGCCTCATGCCGCGACGCACACCTGAAAGTGATTCTCGAAACAGGCGAACTGAAAACGGCCGAAAACATCATGAAAGCCTCGCTGGTGGCCATGTCGGCCGGAGCCGACTTCATCAAGACATCGACCGGCAAGACTTCCGTGTCGGCCACACCCGAAGCCACCTACGTCATGTGCCAGGCCATCAAGCAATGGAACGAAAAGAACGGCCAGAAAGTAGGCTACAAACCGGCAGGAGGCATATCGACCACCGAGGATGCCGTAAAACACTACACACTGGTCAAAGAAATACTGGGCACCGAGTGGCTCAACAACAAACTGTTCCGCTTCGGCGCCAGCCGGCTGGCCAACAACCTGCTCAGCTCCATCGAAGGCAAAGAAGTGAAGTACTTCTAACCGCTTCCTCCGCAGCCATGACACCGACAACGGGGTGTCATGGCTGCAGTTCACATCCACTCTCTTTTTAATCCTTTTTCATGGACGAAACAATCCTTGTACAACAACTGAAAAAAAATTCATTAAAAGCTTTTGACAAGATATACACATTGTATTCGGTCAGGCTTTACGCCTATTCCATGCAATATGTAAAATCAAAAGAAGATGCAGAAGAAATAGTGCAGGATGTATTCACAAAACTGTGGTTGAACCGGCACAGCATCGTCCACGACGAGAGTATCGGAGCCTTTATCTTCAAGATTGCCAAAAACCAAATCATAAACCGGTACAAACAACGAATCAATTCATTCGAGTTTGAAGAATACGTGAATTATTACAACGCCGAAAAATACGCTGCATGCGACACCTGCAATCTGATAGAATACGATGATTTCTGCAGATCTTTGAACAAGGCAATGAAAAAGTTGACTGCTACCCAGCAGAAAGTCATTCGATGCTGCAAATTGGAACAATTGTCCGTCAAAGAAACCGCTGCAACCCTCCAACTGAACGAGCAGACCATAAAGAATGCCCTTTCTACCGGCTTGAAGGCACTGCGCGAACTATTAAAAAATACCGACACATTTATCACCCTACTCATAATGTTAAATTATTTATATTTTTAGTACTTGCAAGCCTCTTTGCTGTCTTACTTTTATTATAGGCACAAACACATGAACGAACTGGAAAATAAATATAAAGACAACTCACTGACCCCGGCCGAGCTGACGGAACTCCGCAAACAGGTCAACGGCATGACTGAAAAACAGCTTGAAGAGAGACTTCGCGAGAGTTGGAATGCAGACATATTCAAAAGCGACCCTGTGGTCTCCGAACGACTGAAAATCATAAAAGAACAAATTGACAGCGACATCCAGCCATCCAAACATTCATACAGGTTACCCGGCCATATCTTCCGGATAGCCGCCGCCATATTGCTGCCATTGCTTCTTCTGACATCCATCCATTTCTATCGCGAAACGGTCAAACTATCAAACGGAGAAATCTTGTTCTCGACCCAAGAAGGGGAACGAGCCAACATCACCTTGCCCGATGGTACCCAGGTCACCCTCAATACAAACACATTCATGACCTACTCTCCCGGAGAATTCAACTACAAAGAACGCAACATACAATTCAACGGGGAAGCCTATTTTGATGTGGCCACCAATCCTTCCATTCCATTCATCATCCACACAAAAGATTTGAGAATCAAGGTACTTGGCACCAAATTCAACCTGCATGCCTATTCTGGGAACAACACTATGTCACTCACATTGGAGGAAGGACATGTTTTGCTATCCTCGCGAAAAGAAGAAAAAGAACTTTTTCCCAACCAAAAAGCCATACTCGATTGTCATAACGGACGCATATCTATCATCAAAGAAGAAGTCCCGGAAAACGCTTCTGCCTGGCGAAACGGCGAACTCGCATTCTCGAACCAAGAGCTGCAACAAGTCCTATCAGACTTGGAACAGAACTACGGAGTCCGTATCTGCATCGAGTCGCACGACAGTATAAATACAGATTTGTTTACCGGGAAAATACCGGCTGACAACCTGCTCGATGCATTAGAAGTGTTAAAATACTCGTATCACATGAAGTATCGTATAGACAATAAAACAATTTATTTCTCTGCCGATTAACGCTTTTTCTCCACCTACCCAAACAGAAACCGGAAAGCCCTATAACCTGCTTTCCGGTTTCTGTTTTTATGCAGGTTCCTTCTTTTCCTCTCCTGCATACGCAAAAACATGTTTTACAACATATATTTTTTAAAGTACCTTTTTCTTCAAACATTGTCTTTCTTGGTACAATCTTGAATTAACAATTAACAAACCAAACATCAAAAGTTGTATGAAAAGACTTATAAGTTTAGGATTCAGACAGCTGGTCATCATGTTCTTCTTCATAGGAGGAAGCATACAAGCCTTGTCGGCACAAGAACAACAAGTGACCATCGAACTGAAAAATGCGACTCTCAAAGAGTTGTTCTCTGTCATTGAAAAGCAGACCTCTTATCGGTTTGCCTACCGGAATGTTGTACTGGACAACAAACAAGACATCACCATTTCACGGAAAAACGCAAATGTTTCTACCGTACTTGATGAAGCCTTACAAGACAAAATGTTGGACTACAACATTGTTTCCGAAAAATCGATTGTCATTTTCGACACACACTCAGACAACAAGAACAAACAAAGCGACACCATGACCGTAACCGGTGTCATTTATGATGAGTTGCAATCTCCTGTCATAGGAGCAAATGTCCTGATTTCCGGTTCCAATATAGGAACGGTGTCCGACATAGATGGCAAGTTCAGCATTGAAGCCCCGGCCGATGGAATGCTGGAAATATCCTACATCGGATATAAAAAGGAAACCGTTCATATTGACGGACGGAGTTCTTTCAGCATCAGTATCCACCCTATTGTATTGGATGAAGTAGTGGTAGTAGGTTATGGCACACAAAAGAAAACCAGTGTGACAGGAGCTATCGATATGGTTCAGGGCAAGTCCATTGAAGAAATGCCCGTAGCCACCATAGGACAATCATTACAAGGTATCACACCGGGACTCATCATCACCGATGGCGGCGGGAAACCTGGTAGCAATCCGACCATCAACATACGTGGAGCCGGGACATTGGGCAACACAGAACCTTTGGTCGTCATCGACGGGATGCCGGCCGGCATGGGTGAGTTCAATGCCCTGAACCCCGTCGACATAGAGTCCATCTCTGTATTAAAAGATGCATCCTCCACCGCCATTTATGGTTCACGTGCCTCAAACGGTGTTTTGCTTGTCACAACCAAGAAGGGTGACAAAGACCGCAAGCCTGTTATTGACTTAAACTATTCCTACTCTTTACAAACCCCTGTCTACGTACCCGAACTAAACGATTCATGGGACTATGCCATGCTGGTAAATGAAGCCTACACACAAGGCGGAGGCAACATTCAGTTCCAGCCAGAGCAAATCGCCGCCATGCGCGATGGCAGCGATCTTGACCACTACGCCAACACAAACTGGTGGAACGAAGTTGTACGTCCACACGACGGGATGCACCTGGCTAGTGTCCGAGTGACCGGAGGCTCGAAAAAAATGTCATATATGATGTCTGGAGGATATACCCAACAATCTGGGTTAATTCCTTACACCGATTTCTCGAAATATAACGTCCGTATGAACTTAAGTTCAGAGATCACCGACCGTATAAACATTACCGGTGGATTTGCTTACTACAAAAGTTCCACCCAGGAACCCGACCATTATGGCGACATATTCGGAAGCGTGCTGAACATGGCACCCTATATTCCCGTAAAGCGGTCAAACGGTGACTGGGGACATTTAAACAACGAAGATGCCAACCCTGTAGCCTGGATTACAGACGGCGGACACACCAAAAGCGATGACAGCAACCTGATGATGAACCTGAGCGTGAACTGGGAAATCGTGAAAGGGCTGACGTTCACAGGACAACTGTCCGACAACATCTGGAACGTAGGGAGTAGCAGTATATACAAGACAATTCCATTCGTCAACGATGACGGTAGCATAAAGTACAGCAACGACCCGAACAGTGTGAGCAAATCCATGACCGGGCGTAACCAATACACACTCCAAACTTTGCTTAGCTACGAAAACTCCTTCGGACAAAATCACTTCAAAGTTTTGGGAGGTTTTACCGATGAACATTACAAAAGTCATTGGATGAATGCCAATCGAAAAAACATTCCCGACAACGAAATGGAAGAAATAGATGGAGCCACTGGTACGGGAGACCAGCGGACGGTGAGCGGAAGTTCGGACGAATGGCGCATGTTCTCCTACTTCGGACGTGCCAATTATGACTACGCCGGCAAGTACATGGCCGAGTTCAACGTACGCTATGATGGTTCCTCACGCCTGGCCCCTGGACGTCAGTACGCTGTGTTCCCTTCCGGTTCCATTGGATGGCGTCTGTCTGAAGAAGGTTTTATGGACTGGAGCCGTTCAATACTCGACAACTTCAAAATAAGAGGCAGTTACGGGTCGGTAGGCAACCAAACCATCGGACTCTACCAATATGCAAACGTCATGGCCAACAGTTCACAAGAATACATGTTCGGACACGGATTCGTTCCAGGATCATTTCTAAGCAAACTACCTAACTATGACCTCACTTGGGAAACATCTACCGTACTTGACCTCGGATTTGATTTTGCCTTGTTCAACAACCGTCTGTCGGGTGTGTTCGACTGGTATCAGAAATATACAGACAACATCCTGCTGGACCTGCCTGTTTCCGATGTCATCGGAGTAGCCGTATCAACCCAAAACGCAGGAAAAATGAAAAGCTGGGGAACAGAACTACAACTGGTATGGCGTGACAATATACGTGACTTCCATTACAGCGTAGCTTTTTCACTGGCCGACCAAATGAATGAGGTGGTCGACCTGAAAGGTACCGGACCTTACCGGGGCGACCGAACTATCACGGAAGAAGGGCATCCTCTGAACACATTATACGGCTATAAATGCCTCGGATTTTTCACATCGGAAGAAGAAATAGCCAACAGTCCGAAGCCCGAAGGATACGCATCACAAATCAGAGTAGGTGACCTAAAGTATGCTGATATTTCCGGCCCCAATGGAGTGCCCGATGGAATTATAGACTCGAACGACAAAACCTACTTGGGTTGGAGTGCACCACGTTTCATGTACGGAATTGACATCAACGGAGAATGGAAAGGATTTGACTTCCGCATTTTCTTTCAGGGTGTAGGCAAACGCGATGAATTCTACTACGGAGGACTGGTATTCAACCCTACATCAAAAGTATTGTTGGAAAATCGTTGGGATCCGAACAAAACGGTAGAAGACAACATGGCCCACGCCAAACTGCCCCGCCAAGCCAACGGACAACAGAACAACTACGAGATTTCCTCTTTCTATGTAGGGAACGCTGCCTATCTCCGTCTAAAGAACCTGCAAGTAGGTTATACGCTACCGAACAAGTGGACCCAAAAGGCCAGCATGGAGAAAGTACGCCTTTATTTCTCTGCAAACAACTTATTCACCCTGACATCCTTCCCCTATTATGATCCGGAAGGAAGCAACGGAGGCAGCTATTACCCACAACTAACCTCCTATTCATTCGGTGTGAATATCACGATAGGAAAAAACTAACAACAAACGAAACTATAAAACATATTAAGATGAAATATTTCAATTTTTTGACATGTGCCCTGCTGTTGGTCTCGAACTACAGTTGTACAAATGGCCTCGAACTGTATCCGACGGACAAGGAAAGGCAGGAGAACTACTGGACCTCGGCCGAAAACGCTGAGCGGGCCGTAAATGCAACATACGCCTACACCTTCCCCCAAGACGACAGCTATGGATGTGACCTATTTTTTTTAGATGCGGCCTCAGATAACGCATTTCCCTCGTTTTCCAACCAATTCGGCAATTTCCAACAAATCACGCTGAACGCCTATGAATCGAACCATGGGGCACTACAAACCCTATGGAAAAGAAGATACGAATGTATCCGCCGCTGTGTGGATGTACTGACAAACATAGACCAGGTTTCTATGGACGAAGCATTGAAGAACCGTTACAAAGGCGAAGTCTATTTCCAACGGGCCTACCAATACTACTACCTGATAGCCCTGTTCGGTGATGTACCTTGGATTAGCCATCCGCTCACCATCCAGGAGGCATCGAGCATCAAACGTACCCAAAAAGAAGCTATCGCCAAGGTAATCATAGCTGATTTGGACAAGGCGGCCAAATATCTTCCCGCAAGCTATCCCGACACAAAAGATGACGGACGAGCAACTAAGTGGGCCGCCTTAGCATTGAAAAGCCGTATCTGTATGTTCATGGCTGGCGACTACCGCAAACCTTTTGATGACCAAAAATGGTACTGGGAGCAGGCCGTCGCAGCAACCGACAGCATCATAAAAAAGTCAGGAAAGAGTCTTTACACTCCCGGAAACCAACTGACCGGTGAATCATATCGCAAACTATTCTATGACAACGATGCCAGTTCGGCCAGCGGTGAAGTCATATTCGACACCCAATTCACAACATTGGAACGGCCCTTATATGGATTTACCGTAAAAGTTGCCTGTATCAGCGATGGAGGTTGGAATTCGTGGGTACCCACACAATCACTAGTGGATGCCTACGATGTAAAAGTTAGCAACACTGCAGCCTACCCTATTGACGACCCTGCGGCCAACTACGATGAGAACAATCCATATGTTAACCGCGATCCGCGACTAGCCGCTACCATTTATTACTGCGGTAACACCACTTTGGCTGGAGGCATATACAACAGCCAACCCGGACAAGCCGGAGTCGACCGTATGGACCAACACAACGGCAGCCCCACCGGTTACGGATACAAGAAATTTGTCGACCCCACCCTTATCGGGACATGGGATACCGGCAGGGATTTTCCTCTCATCCGTCTGGCAGAAGTATATCTTGATGCCGCCGAAGCCCGCAACGAACTGGCAGAAGACCCGGCCAAAGACCGCAACATACGTAACTATGCCGGCATGACCCGTTGGCGGGTAGGTATGCCCGACTTTCCCAACGGACTGAGCAAGGACCAGATGCGCGAACGTATCCGCAACGAACGTAGAGTCGAATTTGCAATGGAAGGACAACGCTTCTTCGACATCCGTCGCTGGCATATTGCAGAAGCTGTGCTGAACGCCGAAGATGGATGGATCATCGGCATGAAACTAGACAATCCCGGAGAATACTCCGTGGTAGAAGAAGGTAAAAAATGGGCCGGGCACGTGAAAGTAAGACAACGTTCCACTTTTACCAATGAAGATTACGTATGGCCGCTGCCTATGCGTGAAGTAGAACTCAATCCCAACTTGAAAGCCGAACCCTTGAGCGAAATAGAACAAACCAACTGATTGAATAAAACATGAACAGAATAGCATTAAATATGATTTCATTGGCATTTGTGGTCTTTACCGCAAATGCCCAATCCGACCTCGCACAATATGTTGATCCTTTCATTGGAGTCGATGGTGGTGGTAACGTTTTTCCCGGAGCCTGCGTACCTTTCGGCATGGTAAAAGTAGGACCTGACTGCGGAAACAAGGACTGGAACGCTGGTTGGGACCGCGATGGAAACATACACGGTTTCAGCAATGTACATGTAAGCGGCACTGGCGGTGGGTGCAAATACGGCAACGTATTATTCGCCCCAATAACCGGTGAACTAGACACACACAACTATTCATCACCCCGTAAAAACGAAAATGCGGCACTAGGTCTTTACGAGGTTGAATTGAGCAGATACAATACTTCTGCCAGACTCACGGCCCTGCAACACAGCGCCATGCACGAATACACATTTCCTGCCGGAGACGATTCTAAAATCATCATTGATCTTGGCAGTTTCCTCGCATCGCATGAACGACAGTATTTTGTTGGTTCGGAAGTGCGCATCCTTTCCAACACCGAAATCGAAGGTTACACCCGCATCCGGGGAGGCTGGAACATAGGAGAACCGTACACCGTCTATTTCTATGCACAGTTCGACACACCGGCCGCCGAATATGGTACATGGAAAAGCCACAAACAAATGCCGGGAGAAAAAGTGCAGTATGACACGAACGAAATGACCGGTGCCTACTTCACCTATCACACACAGGCCGGACAGAAAGTGACCGCAAAAATAGGCATTTCCTATCTCAGCACGGGCAAAGCCCGCATGAATGCCGCAGAAATGACCTCATGGGATTTCGACACGGTACGCGGTGAATGCGTAAAACAATGGGAAAAAATACTCAACAAGGTAGTGGTAAAAGGCACCGATGAACAAAAGAAAATATTCTACACGGCACTGTACCACGCATATCTGCAACCTGTAGACAAGACCGGAGAAAACTCAAAATGGGCATCAGACGAACCTTATTACGATGATTTCTATTGCATTTGGGACACATTTCGGGCCACACATCCGTTGTTTACCCTCCTCACACCGACGAAACAAGCTGACATGCTCCGCTCACTGCTTGACATTTACAAACACGACGGTTACATGCCCGACGGACGGAGCGGAGATGACAACGGGCGGGTACAAGGCGGGTCGAACAGCGACATTCTCTTTGCCGATGCATACGTGAAAGGGTTGAAAGGTATCGACTACGAACTGGCATTGGAAGCCATGATAAAGAATGCAGAAGTAGCCCCCGGCGATGACGAACGAAAAGAAGGACGCGGAGGCATTACCGACTACAACACAAAGGGCTACGTATCGACCCGCTACGAACGGGCCGGCACACGAACCATGGAATATGCCAACTGTGACTATGCCATTGCCACACTGGCCAAAGGGCTGAAAAAGAAAGATCTTGCAGAAAAGTACCTGCTACGCTCGCACAATTGGCAAAATATCTGGAATCCAAACATCGAAAGTTTGGGCTTCAAAGGATTTATCTGGCCACGACTCGAAAACGGTTCTTGGATGAACGAAGATGACTACTCGGTGTTTCAGGGAGGCACATGGCCCGACTTCTTATATGAAACATTCTCTTGGGAAATGTCTTTCTACGTGCCGCACGACATGAAATCGCTGATTGAAAAATGCGGTGGAAAAGAACAGTTCACCCGCAGGCTCGACACCTATTTCACCCACGAACGTTGGGACCAACGGTGGTTCATGGGGTTGTTCCAGATATCCAACGAACCAGGGTTCCTCACTCCCACACTCTACAATTACGTGGGTCGTCCCGACCGCACAGCGGAAATCGTCCGCCAAACCTTACGCGAACGTTACAACAGCACAAAGGAGGGTATCCCCGGCAACGACGATTCCGGTTCCATGTCGGCATGGTACGTCTTCCACTCGCTGGGCTTCTATCCCAATGCCGGACAAAACCTGTATCTCATTTCCAGCCCCACGTTTGAAGAAGCGAGCATCTACCTCGAAAACGGGAAAACCCTGCTGATAAAAGCCAAACGGGCAAGCGAAAAGAACATTTACGTGCAATCCGTCAAACTGAACGGCGAACCGCTGGACGACTGCTTCTTCCGCCACACCGACATTGCCAACGGAGGCATACTGGAATTTGTTATGGGT
Source organism: uncultured Porphyromonadaceae bacterium (assembly GCA_949285425.1). Taxonomy (GTDB): domain Bacteria; phylum Bacteroidota; class Bacteroidia; order Bacteroidales; family Paludibacteraceae; genus QVMH01. The sequence continues at coordinate 45,842 of CASEAJ010000021.1, forward strand.
TCGAAACCCTCCAAATGGGGCATAAACGGAATGATAAACGAATAAAGTCAGGCACTTGTGAGGACCATGTCATGTACGCTTTTGCATTCTGTTCTTTTTTCACCTATGTGAAAAGCATTTTTCACCTATATGAAAAATATGTTTCACCTATGTGAAAAAAGCGTTTCACATAGGTGAAACGACAACATCGTCAGCATGGATACACGACATGGTCCGCACAAGCGACTAAAGTCCAACAAACAAAACCGCTAAAGAAGAAAGAAAAATATGAAAAGAACATTATTGACAGGCATTACCCTGTTGTCGCTCTTGCCACTTGCGGCCAAAGACCTCACGGTCAGTTCGCCAGACAAGACTTTGAACGTCACGGTCAACGTGGAAGAAGACATCACCTGGCAAGCATCTTGCGACGGCAAAGAAATCATTGCTCCCTCTCAACTATCCATGACTTTCGCCAACGGCAAGGTCATTGGAAGCAATGTCCGATTGAAAAAGTCAACAATCGTTTCTGTAGATGAAACCATTGATGCACCGGTATACAAAAAGGCAACTGTCAAGAACCGCTACAACGAACTACAACTACGTTTCACCGACTACAGCCTGCTTTTCCGGGTATATGATGATGGTATTGCCTATCGTTGGTTGACCGATTTCAAAGGCAAAGGCGAATTTGTTGTCAAGTCAGAACAATCCGATTTCAACTTTGCAGGAAGCGGACACAATGCCATTGTTGGCTACGTACGTGCCGACAAGAAAGACGTTTACTACCAATCGTTTGAAAACGAATACCAGACCATGAAGTTAGTCGACATGTCCGACTTCTGGCCCGCCTTCGCCCCGATATTGGTGGAAATGCCTGACGGGGTGAAAGTGGCACTGACCGATGCGGATGTGCTGGACTATCCCGGCATGTTCCTCAAACGGACCGGCGAAGCCCGTCTTTCGGGCGATTTTGCCCCTTTCGTGGAAGAAGAACAGCAAGGCGGACACAACAACCTGCAATCACTCGTAGTACGCAGAGGCGACTACTTGGCGAAGACCACCGGCAAACGGGCTTACCCATGGCGTGTCACCATTATAGCCAAGGAAGACAAGGATTTGCTGAACAGCGACATGGTTTACAAGCTGTCCACTCCGTGCAAGATTGAAGACCCCTCGTGGATCAGGCCCGGCAAACTGGCATGGGACTACTGGTGCGCCTGGAACATATATGGAGTGGACTTCCGTGCAGGAATAAATACGGAAACCTACAAATACTTCATCGACTTCGCTTCTGAACACGGCATCGAATATGTGCTGCTCGATGAGGGATGGGCGGTGAGTACCGATATCATGCAAACGGTGGAGGACATCGACCTGCCTGAAATTATAGACTATGCCCGTCGCAAGGATGTATCCATTTTGCTGTGGGGCGGTTGGGTGCCTTTGGACCAAAAAATGGACGAAGCCTTGAAACATTACTCCGAAATGGGAGTGAAAGGATTCAAAGTTGACTTCATGGACCGTGACGACCAGCGTGTGGTAAAATTCTGTGAACGCCTGGCCGAAAAAGCAGCCAAATACAAACTACTCATCGATTTCCACGGTTGCAGCAAACCAACCGGTCTACAGCGTACATATCCAAATGTAATCAATTTCGAAGGGGTATATGGTATGGAATATTTGAAAGGAGATTACCCTGATATGCCGCGCAATGATGCCACCATTCCCTATCTGCGTATGCTGTCCGGGCCGGTCGATTACACTCCGGGAGCTATGGTCAACGCCACTAAAGAAGGCTATAAAGGTATTTGGGCCACTCCTATGAGTCAGGTACACGTGCCCATCAAGTTGCTCTGTACGTAGTCATGGAAGCTCCGTTGGTCATGATGACCGACAGCCCAAACAACTACAAGAAGGAACCGGAAACAACCGACTACATTGTACAGTTGCCAACCACCTTCGACGAGACCAGACCACTGCACTGACCGGAAAAGTAGGTCAATATGCAGCCATCGCCCGCCGCAAAGGCGACAAATGGTATGTGGGAGCCATCACCGACTGGAATGCACGTGAAATCACACTCGATTTCTCGTTCTTGAGTCAAGGCTTGTGGAAAGCCGAAATCTTTCGAGACGGAGTAAACGCAGACCGCAATGGAAACGACTACAAAGTTGAGGAACGTAACATTGTTTCAGGCGAAAAAATAAAAATAAAGATGGCACCCGGTGGGGGATGGACTGCCATCATTTCAAGAGTGAACTAACAGACTAAAGCGACTTTTTTATTTCAAAAAGTATATATAAAACACCAAATTTATTCAAATTCAAAATTATGTTTGTCATGAAAAAAGTAAAATTACTGACTTTTTCATTGTGCTTTGCCGCAATGAACGTATGGGCAGCAGATGTGTATGTCACTACCACTGGTGCTGGAGACAAAAGCGGGAGCAATTGGGCTAACGCTAAAGACAATTTGGGTGACGTATTGTACAAGGCGACTACCGGAACAACCGTACATGTAGGTGCCGGAGTATATCACCCAACCGTAGATTATTTGGGAAACGCTTCGGCTGCAAACAACGAAAAACGTTTCAAATTTCAAGGCGGAGTAAACGTGTTGGGTGGCTATCCGGCTGCCGGAGGTGAACAGCGTGACCCGAAAGCCAATGAAACCATACTCGACGGCGGTATCAATGATACCGATACGGTATACACCATTGCTTATGCCCTGCTGAACGAACAGGAAGCTGTAGTGGACGGCTTCGTGTTCCGTAATGCCACCGGTCGCAAGTCCGGACCGAACAATGATTATTTCGGAGATTTTTCAGGAGGAGCAGGAGCCCTCATTGTGGAAAACGGAACAACCGAAGGAGTATCTACTCCGGCCGGTAAAGGAATCAAACTCGTGGACTGTACGTTTAATGGCTTTACTGCCCAATGGGGTGGAGCTATCAAACTGAAACGTCCCGACCAAACCGAAAACCCCAAAATGACACTCGAACGCTGTACATTTACAAACAATGTGAGCGGACAGAACGGTGGTGGCATACTGGCTTACAGCTGGAATTTCGACATAAAGGACTGCACATTTGAAAACAACAACGGAGGCGGAAGCGGTGCTGGCATCCACACAGAAGGCCCATTGACAATCAATGCTGAAAGTTCCGTATTCAAAGGCGGCAAAGTAACCAGCAACGGTGCCGGAATCTGCAACTGGACTCCTGATGCAGGCGAAGGCGAGGAACAACAAGTGTCTACCGTTACCGTAAAAGACTGTGAATTCACAAACAACAACGGTTGGGACGGTGTAGGTGTATACTGCAATCATGCAAAAGACTGCGTAGTAGAAGGGTGTACTTTCGATGGGAACACAGGTGGAGGAGCCGGTGTTATCCGCTTCAATGGTACATTCTCCATTGCCGATTGCACATTCAAAGCAAACAAAATCACCAATCACCCAGGGGGATGGCTCGATGGCAACACGGGTTCCATCAGCCGTTGCATTTACATCAACAATGAAGGTGCAGCGGGAGCCCACGGAGCCATGTTCAAAGTACAAATGGGTGGACAAATCGACATCACAGACTGTTATGCTACCGGCAACACAGCCAAATCCATTGCTGCTATTGGTTGGGGTTCACAAGGCACTATGAAGAACGTTTCCATCGTAAACAACAACGGAACAGCCGTTGCCTTCCAGGGTGCTAACTACACGATACAAAACATGACTATCACCGGTAACACATCAGTCGTAAGCGGCGCTGTTATCGATGGCAGCTGGGAAGGTGGGTCATCCATCAAAGTATACGATTGTACCATAGCTGACAACACATCGGCCGATGGACAAAATGCACTTTTTTGCAGTGCAGGAACCGCCGATATAGAGTTTGACAACTGTATCTACGTACAAAACGGAGATGACGAAGTAGATTACGGTACCATATTCACTTCGTTCATACGCAACTATTCTATTTGGGGAAACATGCTTTATGGAGAAGGACGCTTCACTCCCATCGACCCGTTTACCATCGGAACTTACCTTGATCCTATCAAGGAAATCAACGGGCAGTACGTGCTCGAACTGATTGGAGATGACAACCCTGCTGTTGGAGCCGGAAGTCCGAACTCGGCCGGCACACTCGACCAACTCGGACAAAAGCGCCCCGAATATCCCAGCATTGGAGCCGTTGAGAAGAATCCTGCCGGTGAATCTTCTATACCTGACGTATCCTCTACATTTAACGAATTGGTTGCCTATCCGTCATTAACTACCGGCCAGTTAGTGGTTCGGTGTCCTTCTTCTACAGGAACTGAACTGAGCATCTATGCCACCAATGGAAAATTGGTACGTCGTATCATGCTGTCTAGCGGCGACAACCTGCTCGAACTTTCCGACTTGACAGAAGGCACCTACATACTGAACACCCAGACCGCAGGCAAGGTGTTCTCTGCAAATATCATTAAGAAATAACAACTCTCACAACAAAGGAAGCGTATTCCAGAACTCTTTTCAGGGCAACAGGAACGCTTCCTTTTTTAACTTTCGAAGAAAGATAATGAAACCATTCAAGCTACTTCTACTCAACATTGTTTTACTTGCCATCTCTCTGCACACGGCAAATGCAGCCGGATTATCCTACGACTTTCCGTTATATCCTTACACACGCGACTTGTCACAGACCATGGTCTATCGCATCATGCTGCGTTGTGCCTTGCCTGAAGATCGTTCCAACATGGACATGCAAGCCGTAGCAACCTACATGCGCAAGATAGACTGCATTACACGAGGCATTCCTAAAGTGGTGGTACTCGGTGGTTACCAAAAAGATGGACATGACCACACCTATCCTGCCTGGCTTCCGGCAGACGATGACTTCACCGCCCCCGGACGTAGGAAAGGCAAAGAAGCCCTACTTTGGCTCATGGAAGAGGCAAAAAAATACAATACAACATGTACCTTCCACGTCAACCCTTTCGATGCATATGAAGATTCACCTGTATGGAATGAGTATGTAGAAAAAGACTTGCTGTGCCGCAATTCCGATGGATCGCTCGTGCGAGGTGATGTATGGTGGGGGCGACAAAGCTATTTTGTCAACCTAGTGCGTGAATGGAATGCAGGAGTCACACAACAGAAAATAGATGCCCTCATTGAAGAATTCCCAATGCTGAAGGAAACAGGTGTAATTTATTTCGACAACCAGACACAATATCCCGCCAGTCCTAAACACCGCACCACAAAAGAAGATGAAATAAGTGCCATCAAACGTGTAGCACAATATTTGAAAGAACAGCATGGCATCCAACTTATCTGCGAATATGCCGACCCACAACTTTACGGTTTCGCTTCAACCGGTATCACATGGGACTGGAATGAATCACTCAACGTAGTACCTATGGAAACTCCCGCTTATATACTCTGTGGTGGACGAAACCTTACACACGACAACCTACTCGGACAAACACCAGATCTAACAAAAAGGCAACTGCAGGTATTCGGAAGCAGCGTGCAACTCGAGGATATACAATTCCAAGATGATGTATCAAAGGTGTTGCGAGAGTTCACACACCACACCCTACCCTATTTTTACATGAACCGGTTACTGAGAATGAACCTGACCCAAGGTCCTGCCTATGAAATGGAACTTACTCTGTCGGACAATGTTGTCAGCCGTTTTGAAAGCGACAACAAACATCGCTTGTACCGCGACGGACTTTTGTTGAAAGACGATTATGATGTATTCATACCTATTTATTGGGTCAATCACCCCGAAATCATGGCCTATTCACTCAACGGCGGCAAAAAAGTCTGGAGTTTTCCTCGTGAATGGGAAAAAGTGGAAGCTGTTGACTTATACAAATTCAACGACACATACCTGACTCTTGAACTGGCACAAAGCAATATTCCCATCACGGAGAAAGAACTTAGTTTGGAACTAACAGCCGGTGAAGGCTGTATCATAGTACCAACCGGCATCAACATAAACGATGGTACTATATATGATAATTCTCCGGCGGGAAAAGCCATGTTCATCAACGAAGACCATACGACACAAGGAAACTGGCTGAAACGCTATGGAACGATTGGATACGATGTTTTTGGATACGAAAAGCGTCTTCCGGACTACATATCGGCAAACTATGCTGGAGACGAACTGAATGTATTGGATGAAAGGAGTCAGAACAAAGCGGCCTTGCAACTTCCGGATAATCCTACAACCCGAATAGAAGCAGTGCGTGCATCCAAACTGCATCAAACCATTGACATATATACTGATAAAGAACAAGCGGTATCGCTCTATTTTGCCGACTACAAACAAAAAAACTGCCAAATACTTGTGGAAATAATCGAGCCTAACACCCGGCAAGTGTTGGACGCCCGTATCATCCATTCGTTTTCCGATGGAATCTACCTTTCTTACAACATAAAAGGACATGTATTGGCAAGGTTGACCCGCTTTTTTCACGATGGATATCGCGGACGCAACGGCTACGGTCCAGAAGGGGACCCGGACTATCCGGTATGTAGTGGAATATTCTTCGATGAAAAAGTTCCAACAGCAGAAAACACTATAGATGCACCTGCCGACCGGCTATCATGCTATACCGACCCAGTTAGCGGTCAGTTGATTATCGATGCCGATATACACGATGCCACTATGGCGAACCTGCAAATACACACCGCAAGCGGAAACTTGCTCTACCGGCAAACATACGATATATATGGTCAGCAACTTTACCTGAAACTAGACCGCAATATTTTGAATGCAACCGGTCGAGGAATTATCATCGTTTCGCTTGACACGTATAACAGCAGTTTAAAAGAAAAAACAATCTATTAAAGAATATAAATGAAAAGACTTTTGAAATATTCGATTGCCGCCTTATTCTTCATGCAGTCCCTAGCGGCATTCTCCATCGGACTGACCTATCAATACCCGCTCTATCCATACGTCAGAGATTTGTCGCAGACGTTGACTTTCAAGTTCATGCTACGCTGTGCCGTAGAAGATGATATACACAATAAAGACCTGAGCAAGGTGGCAAAATACTTCCAGCAGATTGATTGTGTCTCAAGAGGAGTACCCAAGGTGGTGGTTCTAGGAGGTTTCCAACAAGGCGGACACGATCACACCTACCCTTGGTGGTGTCCGGTAGACACAACCTTATATGCCCCCGGTGGTTTGAAAGGACGTGATGCTATATTCTGGCTTATGAACGAAGTAAAAAAATATAACGTCAGCTGCACCTTTCACGTCAATCCGTTCGATGCTTACATGGACTCGCCCAAATGGGATATGTACGTGGAAAAAGACTTGCTATGTCGCGAACCAGACGGTTCGTTGGTAAAAGGTGATGTGTGGTGGAACCGTCAAAGCTATTTTGTCAATATGGTGAACGAGTGGAACGCAGGAGTGACAAAACAACGTGTCGATGAATTTATCAAGCAGTTCCCCTTTGTCAAGGAAACCGGCGTGCTCTATCTGGACAACCAAACACAATATCCCCCCAGTCCTTACCATTTCGTCACTCGCGAAGACCAGATTTCGGCCATAAAAAAGATAGCAGAATATCTGCGCAATGAATACGGCATACAGATTATCGGTGAATATGCCGATGTAAACCTTTACGGCATCGGTACGCTCGGCATGACATGGGATTGGTGGGCTTCACTCAACATAAACCAAATGGAAATTCCTCCCTACATTGTATGCGGAGGACGCGATGGCACGCACGATGACTTGGGCGGAGGAAAAATTGACTATACCAAACGACGTTTTCAAGTGTTCGGAGCCAGCGTACAGCTCGAAGACCATTACCGCAATCCGGTTTGGATGACACGAGAATTATCACATCACACCTTTGTAGCATTTTACCTGAACCGCCTACTACGCTTGAAATATGAAACGGAAGAACCATTAAGCATTACATTGACTTTGTCGGATAATGTGGTGAGCAAGTATGAAAATGACAGTACACATCGTTTATACCGCGATGGCAAGCTCATGAAAGAAGGTCACGACGTATTTATCCCCGTATATTGGGTAAACCACCCGGAAATCATGGCCTATTCTGTAAAGGGACGCGATGGATACTGGGACTTTCCCCGAGAATGGAAGGCTGTAAAAGCGGTCGATATTTATGGAGTGAATGAAGACTACACCCAATTGGTATGTCTGGAAAACGGCCGTGAAGTAAAAGATAACCGCATTCATCTGACACAGCAGCCTGACAAAATCATGTACATTGTCCCTGCCGGAACTGATATGACCGACCGAACGATCATCTATGACAACCCACCATCGGGTTCTGCCGTATTTTTGGCAAAAGACCTGACCACCCAGGGTAACTGGAAAGGACGCTACGGCAAAAAAGGCTATGATGTGGTAGGCTGCCCAACCCAACTGCCCGAAAAAGTTTCACTGACATACATCGGTGACTCTATTGAAATGCTGGCAACAAACAGTTCACGTACTGTCGCCCTACAAAAACCCGAAGGGAAAGGGCGCATCGAAGCCATACGCACTTCTGTGCTACACCAACTGGTTGATGTGTCGGTACCCGAAGAGACAAAAGTGTCCTTGTACCTCGCCGACTACAAACAAAAGAACTGCCAGGAAGTGATTGACGTCATCGATGTGAACACTAAACGCATTCTGGCGTCGCACCTGCTCAACGATTTTGAAAACGGCGCCTACCTCTCGTTCAAGGTCAACGGACACGTACAGTTCAGACTCACGCGATTCTTTTATGATCACTACGGCAACCCGGACTACCCAACGTTCAGTGCCATATTTTTTGACAAACTCAGATAACACATTTTTTTACCTTCACACATTACAACATGAAACGAATCTTCATGGCCGGCCTGCTTGCCGCACTGACGTGCTCCATCACGTCAGTGGCGGGCAACCGGACGACCTACGAATATAACATATTGGATTTCGGAGCCCAAAACGACACCACGTTTCTGAGCAGCCCCGCCATCAACGATGCCATCACCACCTGTTCGGCCAACGGAGGCGGCAGGGTTGTAATCCCCGCCGGACAATACCTGGCAGGCACCATTCTAATGAAAGACCACGTCGAACTGCATTTCGCCCCAGGGTCAGTTCTGTATGCCAGCACCGATACAGCACACATCCGGCGGCAGCCACAACCCGAATACCGCTCCGAAAAAGAACGGGGAGGATGGTACGCCCTCATCTATGCCGAAAAAGCCCACGACATAGCCATAACAGGATACGGAACCATCAACGGGCAAGGGGCTTTACACAAATCACGACCCGAATGTCTGTGGGGTGACCAAGATGGACGCCCTCGCAACATTCTTTTCATATCGTGCTGCGATGTCAACATTTCCGGCATTACCATGATTAATGCCGGCATTTGGAACCAACACTACTTGGACTGTGAGAACGTGCACATAGACAATGTCAAAGTCATCAACCACAGCAACAGTAACAACGATGGCATCAACATAGACGGCTGTCGTAGGTTCATCCTCACGAACAGCAATATCGACTCCGACGATGATGGTATTGTATTCAAATCTACCGGAACAGCACCTTGTCGGAACGTGATTGTAAGCAACTGCATCATCAGTACACACTGCAACGGTATCAAGTTCGGCACCGAGTCGACTGGCGGATTTTACAATGTCAACATATCGGACTGTATCGTAAAGCCCAGCCGAATCTTCACACGGATATTCCCCACCACCTTGATGACCGGTATCACAGGTATCTCGCTTGAAACGGTTGATGGAGGTATCATGGATGGCATCAGCGTCAACAACATTATCATCGAAGGAACCGAGTGTCCTCTCTACATCCGACTGGGCAACCGGGCACGGAAACATAGGGAAGATGCTCCCGAGCCTCCTGTAGGACAAATGAGAAACATACAAATAAGCAACATCTTGGCCTACGGCACAGGCAATTTCTGCTCGTCCATCACAGGCATACCCGAAGGACGTATCGAAAACGTGTACATAGACAACATACGTTTCTTCAACAAGGGCGGGCTAAAAGAAGGTGAATACCTGCCTGACCTGAAAAACGTTGTAGAAGATGAACAAGGCTATCCACAACCCACCATTTGGGGCAATCTGCCATCAGCCGCACTGTTTGTGCGGCACGTGAAGAACCTACACGTACACAACGCCGTGTTCGCACCAGCCAACAAAGACCCTAGAATCCCAATTATGGCTGACGATGTGGATTACTTATATTTGGATGACATTCATGCCGATTTTCCAAATAAAACTGATGTATTAATACATCAAGTCAAGCGGCACCACATAGACAAAAAACTGAAGACACGGGTCAGTCGTTAAAAACTACAACAAAAAGAAACGAGAAAGTGGGGGAACTTTAATTGCCCCCACCCCTTCCCCCTCACCGCAACCGGCATTTCTTCGTCTGCGCAAACTTTCTTCCACACTTTGCGCTGTTTTTATCCAAATAAAAACTACCTTTGAGGCCAAAACGGGCGGATGCACACCATTGCGCCCGCAATCACTCAATTACTCACATACCAAATACTGACAGAAATATGGATTTCCTTGCACCCCGCCACATTGGCATTTCCGAACAAGACGAGGCTTTGATGCTTCAGACGCTCGGAGTCGGTTCGCTCGACGAACTGATTGACCAGACCATCCCGGCCGACATCCGTCTGCCGCAACCGTTGAACCTGCCCCTGCCGCTCACCGAACGCCGGTATGCGGAACACGTTGCCGAACTGGCTGCCAAAAACAGGCTTTTCACCTCGTACATAGGCCAAGGCTGGTATGACACCTGCACTCCGGCCGTCATTCTGCGCAATGTGCTGGAAAACCCGGTGTGGTACACCTCATATACGCCTTATCAGGCCGAAATATCGCAAGGACGCCTGGAAGCGCTGCTCAACTTCCAGACTGCCGTGTCCGACCTCACCGCCATGCCGCTGGCCAATGCCTCGCTGCTGGATGAAGCGACTGCGGCTGCCGAAGCCGGCACCATGATGAGCAACCTGCGCAGCCGCGAACAGATCAAGGCCGGAGCCAACGTCCTGTTTGTGGACAAGCACCTGTTTCCCCAGACACTGGCTGTGTTGCGCACACGCATGGGCGGACAAGGCATCGAAATAGAGTTGGGCGACTATGCCGATGCATGCTTCACCGAACGCCATTTCGGAGCCATCATACAATACCCCAACTCCGACGGAAACATTGAAGACTATGCCGACTTCGTGCAGCAAGCCCATGCCGCCGGATGCAAGGTGGCCGTAGCGGCCGACCTGATGAGCCTGGCACTGCTCACCCCTCCGGGCGAATGGGGTGCCGACATCGTGTTCGGTTCGACCCAGCGTTTCGGCACGCCGATGTACTACGGAGGTCCTTCGGCCGCCTATTTCGCCACCCGCAACGAATACAAACGCGATATGCCGGGACGCATCATCGGCATCAGCCGCGATGCCAACGGACGGCCCGCACTGCGCATGGCCTTGCAAACCCGCGAACAACACATCAAACGCGAAAAGGCAACCTCCAACCTGTGTACGGCACAAGCCCTGCTGGCTGTCATGTCGGGTTTCTACGCCGTGTATCACGGAGCCGATGGACTGCGCGACATTGCCGGACGTATTCACTCCATAACCACCTACATCAACGAGCTGCTGCCCGTGTACGGCTATACGCAAGAGAACACCGACTTTTTCGACACATTGAAAATAGGACTGCCCGAAGGAGTCACCATCGATGACTTCAAGGCCATTGCGCTGGAACAGGAAGTGAATTTCCACTACTTCCCCACCGGCGAAATAGGCCTCAGCATTGACGAAACCACCGATGTGGACGATGTCAACACGCTGATCGAGATATTCGCCACCGCAGCCGGCAACGTGCCCGCCTATGCCGAAGAGGAAGAACTGGAAGGACTGAAATCGTTCGACGAAAAATATGAACGCACTTCGGGCTATCTCACGCACGAAGTGTTCTGCAAATACCACACGGAAACCGACATGATGCGCTACATCAAGAAGTTGGAACGACGCGACATCTCGCTTGCCCACTCCATGATTCCGCTGGGTTCGTGTACCATGAAAATGAACGCCGCCTCGGAAATGCTGGCTCTGAGCCGTCCGGAATTCACGGGCATCCACCCGCTGGCCCCGGCCGACCAGACCGAAGGATACCGCGAAATGCTGTCGAACCTGGCCCGCTACCTCACCGAAATCACCGGATTTGCCGGATGCAGTTTCCAGCCCAACTCGGGAGCGGCCGGCGAATATGCCGGACTGATGACTATCCGCGCCTATCTGCACGCCCAAGGTGAGACACACCGCAACATCATACTGATACCCGCATCGGCCCACGGAACCAACCCGGCCAGCTGCGTACAGGCCGGATTCACACCGGTAGTCGTAGCTACCGACGAACGGGGCAACGTCAGCCTGGACGACTGGCGGGCCAAGGCCGAAGAAAACGCGGACAACCTTGCCGGATGCATGATCACCTATCCGTCGACGCACGGCATTTTCGAAGTCTGCATACGCGAGATGTGCGACATCATCCACAGATGCGGCGGACAAGTGTACATGGACGGGGCCAACATGAACGCCCAGGTGGGACTGACCAACCCCGGATTCATCGGAGCGGATGTATGCCACCTCAACCTGCACAAGACCTTTGCCAACCCGCACGGCGGAGGCGGACCGGGCGAAGGCCCCATCTGCTGCGCCAAGCACCTGGTGCCTTACCTGCCGGCAACCGACTTCAGCGACAACGTGGTTTCGGCTGCACCCTACGGCAGTGCCGGCATCACATTCGTTACCTACGGCTACATCCTCATGATGGGCGAAGAAGGACTGACCCGGGCCACCAAAACGGCCATACTCAATGCCAACTACCTCGCCGAAAAGCTGAAGGACACATACGGAATCGTTTACAGCGGAGCGACCGGCCGGGTAGGACATGAACTGATTCTCGAATGCCGCGGTTTCAAACCGGCTACCGGTATCACCGAAACCGACATTGCCAAACGCCTCATGGACTACGGATTCCACGCACCGACCCTTTCATTCCCCGTACACGGCACCCTCATGGTCGAACCGACCGAAAGCGAATCGCTCGCCGAGCTGACCCGCTTCGTCGATGCCATGCTGCAGATTTATGCCGAAATAAAGGAAATAGAAGACGGCACGGCCGACCGCACCGACAACGTACTGGTAAACGCTCCGCACCCGCAATATGCCGTTACGGCCGATGAATGGAAACATGCCTACTCGCGGCAGAAAGCCGCCTATCCGCTGGCATGGATTGAAGACAACAAGTTCTGGATAAACGTGGCCCGTGTGGACAACGGCTGGGGCGACCGCAACCTGCTTCCTACCTGGAACGACGAGGCCAAAGCCTGACAGAACCTTTTCTCACAAAACAGTCGGGGGGGCGTAAATCACAATTCGGCCCCCCCCCATTTTGATTGGATATAAAAAAGAAACAAACACAGCATTTCTG
>CASEAJ010000022.1 GCA_949285425.1 uncultured Porphyromonadaceae bacterium
ATGTACGAAAGTTTGGTGAGGAGTGCCAAAGACGCTGGGGTATCACACCGCTACAAATCTTCCTGCACAAGGACGAGGGACACTGGCTTAGTGGACAACCCGAATCCGGAGATAGGGAGAGTTTCCAAGTCGGTGAAAAGTGGTTCAAGCCGAATTATCATGCCCATATCATTTTCGACTGGATGAACCACGATACAGGCAAGAGCCGAAAGCTCAATGACGAGGATATGACAGAAATGCAGAGTTTGGCATCCGACATTCTCCTGATGGAGCGTGGACAGTCAAAAGCTGTTACAGGCAAGGAGCATTTGGAACGGAACGATTTCATCATTGAGAAACAGAAAGCTGAACTGCAACGCATGGATGCAGCAAAACGGCACAAAGAAGAACTGATAAATCTTGCTGAGCAGGAGCTGAAACAGGTGAAATCAGAAATACGCACTGACAAGCTAAAGAAAACAGCCACCAATGCAGCCACCGCCATAGCAAGCGGTGTCGGTTCTCTTTTCGGCAGCGGAAAGTTGAAAGATTTGGAACAAGTCAATGAAAAATTGCGTCATGAAATTGCCGAGCGTGATAAAGGCATTGATGAATTAAAAGCCAAGATACAACAAATGCAAGAACAGCACGGAAAACATATACGCAATCTTCAAGGAATACACAATCAAGAGCTTGAAGTCAAAGACAGGGAAATATCCCAGCTTAACACCTTGCTTGAAAAGTCATTCAAGTGGTTTCCGATGCTTAAAGAGATGCTGAGAATGGAAAAATTGTGCGCTGCCATCGGCTTCACCAAAGACATGATAGAAAGCCTTCTGACAAAGAAAGAAGCTATCAGATGCAACGGCAGGATTTATTCTGAAGAACACAGGCGGAAGTTTGACATCAAGAATGATATTTTCAAGGTGGAAAAGAATCCGACCGATGACACCAAACTGGTACTGACCATAAACAAACAGCCTATTGGCGAATGGTTCAAGGAGCAATGGGAGAAATTAAGGCAAGGTTTGCGACAACCAGCAGAAGAGCCAAGAAAAAGTAGAGGAATGAAGTTGTAAACCATCTATATTGCTGATTCACAAAAGAAATGCTGTTCATTATAGGATAATGAATGGCATTTTTTGTATTTTTGTACAGTTGAGATTAGAATATTTTACTTATGAAGAAATGGCAGAAAATAACAGGTTTAATTGCAATGTCTCTTATCGCAATATATGAACTTTTGACATGGGCTAATACTTATGTATACTTAAAATATGTGGTGGAGCCGACAGACAATGACTTGCTTATTGAACAAAGTTACATATATATCGACGCTTTGTCTTTTGGTATGTGGATGAATTTAGCGTTAGCAGTATTCTTGTTTATATACTTATGGCGGAAAAGTATGACCAAAACTTGCTCTTCTCCCATTAAAACTATTTCAGATGAAAAAACAACTATACCTTTCACTTTTGAGAGAGCTTACTGCCGTATCGGAGTCGCCACCGATAATAGTGGCATTGAACGTATGGAAGTCTATTTTGTCAGAAACGACAAAACGGCAATCTGTTATAGAAATTGCTCTTTCAATCAAGTTGTCATTGATGACGCAAAGCTTGATAAATATGATAGTCTTGAAATAGATAGAGGTGATATTATAAGTATTCGTGCAACAACAGGACTTGCAAATTACATTATAAAATTGTCGGATGAAAGATTGATTGTTTTTGAAGTCCTTCCCAAAGGGAACGGTGAACTATACGAAAATATTACAATAATAGTTCCAAGTGCCAACGAATACTCAGACTATTTAGAAGATTATAAGCAAGGAATAGAATTTGATTCTTAAAAAGAAGATAAGCGATGAAACTGACTGATAAACGATTCTGGAAATTTGAAGCAATGATGTTGCTGTGTGGCGTAGCAACAACTTGTGTGGAAGCACTGAACTATGGAATTAGTCCGTTTTATCTCATCAGCCATCTGGTTACCTTTCCGTTATACTTTTGCATTAGCGGAATAGCGGTATGGAAAATCGCTAAGGGCAATGGCGTTTGGCAACTGATAGGATATAGCCTGCTTTTCTCTACAATAGCATACAGCTTGTTTAACATTATTCTGTACCCCATATACGGAGTACCTTTCGATGCGGCTATTCACTTGTCGTCGATTTGTTATTACGCACTATTTTCCACCTTTCCTGTCATTCTTTGCTGTTATGTTTATAAATCAATCATAAACAGATATTTCTCCAATGAATAAAATCTACGATTAGTATGACAGAAGAAGAAAAGATAAATATTAAGGAACAATTCAATTACATTGTCAAAAACGGCATCGCTCCCATTTTGAAATACGCAGGGTTTAGGAAGAAAGGCAATAATTTTCATGCTCATGCAGGAGAATTAGATTGGTGTATCAATATACAAAAAGACGGGTGGGGATTTGATCGTTATTTCAATCAATGGGGTTTTACAATCAATATTGGTGTAACTTGGAGCGATTATGCAATCTGCTTGTTTAACAAAGTCAGTGATTTCCCTTTGGAAGGTTATTGTCCGATAAGAGCTCGTATAGGGACTATTATGGGTAAAGGTGATTATTGGTTCAAATTGCGCCCTCATCAGGATTGTTCACCGGTAAAAGATTTGATTTGCTCCACAATAAAGGAGAAAGTTCTGCCATTATTAAACGACATCAAATGCTTGAATGATTTATGGAATTTTATAGAGGACAATCGTCCATGGCACACTTTCCTGATTAAGCTGTTTCATGTCAAGTCCAAACAAAAAGTCTTTAGTGTTACTCCAATTGACTTGTATGTGTTGTGTCTTGCGACAGGAAAAACGAAAAAGGCAAAATCGTTGAGAAGCAAAATGGAGCAACGAAAGGCAAACACTTCATTATTAGACAAAATAGACGAAATGTATAAAAGCAGGGGGATTAGCGCATAACCCTTTAAATAAGAAAACACCCGACTTTACATTTCTTGGGTGTAAAATCGGGTGTTTAATTTGTAAAACATTGATTTTTAATGTTTGTTGCGGAGAGAGAGGGATTCGAACCCCCGGTACCTCTCAGTACAACGGTTTTCAAGACCGCCGCGATCGACCACTCTGCCATCTCTCCAAAACATCAACCTCTGTGTAGAGGAAAACTGACGTTTTCTGTTTGCGGTATGGACGGGACTCGAACCCGCGACCCCATGCGTGACAGGCATGTATTCTAACCAGCTGAACTACCACACCGTTTCTTATGGCGCATTATTTTCAAATGCGGTGCAAAGGTAAGTGCTTTTTTTTGTTTGTGCAAGAGTTGTGAACGGGTATTTGAAAAATAATTTGCAACTGTTTGACAATTAGTGTGATTGTTCGGAAAATGGAACTGTGTTTGTCGTTGGGTTGTGTTTTGCGCGAGTGGATGTTGGTGATGGCTTGTTGTTGAATTTTGCAACTAAAACCTCTTGTTTAACTGTTTGTTTGCGTTAAATAGGTCTTTGTTTTGGATATTTTGTTACCTTTGTCGGGAAAAATATGGAAAAACGATTTTTTATGAAAGAGAAAAAGAACACAGCGATATTGCTGATTCATTGTGTGGACAGGCCGGGGATATTGGCAGAGGTTACGGAGTTTATCAATCAGCATAGAGGAAACATTGTTTATCTGGATCAGTATGTGAACAGGGAGGAAGGTGTTTTCTTTATGAGGGTTGAGTGGGAGCTGGACCGTTTCCAGATACCGAAAGAAAAAGTGAAGGAGTATTTCGAAACATTGATTGCCGTGCGCTTTGAGATGGATTTCCGGTTGTATTTCTCGGATGTGAAGCCCCGTATGGCTATTTTCGTTTCCAAAATGTCGCATTGTCTGTATGACCTGCTGGCCCGTTATGCGGCAGGTGAATGGGAGGTGGAGATTCCGTTGATAATAAGCAACCATCCGGACATGAGGCAGGTGGCTGAATGTTTCGGCATAGAGTATTATGAGTTTCCGATAACCAAGGAGAACAAGGCAGAGCAGGAAGCGCGCGAACTGGAGCTGTTGAAGAAGTACAATGTCACTTTTTGTGTGCTGGCCCGTTACATGCAGGTTCTTTCGGCCGATTTCATACAGCACTATCCGCATCGGATCATTAATATCCATCATTCTTTCCTTCCGGCATTTGTGGGTTCAAAGCCTTATCATGCGGCTTATGAAAGAGGAGTCAAACTGATAGGGGCGACGAGCCATTACGTGACATGTGATTTGGATGCGGGACCTATCATTGATCAGGATGTGACATATATTTCTCATAAGGATACGGTAGATGAACTGGTGAAGAAGGGCAGGGATTTGGAGAAGATTGTTCTTTCACATGCAGTGGAAAAGCACATTGAACGAAAGATTCTGACCTATAAGAACCGTACGGTCGTGTTTCAATGAGGCAGGTTTGTCGGAATGTCTATATAAAAAGAAAGGTTGTCGTCACGACAACCCAATCTTTAATTAACCTTAAATCTAATACCATGAAAAACACGTTGCAAAAGTAGACGATATTTTTCTTTTGTGCAACAAAAACGTGAATAATTTTCTTGATATTAACTTTATTTAATCTTTTCGCTATAGTTTTTCGGCTTCCAGCCAAGAAAAAATGCAGTTGTAGGTTTGTTCCCTTACATCTTTTCGTGAAAGCACCAGGTCGTGTACACCGTCTTCAATGGTGACGGTGGTGATGTTGTTGCCTAAGCGTGCAGCATATTGTTCTATGTCATTTACATCGAGCACGGCATCTCCGGTTTTGAATTCTTCTGAAAATTGGTCGCCATATATGGACTTGTCGGAATGCATTACCAGTACGGGGCAGGGGATGTCGAGCCCTTTTTGTACTTTCTTGTGACCTTTGTGTATGGCGCGTGTCCAGCCGAAACTTACCGGGATGGATACGGCGGGTTTCCATTCAAGATTGTAGTCCCACTCTCCGGAATAGTCCTGGTGGATGCTTTCGGCATAGAATGTGTCATTGCCCGAACTGATGCTTATGTTCGGGAATATGCCTCCCAGAAAGGATACAATGGGAACTCCGACTTTTTCCTTGAATTTGGGAAAATTCATGTCGAGAAACGGGCTGTTGAGCACCATGCCTTGTATGGGCAGGTTGTCCCGGTGGTCGTGTGCATAAAGGCTCGCTATGAGCCCTCCGGTGGAGTGTGCGGCCAGTATGATGGTCGGATATTGTGCCTTGATGATGCTCAGGCATGTGTCAATGTCGGGGTAGTACTCGGAGAGGCTGCGGATGTTGCCCCGTTTCTGGTGCGGGGAGTAGGCCCGGCCGTATTTTCGCAGGTCGACAGCAAAAAAGGCATAGCCGTGCCGGTTGTATTCCTGTGCCTGTTCGGTTTGGAAAAAATAGTCGTTGAATCCGTGTATGTAGAGCACCGCCTTGTGGGTGGGTGCGGTCGGCAGGCTTCGCACAAGCACGCAACCTACGGCACCTTCGTAGTCGTCGGGCATGTTGATGTGCAGTTGTTCGAATCCGTCTCCCAATACGTCGGGTTGCCATTGTGCGGGCAGGTTTGAAGATATTAAAAGAAGCCCTGCCAGTAAGATGAAAGATAGTTTTCTCATGTCTGGTGTTTGTTTGATATGTTTGTTTATGGTAAACAACCGGCGCGTCTGTATTGTTCAGCCGAAATGTAAGACGGTGGAAAGTCGGGTCAGCCGTCCAGGTCCAGTTCGTCTTTTCGGTACAAGTTGTAGTTTTTGGCCAGCAGCACCATAAATTTGCTTATTTCCTCTTGTGCACGCAAAGTTTCGTCGGAAATGGAGATTTTGTTGAGTTTCAGCAGCATGATGCCGTAAAGGAAATTGAAGCAAATCTCAATGTCGCATAGTCCGGGGTCGGTTTGTTTGGCTCTCAGCTGTACAATGAGCGGCAGTACATGGTAGAACTTGGCGGCATATCCGGCGTCTTTCTTGGCTTGCAGTATCCGGTGGTGCAGCTCGTTCAGTTCGATGATGATGTTCTTGTTCAGCTGGAGGTGTCCCTTTTCCTGGATGTTTTCTTGCTTCATCATTTCAATGAGGCTTTCCGACCATTCGTACAGGGCTTTCCGTTGTTCTTCGGGCAGCTGTTGAGTCATGATGAGTTTTTCGTTTACTGCGTCCATGTCCAGCTTGCATGCGCGGAGCAGGTCTTCCACCTGCCACATGTACAGCAGGTATTCAACGATGTTCTCTTTTTTTAGTTTTCTGGCTATAAACATATTCTGCAATGATTTTGTGGTGATAATGGTTGGGGTGAGAGGGGGCGGTCCGTTTCCGGTGTCATGAAGGGGATGCTATTCATATTCATCGTCCTCGTTGTCGTCGAAGTCCCAGTCGAAGGTCTCGTCTACGAACACCGGTGTGATGAAGTTGTCGAGGTCGCGCCGTTCCTTTTTGGTAGGTCTTCCGGTGCCTTTGGCCCGTCCGGTGTTGCCGGCGAGTTTGCCGAGTTCAATCAGTTCCAACTGGTCGGGTGTGGTGACGTTTTTCATGAATTCGGGCACCAGTTTGGCGTTCATGCGGTTCTCGCTCAATGCCAGCACTTCGAATGAGTATGTCACGGGGGCTTTCTTTATCTGGATCACATCGCCCACCTTTATGTCGCGCGATGGTTTGGCCGGAGCTCCTTTGACAAGCACTTTTCCTTTCTTGCAGGCTTCGGCGGCCAGTGAGCGGGTCTTGAACAGGCGAACGGCCCACAGCCATTTGTCTATGCGTACTTCTGTTTTCATTTGTTGTTGTACTGGTTCATGGTGTTCTGTACTCCGGCCAGGCAAAAACTTTTCACTATTTCCACGGCTACGTCGACGCGTGCGGGCAGGGTCTGTTGTTCCGTTTCGGTCCAGTGCCCCAGCACATAGTCTACTTGTGCGCCTTTGGGAAAATCGTTGCCTATGCCGAAACGCAGGCGGTTGTACTGGTTGGTGCCGAGCAGTTCCTGTATGTTGCGCAGCCCGTTGTGTCCGGCGTCCGAGCCTTTGGGCTTCAGGCGCAGCGAGCCGAACGGCAATGCCAGGTCGTCAACCACCACCAGCAGATTTTCCAACGCTATCTTTTCCTTGTTTATCCAGTAGCGAACGGCCATGCCACTCAGGTTCATGTAGGTGGATGGCTTGAGCAGTATGAGCGTGTGTCCTTTCAGCCGCACTTCGCACGTGGCTCCGTAGCGGTGGTCTTCAAAAAAAGCATTGGACGCTTTTGCAAAAGCGTCCAATACCGTAAAACCTATGTTGTGGCGGGTGTTCTGGTACTCGGTACCGATGTTGCCCAATCCGACAATCAGATATTTCATACAATTCGTCTGTTATTTTCCTGCAGTGGCAGCAGCACCACGGGCAGCTCTTGTCAGTTTGACTTGTGCTACAACGGCGTTCTTTGCGTTGAGTATTTCCAAGTTGGCTACTGATACACCACCTACCTGGATTGATTTGCCCAGACCCAAAGAAGTAACATCGATTGTAATGTATTCGGGTATTTGGGTATAGATACCTTTCACTCTCAGTTTGCGCATTTCGAGGCTCAACTTACCCCCGGCTTTAACACCTTCGGCGAGTCCTTCGAGTTTTACCGGAATTTCAACTACGACCGGTTTGTTTTCAGTCACCTGGAGGAAGTCAATGTGCAGAATTTTGTCAGTAACGGGGTGGAATTGCAGGTCTTTTACGATGGCGTTGCATTTTTTTCCGTCAATGTCAAGACTTACTACGTACACTTCCGGTGTGTAAATCAACTTGCGCAGGTCGGCATTGGATGTTGTGAAGTTGATGTTGCTTTCGCCTCCGTAAAGCACGCAAGGTACGTTGTCGGCGTTTCTGATTGCTTTGGCGGCTTTCTTACCCAAGCCTTCTCTGACTGTTCCTTTCAGTTCGAATGTTTTCATTTCTTTTTCTTTTTTTTGTGTTACTCAAAATTCGGACGCTTGTTGCTTTTTAAGTGATTAGGCGTCCTATTTCCCATCACACTTTCTTTTTCAAAAAAGCGGGGCAAAGGTAGCGTTTTTTTTTCATTTGGACAAATGTGACGGCGAACAACTTACAGCCGTCCTACGTCTATGTCATCGTTTACCGAGACAATGCTGTCCACGACAAACTTGCTGAATCCTCTCCAGGGCAGGGCGCCGAGATATTCCCGGTAGTGCAGTTCCAAAGCTTTGCCGCTTGAACGCATGAGTCTTTCGGCCAGTTCCTTGTTCTCTACAGAGAACTCGAATTCGTACGATTGGATGGTTCCCGCCTTTTGTCCCCGGAAACCGGTTTGAATCATTTTGCCTTCATAGGTTTTGAACACATACCCTTTGCGTACAAGGTAGTTCAGTTCGCCGGCTTTCACGCCTTCGCCGAATACGAAGTAAAACTTGAAATAGACGAATGCGGCCAGCACTGCAGCCAGGCAAAGGCTGATGATGGTTACTGTTTTTGCAGTTCGTGTCATGTCGGATGATTTTATTGTTGTGTTTTATGGGGCAAAAATAGTGAAAGGTGAGTGGAGAAACAAATGAAAACGCAGTTTTCAATTTGCTTTCTTCCGAACCGCCTCCTATTTTATCCAAAAATAGTGAAAGATGAGTGGAGAAACAAATGAAAACACAGTTTTCGATTTGTTTTCTTCCGAACCGCCTCCTGTTTTATTATACGTGAGTTCGGTATTCGGATAAAAATATCTCGTTGGATATTGGTTTTATAAAGATAAACATTGGATGTGTGATGGTGCATTCATGTGGTTGCGGACAGAGGAAAGTCATTTGAAGCCTGACAGATGACCGGAAACAAATTTTTGGGAAAAGGTGCATGTCCTCTCCAATGATGTCGTGTGTTTATGCCTTTGATGTTATCGTCTCACGAATGTGATACACGTGTTTCATATATGTGGGACACGTGTCCCATATACGTGGGACGATAACTTTGTGTCATTTAACGAATAAGGTTGACTTAAAATATCTTAATGCATAAAAGAGGTTG
>CASEAJ010000023.1 GCA_949285425.1 uncultured Porphyromonadaceae bacterium
CTGGGGGATAAAATCGCCTAAACACGGAGGTAAAAGCAGATTGTCGTTGGATATGTAATTCTTAAACATTATCTTTGGGATAGTTTTACTTTATATCCCTAAGATACAAAAAAATAGGGAGACGGGCAAGTTCTGACTTAGCGAAGTTGAGACTTGCCCGATTTTTTTTGCAGACATAAAAAAGGCCATCTCAAAAATAATTTTGAGACAGCCTCTTTTGTTTGTATCAGTATTCCACTTTATCTTCCTTTTGCATCCAATCATCAAACGCTTTCCTTGCTTCGTCGGGCAACAGTCTGACGGACTTCAGCCGCCGCTCTTCCGGCTTCAGGGCAATCTCGTCATAAATAAACGAATCATCAAATCCGATACGTTTTGCATCGTGTTTGTCATTGCCATAATACATTTTGTCCAAATGCGCCCAATAAATGGCACCGAGACACATCGGACATGGTTCGCACGAAGTATATATCTCGCATCCACTCAGGTCAAACGTTCCCAAACGGCGGGCCGCCTCGCGAATAGCACTCACTTCGGCATGGGCCGTAGGGTCATTGTTGGCCGTCACCCGGTTTGCTGCCTTGGCCACCACTTTGCCATCCTTCACAATGACCGCAGCAAAAGGTCCGCCCCCCTGCTTCACATTTTCTACCGACAGAGCGATAGCCTCACGCATGAAATCTTCATTATAATCCATATGTCACTTTTTTAGGTTTCTAACATTATAACATACAGCAGAAAGATTTTGTTCACTATCGCACGGATTGTCATGCAAAAGAAATACGGAAGACAACCTCATTATAAACCCCAATTGGTCATTAGATTTGGGATAAAGCGACAAGGGTGTTCCGGCAAACCGGAACACCCTTGTCGCTTTATATAAACATCGAGTCTAAAATCAATTGTTTTCAGGGCGCAATTTACGCACTACGGCACCCGTCTGCCACATTTCGCTTTCACGAAGCGCTTTCAGTTCCTTTTCAAGTCCTTCCCTATAATCGGGTTTCGAGTTGGTATCGATGGAACGCTGTGCCTCATTGCCACAGGCCACTTCAGCATACAGTTTTTCAAACACAGGCTTGGTTGCATCGTGGAACGGTCCCATCCAATCCAACGCACCCCGCTGCGCCGTGGTCGAACAGTTGGCATACATCCAGTCCATACCCCGTTCGGCAAAAAGCGGCATGAGCGACTGCGTAAGTTCTTCCACCGTTTCATTGAAGGCTTCGGAAGGTGAGTGCCCATGTTCACGAAGCACTTCATACTGTGCCAGCAACAAGCCCTGAATGGCTCCCATCAACGTACCACGTTCACCGGTAAGGTCTGAATATACTTCACGCTTGAAATCGGTTTCAAACAAATAGCCCGAACCAACACCGATACCCAAGGCTATGACACGTTCGAAAGCCTTGCCGGTCGCATCCTGGAAAATGGCATACGACGAGTTCAGTCCGCGTCCTTCAAGGAACATGCGGCGAAGTGATGTACCCGAACCTTTCGGAGCCACCAGAATGACATCAATATCGGCCGGAGGTATGATACCGGTACGTTCCTTGTACGTAATGCCAAAACCGTGCGAGAAGTACAAGGCCTTGCCTGCCGTGAGATGCGGCTTGATACGCGGCCACACTTCTATCTGAGCCGCATCCGACAAAAGGTATTCAATAATGGTGGCACGCTTGCAGGCTTCTTCTATTTCAAACAGCGTTTCGCCCGGCACCCAGCCATCGGCCACGGCCTTGTCCCAGGTTTTACCGCCTTTACGCTGTCCCACAATCACGTTGAAACCATTGTCGCGCAAGTTGAGCGACTGCCCAGGGCCCTGTACCCCGTAGCCGATAACGGCTATCGTTTCATTTTTCAACACTTCCCTCGCCTTTTCCAAAGGAAACTCATCGCGGGTGATTACATTTTCCTCAACACCGCCAAAATTCATTTTTGCCATATGTTTTTACCTGTTTAAAGCGCGACATGCGCATTGACGCATGTCGCGCATAAGTTTTTGATTTATATGTTTATTTCACGTTTTTCATTTCCTTCAACTGCCGCGCCTCTATCGAATCGAGCATATCGCTCAAACGTTCGACCTTCGACTTGGTGATTGCCACCCGCCCGGAACGGATAAACTGCAACACCCCAATAGATGCCTGTAGTTCGTCGAAAAGCTGCTGGGTTTCTTCATAGTGCCCCGTCTTCTGAAACACCACCGACGAGTCGCTCAACTCCAATATGCGAATGTCGTATTTCCGGATAAGAGCTTCTATCGAACCAAGTTCCAGCAGTTTTGCAGTCGACACCTTATACAAGGCTATTTCCTCAAACACCAAATCTTCATCCGTGTTGTAATAGGCTTTCAGTATGTCCACCCGTTTGTCTATCTGCTGCACCACCTTTTCTATCATATCCCGTGTGGTAAAGGCCGTAATGGTAAACTTATGAATGCCGTTCAAGGCCGAAGGCGACACCGAAAGCGTTTCAATGTTAATGCCCCGCCGGGTAAATATGATGGTAACCTGGTTCAAAACCCCCACCGTGTTTTCTGAAAAGACGGTAATGGTGTAGAGCGTAATCCCTTCCGGTGCACCCGAAGAGGCCGGAGCGGGATTCACATTTCTGTTCTTACTTGCCATATTGTTATGTTCCATATCATTTAGCTTTTTGTCGTTCTTTTTCCGGGACACGCAGGAATACACCTGCCGAAACCGGTTTATCCCATCAATATGTCCGTTATGGCCGCTCCGGCAGGAACCATAGGATAAACATTTCCTTTGTTTTCCACGTTCACCACCAGCAGGTAAGGCCGGTCATCCTTCAACATGTCAGCAATGGCATTGTCAAGTTCATCACGCCGTCCAACAGTCCTGCCGGCAATGCCATAAGCCTTGGCTACCGCCTGGAAGTCGGGATTTTGCATGGCAGTGAACGAATAGCGTTCGTGATAGAACAATTCCTGCCACTGACGCACCATACCTAGATACTGATTGTCCAGCAGAATCATTTTCACCCCAATGCCCTCCTGCATAATGGTTCCAAGTTCCTGCATGGTCATTTGAAAACCTCCATCACCGCAAAACAGACATACGGTCCGTGCAGGTACGGCCAGTTTGGCACCCAAAGCTGCCGGAATGCCGAAACCCATCGTACCCAGCCCACCCGAAGTGACTATGCTGCGCGAACGGGAATAGCGGAAATAGCGTGCCGCCATCATTTGGTTCTGCCCCACATCGGTCACCAGCAACGCATCGTTCCCTGTGGCTTCGGATACACGCCGCACCACTTCACCCATAGTCAGCGCCTCACCTTCCGGATAAAGTTCCTTGCGAATGACCCGTTCCTGCTCTATCAGTTCATACACATCGAACGAGCGAATCCATTCCGTATGCTTGTTCTCACGAATCCGTTGCGTCAATGCCTTTAGGCTCGTTTTCGCATCGGCCAGCACCGGCACAGTCACCGGCACATTCTTGCCTATTTCCGATGGGTCTATATCCAGATGGATGATTTTCGCCTGTCGGGCATAATGCTGCAGATTACCGGTAAGACGGTCATCGAAACGCAATCCGACAGCGACAATCACATCAGCCTCGTTCGTTTTCATATTCGGAGCCACATTGCCGTGCATACCGAGAAAACCCTTGTTCAGCGGAAAATCCGACGGCAAGGCCGACAGTCCCAACAAAGTACTTGCAGCCGGAATGTCTGCCTTCTGCAGAAATTCCTTCAGTTCCTCTTCTGCATGGGCCAACACAACTCCCTGCCCGACCAACGCCAAAGGCCGTTGTGCCGCATCAATGAGTGCGGCAGCCTCATCTGCAGCACGTTCATTCAGTTCGGGCACCGGCAGGTAGCTTCGAATGAAACGGCAGGGTTCATACACAAACGGCGCCTGCTGCACCTGTGCGTTTTTCGTAAAATCAAGCACCACCGGTCCGGGACGACCGCTACGTGCAATGTAAAACGCACGAGCCACAGCCCAGGCAATATCTTCAGCCCGACGTATCTGATAAGCCCATTTCGTAATAGGTTGCGTGATGCCTACCACGTCGATTTCCTGAAATGCATCCGTTCCGAGCATGGCAGCCCCCACTTGTCCGGCTATGACCACTACCGGAGTACTGTCGAGCATGGCATCGCCCACACCGGTAATGACATTGGTCGCCCCCGGACCCGAAGTCACAAGGCACACACCCACTTCACCCGAAGCACGCGCATAGCCCTGTGCCGCATGCACAGCCCCTTGCTCATGACGCATTAATACATGGTGCAGTTCACTACGGTAATCGTACAACGTGTCGAACACCGGGATAATCTGTCCGCCCGGATAGCCGAATATCGTATTCACACCTTCGCACAGCAGCGACCTGATTAATATTTCCGAACCTGAAAGTTCCATCTGCTTATTTCCATTCATTTCTGTCTTATTCTTTTTTTGTTTATGAATGTAATCTACACTTATCGCATGACGACCGGCAGCGCGGAGAATTACAACATTCTCACCGCTCCCTTGTCGGCCGAACTGACAAGACTGGCATAAGCACGCAAGGCTTTTGACACAACCCGGTTGCGGCCGGCAGGCATCCAGGCCTGAGGTCCTTTTGCCTCCTCCTCGCGCCGGCGGGCGGCCAGTTCATCGTCCGACAGTTCCACACAAATGCTCCGTGCCGGAATGTCAATGGTAATAATGTCACCATCGCGCACCAGTCCGATATTTCCTCCTGCGGCCGCTTCGGGCGAGATATGCCCTATAGACAACCCCGATGTACCACCCGAGAAACGTCCATCGGTAATCAGCGCACATAATTTTCCAAGGTGCCTTGACTTGATGTACGATGTCGGGTAAAGCATTTCCTGCATGCCAGGTCCGCCTTTCGGTCCTTCGTGCGTAATGACCACCACATCGCCGGCAGCTACCCGGCCTCCCAAAATGCCATCGCATGCCGCCTCCTGCGAAGTGAACACGCGGGCCGGCCCGCTGAACCGCCAGATGCTTTCATCCACACCGGCCGTCTTCACCACACAACCATCTTGTGCAATGTTGCCGTGCAACACCGCCAGACCGCCATCGCGTGTGTAGGCATGTGCCAAATCGCGGATACAGCCTTCCGAACGGTCGGCATCGAGCTGCGTATAATAAGTTTCCTGCGAACCGAGTTCCAGATTGAAACGGTTGGCCGGAGCCGAAAAATAAAGTCCTTCCAAACCATCAGCAAACGGTGGTTTCCTGTCCGCAAAGTTGGATATGTCATATCGTTTCAACGCTTCGCCAAGCGTCAGGCCGTCTACCCTCCGCACAGAAGTGTCGAGCAATCCCCCTTTGGCCAATTCGTTCAAAATGCCGAGAATGCCTCCGGCGCGGTTCACATCCTGTATGTGATAACGTTGTGTGTTCGGAGCAACCTTGCACAGACAAGGTGTACGACGCGACAACTCATCGATGTCGTCCAACGTAAAGTCAACTTCCGCCTCGCGGGCCACTGCCAACAAGTGAAGCACCGTATTGGTCGACCCTCCCATGGCAATGTCGAGGGTCATGGCATTCAGAAATGCGCTTCGAGTGGCTATGGAGCGGGGCAATACGCCGGCATCGCCATCGCGGTAATATCGGTAGGCATTTTCCACCACCAACCGGGCAGCCTCTTCAAACAGACGCGCACGGTTACGGTGCGTAGCCACTACCGTGCCGTTGCCCGGTAAAGCCAGCCCGATAGCCTCGTTGAGGCAATTCATGGAGTTGGCCGTAAACATGCCCGAACAGGAACCGCACGAAGGACAAGCCGCCCGTTCGATGCGAGCCACCTCGCTGTCGCTCACTTCCTCATCGGCCGACTGTACCATGGCGTCAATCAGGTCGAGTTGACGTCCATCGAGCCGTCCCGCTTCCATCGGCCCTCCCGAAACGAATACGGTCGGTATGTTCAAGCGCATGGCAGCCATGAGCATGCCCGGCGTTATCTTGTCACAATTGCTGATACACACCATGGCATCGGCTTTATGAGCGTTCACCATATATTCCACGCTGTCGGCAATGATGTCGCGCGAAGGCAGCGAGTAAAGCATCCCATCGTGCCCCATGGCAATGCCATCATCAATAGCAATGGTGTTGAATTCGGCGGCAAAGCATCCCAAACGTTCTATTTCGGCCTTGACACGCTGTCCGGCATCGTGCAGATGCACATGACCCGGAACAAACTGCGTGAATGAATTGACCACGGCAATGACCGGCCGTCCCAGTTGTTCCTCTTTCATGCCGTTGGCACGCCACAATGCACGTGCACCGGCCATACGCCGGCCTTGGGTTGACTGCGCACTGCGAAGCTGCGTTTTCCAACCCGCAGTTTCCTGTTGTTCACAAACACGACAACCTGCACCGTCTGTTTTCTTTTCCGTTTCCATATCGTTTTAATGTGCTAATAAAAAAACCTTTCTACCGTGTGAGGTGAGAAAGGTTTTTATGCTTTTACCATACATATAATCATGCAACCGTCCTCACCTTTGACCGCAGACCAAAAGTAGAATGACGTTCACGACGATAATAATGCTTTGAGAAATCATTTGCTTCACATTTGTTTCGTGTGCAAATATAGGGCAAGTTTTTCGAAACGACAAACAATTTGCAACAAAAATATATTTTTTCAATTCATTTTATTAGTTTTATAATGATTTTGCTTTAAAAAGAGGACAAAAACCCAGAAAGAACGACACATCCATTCTGCCTACCCAGCGTTTCACAGCGCACAGTCGCACTTGTAGCGACTTCTGCACACAGCCCCATGCGATTAAAAATGAAAACATAAAAACTACAATAAAACAACGGACAGGAACCATCCACGGATTGATTCTTTCGTTAAATCCGGATAATACAGGAGGTCTCAGCAAAATCAAACGAAAACTGCATTTTCGTTTGATTTTGCATTCAACTTTCATTATATTTGCATAAATGTCCATGTATGTTTCATCGGCCGTTTTTCCTTGCTTTCTTCACACCTTCCTTTAAGCAGAACGACAAACTACCTATAGTTTCTTTCCCTACTTCCTATAGTTTCTTTTTTAACAGTCCTGTTTTATAGATTGTACTTTATTATAAATCTGCGTGTTGTTTACTACACCCTAAGGAAAAACCAACTATAGGTAGTTGCACAACCAACTATAGGCAATTAAACAACTAACTATAGGTAGTTGGAAGACTAACTATAGGTGATTTCAAAACTACCTATAATGAAACAAAGACACACTGAGTCACCCACACCCCGTTGAGGCTTGATACTTGCTTTCTTCCAACGACCTATTCATAGGGTGTCTCTCCTATGCTGTAAACTGCAAGCCTTTCTCTGGCTTGTGCCCTGCATGACAAGTACAGTACCGCCCCCCTAACATTCAAAAATGCTCTATCAGAAAAGCCCGAAGGGCTGTAGATTAACAACGCAGGGCAACGCCCTACGATATAGTGAGAATGAAAAATGTATCGTATACCCACCCTCTTGACACAAAAATTCATTTGCGAAACATTATCTTTACATAAGACGTGCGGCACCCGGCAAAAGCATTCAAGTAAACTTGATGCTTTTGCGCTCGTTTGCATTATCTTTGCACATGAAAAGAGCGAATTGGCTTTACCATCCGCCCAAAAACATCATAAGCAACAACAAGCATGAACCAATTATTATACGGATATTCGCTTTGTGCCGCACTGGCACTGATGCTGTTTTTCGGCATCTACTTTCTGGTTGCCAAAACACCTGACATGCCCATTTTCGCCAACTACCTCCGTTCGCGACGGTTGATGGGGGTAGCCCTGCTCGTACTCTCGGCCAACTACATGGTACATTTTCTGTGTGGAATCCGTTTTTCTTTTCCCAATGCCGCCATTCTCATGAACCTATCCACCTACTACCTTTGTGTATGGCTTTTCGGTTCGGCACTCATATCCTTGCTCGACCGGCACTACATCACCCGACGGCGTTTCATGCAGAACATGTTGGGCTGGCTGTTGTACACCGCCGTGGCGGCCATACTTCTTTTCGTGATACCCAAAGGGTTGCCGCTGGTCATAGGCACACTGATCATGGCATGCTGGTTCTTCATCTACTCGGCAGGACCAGCCAGCACGCTCATTCGCACCTACCGGCACGCTGTGCGCGTGGTCGACAATTTTCATTCGGATGACATAGCCGCCTACCTGCGCTGGATGCCCATTTTCACCTATTGGGCCGTGATTTACGGAGTCGGTTGCGGACTGCTCACCTTCCTGCCCGACCGATATGTGTTCGTGTGGGTCTTATCATCCATACCTTTTTACATATACCTCTATTGCTCCTACATGAACTACCTGCTTTTCTACGAACAAGTGGAAAAGATTCTGGAAACGGAAATGCAGCAGCCGGAACAGGAAACGGAAATGCAACCCACAGAAGAAAAAAAGCCTGCTTCAAAAAAACATGAAATGTTGAACCGGAAACTGAACGAATGGACTGCAAACACCGGATATATACGCCCCGGACTCACCAGCGAGGAGGTAGCCAAAGAACTCGACACCAACCGTACCTATTTAGGTTCGTACATTAAGGAAACGTACAACCTGTCGTTTCGCGATTGGATAACGAGCCTGCGGATTGAGTATGCCAAGCAACTCATGACCGACCGACCCGAACTGACCATCGCTGCCATTTCAGAAATGTCCGGTTTCCTTTCCACCAGTTATTTCGTAAAGATATTCACGGCCAAAGAATCCTGTTCTCCCTTGAAATGGAGAAAAAACCACGCAAGCAGAACATGGTAGCCGAAAGCAAGGTTGCGGTCACATACATCACGGTATGCATCCTCATCTCCTGTCCCCGCACCTTGCATCTTCCCCCATGCTGACACACCTTATCGGGAAACAATGTGTATGTTGACACACCATCGACATCGTCTGTCTACCCGTAACTTCCAAGGCATGACATGCTCTGTAAAAAATTGCTCTATCTACAAAAAATTGCTCTATCTACAATTTTAGAATTGCTCTATCAACAACTTTTTGCTCTATCTACAATTCCGTCCTGGTTTCTTTTTTTCTGCTGTGGCCGTATCGCTTCTTTTACCTAATTTTGGAAGTGACAACAGGCATCGCCTGAGTCATACAAACGCAGAAACGGAAGCTCCGCTCCTCATCCATCCCTTAAAAAAAAACGACAAACCAATATTTCATTCTTTATAAACATAAATACAAATGACGAAACGAACATTTTTAACAACATGCGCCCTGTTCCTGATGGCAGGCACGGCGCTGCGGGCACAATCAGCCGAGCCATTGACGCTCTCTTACGGCAATGATGTCTCCCGCATTGTAATTACTCCTGACGGATATAGGTTGGGGAGTGACGCTACATTGGTTCCATACACAGGCGCTTACGTTCTCACAGGTTCTGCCGGTGCGGGTGCATTGATCATCTACAACGGAAGCGGTGTGAAGCAGACCTTTGACGTTACCTTCCGTGACTTGACCATACAGACTGGACTATGGGAAGGTGCCGTATCTATTACGAGCGAAACGTCAACGGACACCATTGTCCTGAACCTGTATTCCAGCGGAACAAGCCGTGTATGTTCAGGCAACCATACGGCTCTTGCATCCAGGGGTGATACCGAAGCGCCCCGGATTATCAACCTTTCTGTGCTGGATGGTACATTGACGCTGGAAAACCAGAGTAGTGCGGGTGGCGGCTTTGCATGGAGTTCGGACTACAACACCACCTTTAACCTCGTCAATACAGTAACGATAGATGGTGCATCGAGCTTCACGAACAGTGATAAGGGCAGTGTGACACTAAAATCGGATTATCAATACACTTCCAACAACGATGGCACACATCAGAAGAAATTGGGGGAGAACTCGGTTCTGGAGGACTGTTCTTACCGTTATGAACCGGCAGAAGGAGCAGAACAGCATCGGCAGGTTTGCATTTATTGCGGGTATCAAACCGAGCCGGAACCCTGCATTCCGTCAGGTGAATGGATAGCAAAAGATGAGCAATACCATGGCAAGATTTGTTCGCTTTGCGGGCAGATGGTATCTTTGGAACATCATGCCGACCGTGACAATGACTTTAAGTGCGATTATTGCGGTATTGTCATTCTTGCCGAACCGAATCAGACAGCAGAAGGTGTTTACCAAATCAGCAACATTGCGGAACTTTACTGGTTCGCCGCATTGGTTAATGGCACTTTGGAGGGCGTGTTGCAAAACACGGAAGCGGATGCTGTCCTTACGGCCGACATCGTCATCAATGAACAGGTGCTCACGGCAGACGGAGAGCTGGTGGAAGATACGGCCGGCTTGACGGCCTGGACACCCATAGGAAGCAAAGATGCACGGTTCGACGGCACGTTCGACGGGCAGGGACATAGCATCAGCGGGCTTTACATCAACCGACCGGAAGCCGATTTTCAGGGACTGTTCGGATACATCGGTTCTGCCGGCACGGTAAGCCGGACAGAAGTGACCGGCAGCTACATACAGGGAAGGAATTATGTCGGTGGCATGACAGGATATAGTCAAGGAACCCTTACCGCTTGTTCCTATTCGGGCACCGTCATCGGTTATGATTATCCGTTAGGCGGTGTTGCCGGAAGAAACGACGGTACGGTGAGCTGTTGCTATGCCACGGGCAAGGTGCATGGCACCGGTTATGACCCGTACGTAGGCGGAGTGGTGAGCAGAAATTACGGCACCATTTCCTCCTGTTACAGCACGGCATCGCTTTCCGCCGATCACAGCGGTTACATAGGCGGGGTAGCCTCATATAATAGTGGTGGACGCATTATCGGCAGCTATTATTTGCAGGGCAGTGCGGACAAGGGAGTGGATAGAAATAGAAATGATGGAACGGTTGAAAATGTGGAATCGTGCACAGCGGAACAGTTCGCCGGCGGCGAGGTAGCATGGCTGCTGCAACATGCAATAACCGATGATACGCAGATATGGGGCCAGAATTTGCCTGCCGATACCTTGCCGGTGCTGCTGTCCGAACACAGGGTCTATGCCGCATTGTTCATCCATGAAGCTACAGACCTGCAAATGATGGGCAAATACGGCAACTTGAATGCACAAATACCATTACCAACGGCAGAGGAGTTGGGAGCCAATGGTGAAGTGTCATTCACCGATACGCTTGGCAATCCGCTTACGGAAACCCTGACACTCTTGTCCGATACGGTGATCCTTGTCAATTGCAGATTGTATTCGATTACTGTAAGCGATAACATCCTTCATGGAGATATATCCGTATCATACGATTCCTGCTATGCCGGAGCGGAAGTGGCGGTTGAGGCCAATCCTTACTATGGCTACGAACTTTTCATGCTCCACTTGACAACTTCCGACGGACAGCACTACGAATACGAGGACGAAGATTTTACCTTTACCATGCCGGCTGCCGATGTCATTCTGTCTGCCGACTTTATCCCTTATCTGTATGATGCGACATACTCAACCAGTGAAAATGACAACGGTTACAATGTCATGCTGACATGGGATTATGATGCATCGGACTGTCGAACTTTGATTTATAGTGATGGCAATCTGCTGCATACGACCGGAGCCAATGAAACTTCGTGGCAAGATCAGGTTTCCGAAGCTGGTGTTTACACCTATACCCTTTATGTGGTGGATACAGAGGGTGTGCGCAGCCGGGGAACCTTATTGACGGTATATGCATATCCAAGCATCTCGATGGTAAGAAGCGGGGTATTGATGATTTATTTGGGCGACAATCATCCGGTGCTTACCGATGACGGCGGTCGGAACGGGAATTATTCCAATATGGCGGATGACATTGCGGTAATTACAGCCTATGCGGATTGCCGCATTTACCTGACCGGTAGCTACGGCACGGAATCCGTTTGGGATGAGCTGTCCATCTATGACAGTAACAACAGCTTTTTGGGCAAATATAGTGATAAGGGAACGATAGAACCGGCATTGCTTTCTTCCGGCAATACGCTCACTGTCCGGTTTATATCGGATGAAAGTGGAACCAACGAAGGCTTTGAATTGTATGTGGAAACGGTCTATCCGGTTACCATTGCCGAAGTAGAGAATGGAACAGTAGAGGCTGACACGGCATGGGCAAGAGCCGGCGATATGGTTACACTGACACCGCTTCCGAACGGACAATACGCTTATGTGGAAGGTTCGCTCAAAGTGCTCAAGGCCGATTACCCGACAGTGGAAATACCTGTGAATGCAGACGGCAGTTTTACCATGCCGGCGTTTAAAATAATTGTAACAGCTGCCTTTGAACATTCAACAGCCTTGTCTGTAACGGAAAATAATATGTTGCGCGTATTCACCACACCGGGCATGCTGCACATTGCAGGCACGGAAGCCGAAGCGGCCATCCATGACGTACGCGGCAGGCTGATATACCGGGGTACAGAACGGGATCTCCACCTGCCAGCCGGCATGTACATCGTACACACCGCCGACGGACAGAGACAGAAAGCGGTGGTAAGATAACGGCACTGACATTCTTTTGACAGCAGACCCTCCCCGCAAGGAAGTTCCCTGCGGGGAGGGTTGTTTTTGTGAGGTTTACTCGCGCATCCCCTTGCCAAGAGTCGGCATAACTTCACGCTCGTTTGCATTATCTTTACATAAAATAAGCGGCACTCGGCAAAACCATTCAACTAAACTTGATGGATTTTGCGCTCGTTTGCATTATCTTTAGATAAGATAAGCGGCACTCGGCAAAACCATTCAAGTAAACTTGATGGATTTTGCGCTCGTTTGCATTATCTTTAACGTGAGTTCGACGAATTCAGAACAATGTAAGCTGTGTGTCAATCGTTCTCGTAACATGGATACATGGCTTCTTTGGAAAACAGCAATAAGCAGCAATTGCCCTCAAGAGATTGACAATAAAATTATCAAAGGTTCTATGCCTTGAATGTTCCACTTGTGCTATGTTTTTGAGTTCGTCATTGATTGTTTCGATAACGGCTCGTTTCCTTAGGAGCAGTTTGTCAGAAAGTGACATTAATGCTCCTCTCATATTGCCTTTCAACTTGGTTATAAGTTGTATGCCATCGACAAACCATCTCTCAAAGAGATTCTTGCCGATATATCCCTTATCACCGACAAGCTTCCCATAGATAAATTCCACAAAGGGTTTGTATTCAAGAGGCTTACGGTTATCAACATCACCTGGAGTAATCATGAAATTCAAGAGTTCTCCTCGTTCGTTGCAAATGAGATGCAATTTAAACCCAAAGAACCAGCCCATGGAGCATTTGCCTCTTTGTGCTATTCATTTAAACGTCTTATGGATATGGATTCTCTGGTTTTACATACCCGTAAAAGAGTGCTGTCAACAAAGCTGATGCCGGTACATTTGCCCAAAAGTACCTTCTTGATGAACTGAACCAGTGGAACGGCCACCTCTTTTTCTAACTCAACAAAACGGTCATAGGAGACAACATTTGGAAAGAGATGGCGCATATGTCTGCAGATCTTTTCCTGATAGAAATGCTTCAGACGACGGTATCCCGAGTCATGAAAAAGTATCATGATGAGTATGACTTCTGCCTTTGACAGAGTTGAAGCACGGTGATACATGCGCTTTATGGTGGGTTTAAGCGTATATTTTGTCATCATGGCATCAAAAAACTTGCAGAAATCATCTGCCATGCAAAATAATTCTATAATTTTGCTTTCGGTGATTATAGCGATTATTGTTCGTAATCCTTTGTTTTTTAGTACTATAAAGACACAACAATTTTCGCTAATCACCAATTTTACAGGTATGTACAATTCGTCGAACTCACGTTAACATATAAAAACATATTCTTTTATTAACTTCTAAACAAAACCGTTATGAAATCATTGTTTACTTTTACCCTGGCCCTGTTGGCGGCAGCGAGCGCATGGGCGCAAACCACCTTCACCGTCGATAACCTGAACTACACGGTTACGGACGAAACCACAAACACGGTAGAACTGACCGGCTATGAAACCCAACCGACGGGCACGCTGGACATTCCCGCCACCGTCACTAACAGCGGCACGGAATACAGCGTGACAAGCATTGGAAACGAGGCGTTCAGCCGTTGCTCCGCACTCACGCAAGTGACCATACCCGAAAGCGTGACAAGCATTGGAAACTATGCGTTCTACGGAACTGCCTTATACAACAACGCCGAGAACTGGACAAACAATGTGCTGTATATAGACAACTGCCTGATAGAAGCCAAAACAGAATTAAGCGACAGTTATGAAATAACAACAGGCACAAGAGTCATTGCAGACTATGCGTTCTACAACTGCTCCGCACTCACGCAAGTGAACATACCCAACAGTGTAGAAAACATTGGATACCATGCGTTCGAAGGCTGCTCCAAGCTCACGCAAGTGAACATACCCAACAATGTGACAAGCATTGGAGACCAGGTATTCCGGATGTGCTCCGCACTCACGCAAGTGACCATAGGCAGCGGCGTGAAAAGCATTGGAGAAGATGCATTCTACAGCTGCTCCGCACTCACGCAAGTGAACATACCCGACGGCGTGAAAAGCATTGGCTACCATGCATTCTACGGGACTGCCTTATACAACAACGCCGAGAACTGGACAAACAATGTGCTGTATATAGACAACTGCCTGATAGAAGCCAAAACAGAATTAAGCGGCAGTTATGAAATAACAGCAGGCACAAAACTTATTGCAGATCAGGCGTTCAGCTTGTGCAAGGTCACGCAAGTGACCATACCGGGCAGCGTGAAAAGCATTGGATACAGGGCGTTCTATTACTGCTCCAAACTCAGGCAAGTGACCATAGGCAACGGCGTGGAAAGCATTGGAGAAGCGGCGTTCTCCAACTGTAAGGCACTCACGCAAGTGAACATACCCAACAGTGTAGAAAACATTGGATACTCGGCGTTCTCCGGCTGCTCCGCACTCACGCAAATCACCATACCCGACGGCGTGACAAGCATTGGAGAACGAGCGTTCTCCGCCTGCTCCGCACTCACGCAAGTTACCATAGGCAACGGCGTGACAAGCATTGGAAACGAGGCGTTCATCGGCTGCTCCGCACTCACAGAAGTAACCATACCCAACAGCGTGACAAGCATTGGAGACGGGGCGTTCTCCAACTGCTCCGCACTCACTGCCATTTATGTGGAAAGCGACAACACAGCCTATTGTTCCGAAAACGGCATATTGTTCAACAAAAACAAAACCACACTGATACTATATCCCGCCGGCAAGGCCGAAACCGCCTATACCATTCCCGATGACGTGACAAGCATTGGAAACTATACGTTCCACGGCTGCTCCAAACTTGAGCAAGTTACCATAGGCTGCGGCGTGAAAAGCATTGGAGAATGGGCGTTCGGCGGCTGCTCCAAACTCACAGAAGTAACCATACCCAACAATGTGACAAGCATTGGAAACTATGCGTTCTACAAATGCTCCGCACTCACGCAAGTTACCATAGGCAGCGGCGTGACAAGCATTGGAGAATCAGCGTTCGAATTGTGCACCAAACTCACTGCCGTTTACTATACCGGCGATGTGGCCGGATGGTGCGGAATTACGTTTGCCAATTCCTATTCCAACCCGCTGTCTCTCATCAGTAACTTGTATATCGACAACACCTTGGTTACGGAATTGACCATACCCGAAAGCATAAGCGAAATCAAGAACTATACGTTCCGCGGCTGCTCCGCACTCACGCAAGTGAACATACCCGACGGCGTGACAAGCATTGGAAACGATGCGTTCTGCGTCTGTTCCAAGATCACGCAAGTTACCATAGGCAACGGCGTGAAAAGCATTGGAAAAGATGCGTTCTACGGCTGCTCCGCACTCACTGCCGTTTACTATACCGGCGATGTGGCCGGATGGTGCGGCATTACGTTTGCCTATTCATCTTTATCCAACCCGCTGTCGTACGCCCATAACTTGTATATCGACAACACCTTGGTTACGGAATTGGCCATACCCGAAGGCGTAAGTGAAATCAAGGACTATGCGTTCTGTGGCTGCTCCGCACTCACGCAAGTGAACATACCGGGCAGCGTGAAACGCATTGGAAACTATGCGTTCCTCGATTGCGAGGTACTCACGCAAGTGACCATAGGCAGCGGCGTGACAAGCATTGGAGACGGGGCATTCCAGAACTGCTCCGCACTCACGCAAGTGAACATACCCGACGGCGTGAAAAGCATTAGAGAAGGGACATTCTCCGGCTGCTCCGCACTCACACAAGTGACCATACCCGACGGCGTGACAAGCATTGGATGGTGGGCGTTCAACGACTGCTCCAAACTCACGCAAGTGACCATAGGCAGCGGCGTGAAAAGCATTGGAGACGAGGCGTTCTCTTTATGCGTCGCACTTGCTGAAATGACCGTATTGGCCGCCGTGCCTCCTACGGTAGGAGACGATGTATTCTATAATGTCAGCCGCGACATACCCGTGTATGTGCCTGCCGAAAGCCTGGAAGACTACCAAGTGGCATATACATGGGAAGAGTTCAACCTGCAAACTCTGCAGACCGGACTGCAAACGCCGTCCATGCCGGAGAGCATACGCATGGAGGGCGGAATGCTGCACAACCCGCAACAGCTGCACCTGACCCTCTACGACATGCAGGGACGCCAAGTGTATAGCGGCACCGCCGCCACCGTAAGCCAGCCCGCGGGCGTATATGTGCTGCGTTGCGCAGGCGCAAGCGGCAAGGTGCTGTTCTAAGCCACAAGCCAAAGGCTTTTATCCCGCCGGAAACGTTTCCGTTTCCGGCGGTTTTTTTGTGTTGTGAGAAGTGCCATGCGGTACGGCGGCGGATGCCCTTTCTCCCCCCGCGCGGTCCCTTCTCCGCCAGTCACCCCCGTATCCCGAGCCCGCCGCTTTGCGTCCACCCCAAGAACACCGACCGCTTTCATGTTTTTTCGGAAAAAACATACCTTTGCAACCCGAAACAGACAGACAGACACAAACCCTATGATAATCAGGACTCCATACAGGACAGAGGTTAAAGAAACTACCGGCTGTTGTGTTTTGTTAACTTCCGCGCCCTCTTAAAAAATCAAAATAACCAATGCCCAATGAAACTTTCGGCAAACGCCGAAAGTCCCAATCCACTACCCAATGGGGCTATCCCGAAGCAGAAACGACGCATTACCCTTTATTCCACGCGCGTCCTCTCTCCGTCGGTCATGTCGGGATCCGAGCCGACATAACTTCACGCTCGTTTGCATTATCTTTAGATAAGATAAGCGGCACTCGGCAAAACCATTCAAGTAAACTTGATGGATTTTGCACTCGTTTGCATTATCTTTGCACTGATATTTTCAACACAAATACATTATGTACGAATCATTACAACAACTGGACAGCATACGAATTAACTTTGCTGAATCGAATTTGCTGAATTTTGTCCTTGCCTTTATCATGTTTGGGGTAGCTTTAGGCATGCAAGCCTCACAATTCAAGAAACTGGCACTCTCGCCAAAGCCCGTAGTCGTAGGCATATTTTCACAATTCGTGGCACTGCCGTTTGTCACCTTCCTGCTGGTTGTGATATTCAACCGGTTCATCACCCCGACCGTGGCCATGGGCATGTTGTTGGTGGCGGCCTGTCCCGGCGGCAACATATCGAACTTCATGTCGTCCCTGTCGAAGGCCAACACCGAATTGTCAGTCACGCTGACAGCCATTTCCACCGGACTGGCCGTGTTCATGACTCCGTTCAACTTCTCGTTCTGGGGCGGCCTGTATGCACGCTTCGTCAGCAATCGGGCCGGTGCCATGCTGCAACCGCTCGAAATCGAATTCGGACAAATGTTCGAAACCGTTTTCATCATCGTCGGCATTCCGGCCGTACTGGGCATTTTGTGCGCACGCTATCTTCCTCGCTTAGCCGAATGGCTGAAAAAACCCCTGCAATATCTCTCCATCATCTTTTTTATAGCCTTGGTGGGAGTCATGCTTGCCAACAACTGGCAACTGTTCATTCATCACATTCACTTCATTTTCATCATTGTGCTCATTCATAACCTGCTGGCACTGTCTACCGGGTACGGGATTGCCACACTGTTCAAACAGCCCGACCGCAACCGCCGCACACTGACCATAGAAACCGGCATACAAAACTCCGGACTCGGACTGGTACTGCTGTTCAACCCCAAAATATTTCCACCCGAACTGGCTATCGGAGGCATGCTGTTCATCACGGCCTGGTGGGGCATCTGGCACATTGTTTCCGGATTGGGCATTTCGTTCTATTGGTCCCGCAAAAATCCGGTAGAATAACACAGGGCGCAACATGTATTACCCCCGACTTGCAAGTCAACAATTAAGGCTGCTGTTGTCTTGTTTTTTGAACCAGGGAAAACGCATTATAATATGTGGTAATGAACGCTTAAAAGAACAAACGACAACTCCAGTTTCTCAACTGAATTTTTAGACTAAGTAGCTCAATATAAGGTACATTTTTCTCCGCCTTGTCCGGTGAGCCGGAAAATCGTCCTGTAGAAGCCGGCCGAAGGCCCGTTGTTCGAGCACAGCGAGTTCAGGCATTCAGGCTTCGCAAGGACGGGTTTTTCCGTGCGAAACGGGCACAGCGGCGGCGTTCTTTGCCCACTTTCTTCCACT
Organism: uncultured Porphyromonadaceae bacterium; assembly: GCA_949285425.1. Lineage (GTDB taxonomy): Bacteria > Bacteroidota > Bacteroidia > Bacteroidales > Paludibacteraceae > QVMH01. The sequence goes on from CASEAJ010000023.1 coordinate 18,632, forward strand.
GCAGGAAGAATTTCCCGATAAGTGAGCGCAGAAGGCAAACTTGTTTGCACTATGCCGAGCGTGAGGGAAAGGCGCGAAGCGAAATAAGTCAGGGTCGCAGGGGCGGACAGCCCCTTTACAGCAAGATTTATTCGTCAAATGACACGTTTTATAATGAGTTGTCTTTTTTTAAAAAAGGTTGACTCCTAAAG
>CASEAJ010000024.1 GCA_949285425.1 uncultured Porphyromonadaceae bacterium
TCTTTTATGCATTAAGATATTTTAAGTCAACCTTATTCGTTAAATGACACAAAGTTATCGTCCCACATTCGTGGGACACGTGTACCACGGCCGTGAGACACGCGTCCCATATATGTGAGACACGTGTCTCACGAATGTGGGACGATAACTTTATACCAGTGGACGCACGACATCGAAGGCATAAACACACGACATCCAGCAGACAGACCAATGACATTTCACTTTTCCCCGCACTTGTTTCCGGCCATCTGCCAGGCTACAGGTGCGCTTTCTCTGCCTGCATTCACATGAACGCACCACCATGCATCCGACACACTTATCGTTATACGGCCAACATCCAATGGAATATTCTCATACCGCACTCACGTTTACACGAAAAAAGAGCCTCCATGCGGAAGTCGTGGAATTCATCCTCAAAAAAAACGGAGAACACATGCAACAAAACCAAACTACCGATGCTTATGCACACAGGACACTTCAAGGTTACCATATAATATTGTATTGGTATCGCAAGACGATATCAGTATCGCAAGCCAGAACCGCAGCTGCCTGCCGAAAGCACCTACCAACCCACCTTCCAGTTCCGTTGGAAACACTCCCAATTCCGTTCTGCAGCTTCCATCGGACCTTCCATCCGGGCAACAAACTTTTTTATCCAAACTTTTCTCCATCAAACGTTTGTATATTAAAAAGAAAAAACATACCTTTGCAGTCCGTTTATTATCCCAATGTTATGGTCTGACCATTCGGCAATTAACCTGTTGGATTTGTTCCGATTAGCCTCTTTCAAACCGACGGGGAAAACCAAATGGAAAGATGTTTTTTTAATAAAATAAATCAATAAACAGTGGATACATTAAGTTATAAGACTATCTCTGCCAACAAAGCAACCGTTCAGAAAGAATGGGTGCTGGTAGATGCTACCGATTTAGTTTTGGGACGTATGGGTTCGGAAGTTGCAAAAATACTTCGCGGAAAGTACAAAGCAAGCTTCACACCTCACGTAGATTGCGGTGACAATGTCATCATCATCAACGCCGCAAAAGTAAAATTGACCGGTTCCAAGTGGACAGACCGCATTTATCTTCGTCACACCGGTTATCCCGGCGGACAGCGCGAAATGACTCCGGAACAAATGATGAAGAAAAGTCCGGAAAAGCTGATCAAAAAAGTAGTGAAAGGCATGCTGCCTAAAAACCGTCTCGGCGACAAACTGCTGGGTAACCTGTACGTATTTGCCGGAGCCGAACACAACATGCAGGCTCAACAACCCAAACAAATCGATTTACACAAACTTAAATAATCAATATGGACGTAATAAATGCTTTAGGAAGAAGAAAAGCGGCTGTTGCCCGTGTTTACGTTAGCGAAGGTAACGGCGCAATCACCATCAACAAACGTGAATTGGCCAACTATTTTCCTTCTCAGATTCTTCAATACGTAGTAAAACAACCGCTGAACAAGCTGGGTGTTGCCGAAAAATACGACATCAAGGTAAACCTGAACGGTGGCGGATATAAAGGGCAGGCCGAAGCTTTGCGTTTGGCTATTGCACGTGCATTGGTAAAAATCAATCCGGAAGACAAACCGGCTTTAAAGGCAGAAGGCTTCATGACTCGCGACCCGCGCGAAGTGGAACGCAAGAAACCGGGACGTCCAAAAGCACGCAGAAGATTCCAGTTCTCAAAACGTTAATATCATTTGCCTTTTACGTGTTTCAATGCGTGGCCTGCTTCTTCATCACAAGGAGGCGGCAACACATGAACCGGTAAATGAATTTTGGTTTAGTATCTAAATCGCCAAGACCTCCCCGGACTGAACGGACACTTGTTTCAAGCCGTCCCACAGCAGGGAGCTACTTGGAGATTGTTACAACAGAAAGTAAACAAAATCAATAAAACAAACAAAATGCCTAGAACAAATTTTGACCAATTATTAGAAGCCGGTGCCCACTTCGGACACTTGAAACGCAAATGGAACCCGGCCATGGCTCCCTATATTTTCATGGAGCGCAACGACATCCACATCATCGACCTGCACAAGACAGTTGTGAAGATTGACGAAGCAGCCGATGCAATGAAACAAATTGCGAAGTCAGGACGTAAAATCCTGTTTATCGCAACCAAAAAGCAAGCTAAAGATGTGGTTGCCGACAAAGCCAAGTCAGTAGGAATGCCTTATATCACAGAACGCTGGGCCGGTGGTATGTTGACCAACTTCCCCACTATCCGCAAAGCTGTGAAGAAGATGGCTACTATCGACAAAATGACAACCGATGGAACTTTCGACAATATTTCAAAACGCGAAAAACTTCAAATCACCCGCCAGCGCGAAAAACTGGAAAAGAACTTGGGAAGTATCGCTGACTTGACCCGTCTTCCTTCAGCCATTTTCGTTGTGGACGTGATGAAAGAACATATTGCCGTGCGTGAAGCACAGCGTTTGGGTATTCCGGTTTTCGCCATTGTCGACACCAACTCCAACCCGAACGGCATCGACTATGTTATCCCGGCAAACGATGATGCGACCAAATCGGTTGACGTAATCTTGACAGCTTTGTGCGAAGCCATCCAGGAAGGTTTGGACGAACGCAAAGTTGAAAAAGCTGACGCTGAAGCAGCTGAAGCTTCTGCTACCAAAGAAAAAAAAGCAAGGGTAGTAAAGAAAGCCAAAGCAAAGAAAGATGAAGAGGAAGATGTTGTAGTTGAAGAAACAGCTGAAGAAGAAGCAGAATAAAAAAGATTCAAGATTTTATCATAAATAAAAAAAACTACGAGTTGCGAGTTATATTTAGGCTTTAGTCTTGAAGTAGCTGGTAACTCGTTTTTTTTAACAGGAACACATTAACAATAAAAAAACATAGAACTATGGCAGTAACAATGGCAGACATCTCAAAATTGCGTTCAATGACCGGTGCAGGTATGATGGATTGCAAAAATGCATTGACCGAAGCCGAAGGCAATTTTGACAAAGCAATTGAAATTATACGTAAAAAAGGACAAGCGGTAGCCGCCAAGCGGAGCGACCGCCAGGCATCTGAAGGCTGCGTGCTCGCAGCTGCCAAAGATGGATATGCAGCTGTCCTCGCCTTGAAATGCGAAACTGACTTCGTAGCCAAGAACGCCGACTTTGTCGCTTTGACCCAATCCATCCTCGACAAGGCCATCGCCGAAAAACCGGCCGACCTGGATGCCTTGAAGGCATTGACCATCGATGGACGTACCATCGCCGACCTCATTGTTGACCGCTCGGGTGTTACCGGCGAAAAAATGGAACTGGACTACTTCGCATTTGTAAACGGAGCTTCGGCTGTGGCCTACATCCACCCGGGAAACAAATTGGCTACCGTCGTATCATTTGCCGAAAGCAACGCCGATTTGCATGTCATGCGTGCAGTGGCCATGCAAGTAGCAGCCATGAACCCCATCGCTTTGGACCGCAACTCAGTGCCTCAAAACGTTATCGACACAGAATTGCAGGTAGCTATCGACAAGACCAAAGCAGAACAGGTACACAAAGCCGTTGAAGCCGCTTTGAAAAAAGCCGGCATCAACCCTGCACATGTTGACAGCGAAGACCACATGGAAAGCAACATGGCCAAAGGTTGGATTACTGCCGAAGATGTTGCCAAAGCAAAAGAAATCATCGCTACGGTTTCTGCAGAAAAAGCAGCCAACATCCCCGAACAGATGGTACAGAACATTGCACAAGGCCGTTTGAACAAATTCTTCCAAGAATCCACTTTGATGGAACAAATCTTCGTTGGAGGCGAAAACGATTCAAAAATGAATGTAGCTGCTTTCTTGAAAGCAAACAACGTAACCGCCACCGACTTCAAACGTGTAACACTGAACCAGGAATAAAAACCGGCATATCACGTTTTCAATACACTTTATCCGGCACACAATTGTGTGTCGGATATTTTTTTGTCCGATTTATGCACATACCTGCCATTTTGTCACATTTCAATCCTACACCGCCCCACTGCATTTGTTAACGCTTCACACGGCAGGCCGTTAAGGGCCGTTAAGCCGGCATAGACAGTGTTAATTATTTTCAAATACTTTATAGACAATTCTTTATCGGTACATATTTTGACTAATTTCGTAAAACAAAACTTGCGGAGACAGCACAAAATGCCAAACGCAATTTTGTAATAAACGAGAATTATTAATCAAAAACATTACACAAATGAATAAGAGATTTTTTTGGAAAGTACTGAGCCTTGTCGTTGTTGTCGTTGGACTAAGCGTAGCGACAACCGCCTTTATGATGAACAGAATGACGCGCAACAGCGGAAACAATATTTCAACGGCAGAACAACCGGCCGTAAATCCATACGCACGGTTTGCCAGCGCTGCACCTGCTTTGGACACGGACTTTACCGTAGCGGCCGAACTGTCGGTACATGCAGTGGTACACGTCAAGACCAAGACAAAAGTGGAACAGGTCTACTCCATGGATCCGTTCCTGGAATTTTTCTTCGGCAACCCTTATGGACGCGGCCAACAGCGTGAAGCCCCCGTACAGGAAGGTGCCGGTTCCGGTGTCATCATATCGCCCGACGGTTTTATCGTAACGAATAACCACGTGGTAGGCGATGCCGATGAAATAGAAGTAACGCTGAACGACAACCGCACATTCACAGCCACCGTGGTGGGCAAAGACCCCAATACCGATATCGCCCTCATCAAAATCAAAGCTGAAGGTCTGCCGACCATCCCGTTCGGAAACTCGGACGAACTGAAAGTCGGCGAATGGGTATTGGCCGTAGGTAACCCCTTCAACCTGACATCGACGGTAACCGCCGGCATTGTCAGTGCCAAGGCGCGTAATATCAACATACTGAACACCGAAATGAAAATTGAATCGTTCATCCAGACCGATGCAGCCGTGAACCCCGGTAACAGTGGCGGGGCTCTGGTCAACACTCGAGGCGAACTGGTCGGCATCAACACAGCCATCGCTTCACGCACAGGGTCCTTCACCGGCTATTCATTTGCAGTGCCTTCAAGCATAGTAAGCAAAGTAGTATCCGACATACGCGAATACGGAACCGTACAACGTGCCGTACTGGGTGTAGCCATCCAAGACATCACCAACGAATTGGCCAAGGCCGAAGGGCTGAAAACCATGCAAGGTGCCTATGTGGGTAACGTAATGGAAGGCAGTTCGGCCGAAAAAGCCGGAGTAAAACGAGGCGACGTTATTGTCAACGTAAACGGCATCAAGGTAAACACCGCTTCCGAACTGCAGGAACAGATAGGCCGCTACCGCCCGGGAGACACTATTTTCATTGAAGTGCTGCGTGACAATACGACCAAACGCCTGCAAGTGGCCTTGCAAAACCGCCAGGGCAATACTGAAATCATCAGCACCGAAGCCGTTGCTGACATTTTGGGTGCCAAATTCAAGGAAATAGACCAGAAGACGGCAAGCAAACTCGGCCTGAGCTATGGAGTGCAAGTCGAATCGGTAGGCAAAGGCAAATTCCAGCAACAGGGCATCCGCGAAAACTATATTATACTGAAAATAAACGGTGCCCAGATAAGGAAAGCCGAAGACATTCAGAAAGCACTGGATGCTGCCATGAACGAAGAAGAGGAAGAAGGACGCGTACTGTTCATTGCCGGTGTCTACCCCAACGGCAGCGTGGCTCACTACGCAATCAACCTGATAGACTGATAGGGAGAGTGAATACCCGCAGGTAAAAAAAGTCCAGTAACATATAGAACCACAAGGGGCCGTGTCAAATCCGAAGATTTCGATACGGCCCCTTGCGATATGCAAAAATGGGCAGCATGCAAGGCTTTGAGGGTAATGGGCACAGGAATTTTCCCGCAAACAGTTTAGCAGACAACAACGTCCCATTATACCACAACGCCAACTGCCATTAACGGACCGTTGACACCCAAGCAACGATTGGAACGGTACATTCAACATAAAAACATCGAAAGATTTCAGCCTTCTGAAATGTAAATGAAAACAAAATGTACCGATCCGACGTTATTAAAACTGATGCTGACAAGCATGTCCGTCAATGTCATGGGACAAACCTTATGCAACCGCCATTTTTCCGCTTACATGAATGCACACGAAAGAAGCGCAGGCGGAGATTAATTTGTCCTTTTTAACTTTGACAAAAAGAAAAAATAGTTTACTTTTGCAAGCTAATTTAGGGATTAGAGATGAGACAACTAAAAATTACCAAATCAATCACAAATCGTGAAAGTTTGTCGCTCGACAAATATTTGCAGGAGATTGGTCGTGAAGACCTTATCACTGTCGAAGAAGAAGTAGAACTTGCCCAACGCATTCGCAACGGCGATAGAGCCGCCTTGGAAAAACTGACCCGCGCTAATTTACGGTTCGTTGTTTCAGTTGCCAAGCAATACCAAAACCAAGGGCTCAGCCTGCCCGACCTCATCAACGAAGGTAATCTGGGGCTAATCAAAGCGGCAGAGAAATTCGATGAAACCCGAGGCTTCAAATTCATTTCCTACGCCGTTTGGTGGATTCGTCAATCCATATTGCAGGCACTTGCCGAACAGTCACGCATTGTAAGGCTGCCACTGAACCAGGTCGGATCTTTGAACAAAATCAACAAGGCATTCTCCAAATTCGAACAAGAAAACGAACGCCGTCCTTCGCCCGAGGAACTGGCCGAAGAACTGGATATTCCGGTAGACAAAATTGCCGACACAATGAAAGTATCGGGACGCCACATATCGGTTGATGCTCCTTTCGTTGAAGGCGAAGACAACAGCCTGCTGGACGTCATGACCAACGAGGACTCACCCAACGCAGACCGGGTTCTTATCAACGAGTCACTTTCCAAAGAAATAGAACGTGCCCTGTCCACCTTGACAGAAAGAGAACACGAAATTGTAAAGAAATTCTTCGGCATTGGAGTTCCCGAAATGACACTGGAAGAAATAGGAGATGAATTCGGACTGACCCGTGAACGTGTACGTCAAATTAAGGAAAAAGCCATTCGCCGGTTGAGATCCAGTTCAAAAAGCAAATTATTGAAAACCTATTTGGGATAAAAGACAATTTACCCAACTCACAAATAAAAGCGCGTTCTGCATGCAGAACGCGCTTTTCGCATACAAAAGCACCTCACGCTTGTGTCTTCAAGGGATTATACCTAACTTTGGAATCAGCAAACATAACAGCCCCCAAAGTACGGATTCATGTGGAAAGACTTTTTCTACTTCACGAAAGCACAGCAAGCCGGTGTCGTTGCACTGAGCTTGATTATCGTGCTCCTGCTGATTGTAAATTTTTCCCTGCCTCACATACATACGAAAGAAGAAAGCGTAACCAACGACACGCTTTTCATCCGTGAAACACAGATTTTCAAACAAAGACTGATATCCAAAGACAGTTTGCTAAAAGCCGAACAGGAACGGCTTTATGCGGAAAGGAAAGCAAGATACCGCACCCGTCGCACCGAAACAGCCCCGGCCTCATACACCCTTTTCCCATTCAACCCCAACACGGCCGATTCCATGACATTAAACCAGCTGGGAATTTCTCCACGAGTGGCCTCCAATATCATCAAATACCGCTCCAAAGGAGGGAACTTCAAATCGCCCGACGACCTGAAGAAAATTTACGGACTGAGCCAGGAAAAATTCGACGAACTGAAACCCTACATCAACATATCCACACCAACCGCCGACAGCCTAACGAATGAACACGCACAAGTCCAACCATTGACGGCCATTGCCAACGACACCGTTGTCAATCTGTCCATTGAATTGAACACGGCAGACAGCTGCCAACTGACACAACTGAAGGGAATAGGCCCTTACTATGCAAGAGAAATCATACGTTACCGCAACCAGTTAGGAGGATTCGCCCATGTCGATCAACTGCTCGAAATTCCTCACATGCGGGAAGATAATTTCAAGCAAATAGTTTCCCATTGCACCGTCGACACCACCAAAATAAGAAGAATAAAAGTCAACAAAGCCAGTGTCGACTATCTGAAACGGCATCCCTACATCAATTTTTATCAAGCCAGGGTCATTTACGAATTCCGCCGGGCCAAAGGGCAGTTGGATGGCATGCAGGACCTGCGACGGTTTGAAGAATTCACCGAGCAGGACATACAAAAACTGACCCCTTATCTGGACTTCGAATAATCACCTGCAAAAAAAGAGAAGGACAGGCACAAAGAGCATGCTCTTCCGTAACCTGTCCTCCCCTATTCCTGGCGACCCGAACTTTACTTGGCCGATTTGTTTTCTTCGCCTCCCATCGGCCGGGCAATGGATTCACGCATCGTGGTGTCCGCCTCAATATTCTTCATTTTATAATAGTCCATTATACCCAGATTGCCACTACGGAATGCTTCCGCCATCGCCTGAGGCACTTCGGCTTCGGCTTCAATGACCTTGGCACGCATTTCCTGCGAACGGGCTTTCATTTCCTGCTCCGTTGCCACAGCCATGGCACGACGTTCTTCGGCCTTGGCCTGGGCAATGTTCTTGTCGGCTTCGGCCTGGTCCATCTGCAACTGCGCTCCGATGTTCTTGCCTATATCAATGTCGGCTATATCTATGGACAATATCTCAAATGCTGTTCCGGCATCCAAACCTTTTCGCAGCACCAGTTTGGAAATGGAATCCGGGTTTTCCAACACACTCTTGTGCGATTCGGAAGATCCGATAGACGACACGATACCTTCGCCCACACGTGCCAAAACAGTTTCCTCACCGGCACCGCCCACCAACTGTTTGATGTTGGCCCGCACGGTGACACGCGCCTTGGCTATAAGCTGAATACCATCCTTAGCCACAGCGGTTACCGGAGGCGTATCTATTACTTTCGGATTGACCGACATTTGCACCGCCTCGAACACATCGCGTCCGGCCAAATCGATTGCGGTAGCCATTTTAAAAGAAAGGTCAATGTTGGCTTTCGATGCCGACACCAAAGCATGCACCACCCGCTCTATGTGTCCCCCGGCCAAGTAATGTGCTTCAAGCCCATCGCGGGTCACTTCCTGTATGTCGGCCTTGTGGGCTTCAATCATACAGTTCACTATCTTTCCGGGCGGCACTTTACGAATGCGCATCAGAAACAGTTGCAACAAAGAAATGTTGACGCCTACCACCTTCGCGTTTATCCACAACATGAACGGAACGTAGTAGAAAAACAAAAACAGGAACATCACGATAATGACGATTCCCAAAAGTCCAAGTGTTGTCATAAATAATATGGTTTTTATCAGTTATATATTGACTTTTCCATTTCCTTTCAAACTTCCGACTCCGAACGGGCCGCTACCAGCACATTCGTACTATACACTTCAAGCACCACTATGTCGGTGTCCGGGTCAATAAACTCGCCATTGGTTTTCGCCTCAATGACCGACGCATTTACCTTTACCTTCCCCATGGGAGCCAGACGCGACATGGACTTTCCCACATCGCCCGGTTTCACATCAATACCCTCCAAAGGATTCACTTTCCCATCGACACCGGTCTTGAGCACCAGCTTATCCAAAGCCTTGGAACGCATGAACCACCAAACCATGAGAGCAAACAGCAACAGCCCCATCAGCAGAGTCAGCGTACCGGCCAACGCCCCCACATAGACATAGGCATACACGATGCCACCGACCGTAAACAGCAAGCCGGCAACGCCCGCGACAGAAATGCCCGGCAACAAAAACAGTTCCAGCAAAAAGAACACAAGCCCCACCAGCAGCAATACACACACAATAGCTACGTCCATAATCATTTGTTTTTTGCAGTATAATCCATGCCCGCCCTCAAAAAAATCAAGGTTTCAAGGCCTTTATCTCCTCGTTTCTCACTTGCAGCATTTTTTCATGAACAGTAGCTTCCTGTTCATGTATCTTCTTCTCCAACGCAAGTATCTTGGATGCAATCACCGCCAACGCCGCATCATCTTTCTCCTGCGCATACTCCCGACGCAAAGCCTCCAACTGCCCCTTCATGTTTTCCTGTTCATCCATCAGCACATTCAACTCTTCCCACATAGCCAAGGCTTCCGGACTTTTAAACTGTTCGGCCCGTGTATATACAAGGCGGTCGGTAACGGCAAATTCAAATTCTTTTCCTTGACCGGACGACTGTCTTTTCTTTTGAGAAGGAGCCGAACCGGCAGTAACTTCCGCTTTCCTAAACAATTTCAACTGGGCCACCTGGCGGACATAATCTTCATCCTCGCTTTTGACTATCTTTTTCTCTTCATTCGGCACGAAACGGTATATGGCCACCTTACCTTCCGGCTGGTAACGGTCGGTTGCGAACCACCCCACCCCGTTCACCTCGTCAATCAGCATCATGTAATCATTGTACGGAGAATTGAACGGCATGCCCACATTCTCAGGAGTAAGATACATATTGGTGGCAGGGACATACTTGGTAATGAAAATATCATATCCGCCCATCGAGTTTTCTCCATCCGACGCAAAATACATGGTAACCCCATCGGGCATCAGAAACGGATAATTCTCATCACCTCCCGAATTTATGACATCAGACAACGACATCTGTTTTGACCAGCCATCCAGCAGACGGTACGAAGTGAAAATATCCATACGCCCTTCAATGGAGTCGGAGAAATAAATCCGGTCCTGCCGTTGGGTCATATAGCTTATCTTATCTTCCACCCGGTCCTCGGAAAGACGGAGCCTTTCCTGCAGCAGGACTCCCAACTCACTGCCTATCCGATAATGAGCCAGAAAATCATCCTTATCCACCACCATGCTGTCCACGATGGCAACATCCTCCACACGTGCAAGAAACCGCCCCGCCATTTCAGCCCGGGCCATTTTTTCCCGTATTTGCGGAATGCGTTCGTCAGCGTCCTTCAACGTCGGCAGATATTTATCATAAGCCTCTATGGATTTGTCAAATCTGTAGGTGGTAAAATAAAGTTCGCCCAAGTAATAGTTACGCAGGGGATAGCGTTCACCGGCTATTTCAAAGTGTTTTATAGCCTGCTCCACATCGCCCAACTCGTAGCAACAGCGGGCATAGCGGTAATTGTTCAACACGTTTTTAGGGCTTTTACGCAGCAAGGCTCCGTATATTTCGCGCGCTTCCTCATACTGCTGGTCATAAAACAGTTTCTGCGCCTTTTCCGAACTTTGGGCAAAGACCGGCAGCCCCAACAGCAACAGCATATAAATTATTGTCTTGCGTTTCATCTTTCTATCTTTTAAACATATCGCATCAACAGATAGCAAAAATACGTTTTTTTTAGAACAAAACACAACAGAAACCAACAGTTGTTCGCATTTACGGCAAAAAGAGAACAAAAAAAAATCCAACCAGCATAAAAAACTGATTGGATTTTCTTTTTCAGTCGGGATGACAGGATTTGAACCTGCGACCACACGCCCCCCAGACGCGTACTCTACCGGGCTGAGCTACATCCCGCTCTTGCGAGTGCAAAAGTACGTATTTTTTTTATTCCCACAAAAAATTAATTGATTTTTTCAATCAATTCCATGCCTTTTTTCAAAGCCTCTTCATTCATGGGCAACAAATGGTGATGACGTTCCGGCAACGACTTCTTCAGCCCCAGCAACACTTTGTCAATGGTTGTCACGGGACGCACCTTCATCAATCCGCCCAATACAATCATATTCAAGGTCTTTGATGCATTGTTGGCCGTAGCATATTCCGTAGCGTTGATGCGATACACGTTGATATCCTTGCGTGTAGGCAATGCATGAACGGTGCTGCCATCGAATATCAGCGTTCCGCCCGGTTTCACCTTCGACTCAAAGCGTTCCAACGAAGGCTGGTTCAACACCACAACCGTGTCGTAAGTGTTCAGAACCGGCGAACTGATTCGTTCGTCACTCAATATAACCGTCACATTGGCAGTACCTCCCCGCTGTTCAGGACCATAGGATGGCATCCAGCTCACTTCCTGCCCCTGCAGCAATCCGGCATAAGCCAAAATCTTTCCCATCGAAAGCACACCCTGTCCGCCAAAACCCGATATTATTATTTCTTCTTTCATAAGTTCAATTTTAGTTAGATATTCTTCAAATCGCCCAACGGATAGCTCTTAAACATGTTTTCGACCATCCATTCATTGGCCGCTCCGGGCGAGAGTTTCCAGCCCGAATTACAAGTGGAAACGATTTCTATGACAGAGGTTCCCTTGCGGGCCGCCGAGTTTTCAAAACCTTTTTGAATGGCTTTTTTCGCTTTGCGCACAGCTGCCACATTGTGCACGCTCTGACGGGTGACATAACAGGTTCCTTCAAGTTCGGCCAACAGTTTGGTGATATTGAGCGGATGACCGTTCAGCTCGACATTCCGGCCATAAGGAGTGGTGGATGTCTTCATGCCTTCCAATGTGGTAGGAGCCATTTGTCCTCCGGTCATGCCGTAAATGCCGTTGTTGATGAAAATGATCATGATATTTTCACCCCGGTTGCAGGCGTGAATGGTTTCGGCCGTACCGATGGCCGCCAGGTCGCCATCGCCCTGATAAGTGAACACATACTTGTCGGGCAAAAGACGTTTTACAGCGGTAGCCAAGGCCGGAGCACGTCCGTGAGCGGCCTGTTGCCAGTCTATGTCTATATAATTGTAGGCAAACACAGCACATCCTACCGGTGCTATTCCTATCGCTTTTTCCTGGATGCCCATTTCATCAATGACCTCGGCAAGCAGCTTGTGAACCACCCCATGGCTGCATCCCGGGCAATAATGCATCGGGACATCGGTCAGCACATTGGTTTTCTTGTAAACCAGGTTGGCGGGATTTATAATTTCATTCGTCGTCATAAGCTTCTCTCTACTTTACAATTTTTTCTTTCAATGCATTCAAAACTTCATCCGGAGCAGGAACGATTCCTCCCAAACGACCGTAATACTCTACCGGCACGCGGCCGTTTACAGCCAGACGGACATCATCTATCATTTGTCCTGCATTCATTTCCACGGTCAGCATGCCTTTCGTACGGTCGGCATAGCGGCTTATCGCTTCGGTGGGGAACGGGAACAAGGTAATCGGACGGAGCAGACCCGCCTTTATGCCTTCTTCACGAGCCATTTCCACCGCCTTATGACACACACGCGCACAAGTGCCGAAAGCAACGACCAGATATTCGGCATCTTCACAGTAGAACTCCTCAAACATCACTTCATTGCGTTCTATCTCCTTGTATTTTGCCTGCAAATGCAGGTTGATTTTTTCCATTTCTTCCGACTGAAGGCTGAGCGACGTGATGATGTTGCGCTTCCGGCCATTGAGTTTGCCCAAGGTTGCCCACGGACATTCCTTGCGGATTTCTTCTTCGGTGCGACGTTCACGGAAGGGAGGAAGCACGACCTTTTCCATCATTTGTCCCGTAACCCCATCGGCCAGAATCATGACCGGATTGCGGTATTTAAACGCCAGGTCAAACGCCAGCACCGTATAATCAGCCATTTCCTGCACCGATGCAGGAGCCAGCACGATGAGCTTATAGTCACCGTGTCCACCGCCTTTCACAGCCTGATAATAGTCGGCCTGGCTCGGCTGGATGGTTCCCAAACCGGGACCGCCACGCATGACATTGATAATGACGCAAGGCAATTCTGCCGAAGCTATGTAGGAAATGCCCTCCTGCTTCAGGCTGACTCCCGGACTCGACGAACTGGTCATGGCACGCTTGCCGCATCCGGCTGCGCCATACACCATGTTGATGGCCGCCACTTCACTCTCAGCCTGCAACACAACCATGCCCGTAGTTTCCCAAGGCTTGAGTGCCATGAGTGTTTCCATTATTTCAGACTGGGGCGTTATCGGATAGCCGAAATAGCCGTCGCAACCGCAGCGAACCGCTGCGTGGGCAATGGCCTCATTCCCCTTCATGAGTCTTACTTCTTCCATATATAAAGTCGTTTTTTTAGTTGTTAATTCTGTTCTTCTAAAGTTTCACTTTGTACACCGTGATGCAGGCATCCGGACACACATAGGCACAAGCCGCACACCCCACACAATCGTCGGGCCGGGCCATGTATGAGAAGTTATAGCCTTTCGAGTTCAGGTCCTTTGCCAGACCCAATACGTTTGAAGGACATGCAATCACACACAAATCGCATCCTTTGCACCGTTCCGTGTCAACGACCACGGCTCCTTTTATCTTTGCCATATTATTTTGTTTGTTTTTAGTTTGACTTGTCAGGACAGCCTCGGCAACACAACAGCATGTATCACAACTTATCCCGCTTCGTGTTGCAAATGTAACGATTTTTCGGAAACGGCAACCATAAAATATGCAAAATGGCAGACCGCACAACAAGAGAACGGTTCCGTTTTCCTTGAAACATAAACAAAGCAAGAATGTTTTTTGTTCAATCGACTTCAACAAATTAAACTCATTTTTCTTTCCGCAAGCATTCCATCCCTTTTTCAAGCGTATGGTTTTGTTGTTTCATCAGTCTATATTCCATGACCTCCGTGCGGAGGTTTTATAGCCTCCGTGCGGAGGTCATATAACCTGCGTGCGAAGGTCATATAGCCTGCGTACGGAGGCTATAAAACTTATACCCGAAAAACGGAAAACCCGAACAGAAAAAATCATAAAATTTGCCGCATGTACAGAGAAAGTATCTCCACCCTTTGGACAAATCAAGAGTGACTCAATACAAAACTCAAACGAGCCTGCTTTTCTGCACCCGCCTTTCGTTATCTTTTCATAAGACAGAAGGTGGCCCGGCATAATCCGGCTGAAAACTGCGTTTTCGCTTGCTTCTACACTCACCTTTCGCTATCTTTGCATAAGATAGGAGGCGGTTCGGTAATGCAATCAAACAAGTTTGTTGCCATTACTCTCACCTTTCGCTATCTTTGTGCATTTCAAAGAAAGAAACAACGATACTCATTATATATATATATATTGTATAGATATGGAAATATTCAGCACACTGCCCTACAAAGTGGCAGACATGTCACTGGCCGACTTCGGGCGCAAGGAAATAGCCCTGGCCGAAAAGGAAATGCCCGGACTCATGGCACTAAGAGCCAAATATGGCGAAAGCAAACCTCTGCAAGGCGCCCGTATCATGGGGTCGCTTCACATGACCATACAAACCGCCGTACTTATAGAAACCCTCGTTGAACTGGGTGCCGAAGTACGCTGGTGCAGCTGCAACATATACTCCACACAAGACCATGCCGCCGCGGCCATAGCGGCGGCCGGCGTACCGGTATTTGCATGGAAAGGAGAAACACTCGAAGATTATTGGTGGTGTACATTGCAAGCCCTCACTTTCGAAGGGCACCGGGGCCCCAACGTCATTGTCGACGATGGCGGAGACGCCACACTCATGATTCACATGGGAGCCGAAGCCGAGAAAAATGCTTCCCTGCTCGACCGGGAAGCCGAAGGCGAAGACGAACGGGAACTGCTCAACATGTTGCGCCACGTGCTGAAAGAAGACAACGGCATGTGGAACCGCATGATACCCGAAATACGCGGTGTGTCGGAAGAAACGACTACAGGTGTGCACCGTCTGTACCAAATGATGGAGGAAGGCAAACTGAAATTCCCGGCCTTCAATGTGAACGACTCAGTGACAAAATCAAAATTCGACAACCTGTACGGCTGCCGCGAGTCGCTGGCCGACGGCATCAAACGTGCCACCGACATCATGCTGGCCGGCAAAGTGGTTGTGGTTTGCGGATACGGCGATGTGGGCAAGGGATGTGCCCGGTCCATGCGGGCTTACGGTGCCCGGGTGCTGGTAACGGAGATAGACCCCATATGTGCCCTGCAAGCCGTCATGGAGGGTTTTGAAGTGACCACCGTTGAAGATGCGCTGGCCGAAGGCAACATATATGTTACAACTACCGGCAACCGCGACATCATCCGCATCGAACACATGGAACAGATGAAAGACAGCGCCATTGTGTGCAACATAGGCCACTTTGACAACGAAATACAGGTGGACAAACTGAAAAAATATCCGGGCATCGAACGTCTCAACATCAAACCACAGGTAGACCAGTACACCTTCCCCGACGGACACAGCATCCTGCTGCTCGCCGACGGACGACTGGTGAACCTCGGCTGTGCCACAGGACATCCATCGTTTGTCATGAGCAACTCGTTCACCAACCAAACGCTGGCCCAAATCGAGCTCTATACCAATCGCTACGAAATCGGTGTGTACCGCTTGCCCAAGCATTTGGACGAAGAAGTGGCCCGCCTGCATTTGAAACAACTGGGGGTAAAACTCACCACCTTGCGTCCGGAACAGGCCGCTTACATAGGCGTAAACGTGGAAGGGCCGTACAAACCCGAACATTACCGCTATTAATCTCAAAACAGGACTGCTGAACCTGAAAAGAAAAAATCTCTTTTTCGGGGCCGGCAGTCCTGTCCTTCATATAAAACCGTTTCATTCACCTCTAAAACCAAACACCACAATGAAAAAAAACGTCGTTCTACTCCTGACATCACTTGCTCTTACGGCGAGTACCTTTGCCCGGCAACCCATTGACACCACCATCGTCCTCAGCAACCACAAACAAATAAACATATCCGACAGGGACAAACAATTGGACATACGTGTTATTGAGCAGGATGAGCAAGGCAACACCTCCCACATTAACGAGATTTACATAAACAACAAAGACTACTCTATACGTACCGCCACTTTCCACGAAGGGGAAAGAATCCAGCAATCCATCGTCCGTGAAAACGATGGTTTCCTCTTCTCCATGCCTTCGCTGCCCTGGAACCGCCAGTTTGACCCGCACTGGGCCGGTTTCGGCATTGGTTTCAACAATGTTGCCGACAGACAGCTGCACATCAACCATGTAAACGGTGTTTCGTTATATTCGGGAGCCTCTTTGGAATATACCCTCAACCTGTTCGAAAAATCGTTCGTTTTCGGCCGCAACCACTGGGCTTTCGTCACCGGACTGGGCATGAAATGGAACCGTTATCACTTGAGCAAAAACGAATATTTCATACGCGAAGGCGACCAAACCGTCATAAAGCCAGCCGAAGACATACGGTTTTACAAAACCCGCTTGGGGGTAAACAGTTTCACATTGCCGTTGCTGTTGGAATATCAGGCAGGCCGAACAAAAGCCGGATGTTTTTTCCTGTCGGCCGGAGTTGTCGGCTCGCTCAACTACATGTCAGCATCCAAAGTGAAATACGTTGATGAACGAGGCAGAAAACAAAAAGAGAGAATCGACCGGGAACTCTACGTACGCTTGTTCTCTTTCGACATACTGGTGCAAGCCGGCTTCGGCAGTTTCGGCTTGTATGCGAAATACAGTCCGGTGACTTTGTTTGAGCCAGGTAGGGGACCGGAAGTATATCCCGTTTCTGTCGGAGCCATGATTCATTTCTGACTTCCAGTGAAACAAAAAAAGAAAAGACAAGCGAAACGACCTGCAGAAACAAGAAAAAAAAGCGACTCCAAAATAAAACAACACAGAACCTCCCTTCTCTTCCCCAAACTGCAAACAAGTCAAAAAAAGGAAGCCGGCCTAAAGAAATTCAGGCCGGCTTCTTTGCCGTATAAAGCACAAAATGTTGATTATTTCAATATGTAGCGTACACCAAGTGCAATACCATCGTACAGACCACCAACATTAAAATGAGTGCCTCCACCAAAGGCAGGACCTATCACCGGACGCCAATCCAACGAAAGTTGCAACGGGAACCAGAAGTTGTATTCCACACCAATGCGGCCGGCAACCCCAATGTTAAACCAATTGTGGTACCAATTAAAACCAAATCCGGCACCCACACCAGCATACCAGTTCCACGAACCTTTTTCCTGCCAACCATTGATAGGGAACACCCAATCATAGGTACCAGCAGCTCCTACACCATAAAAACCAGGCAAGCCGACTTCCAAGTTCAAACGATTGGCTGCACCCAAACTATGCAGGTACGAAAATTCAAGTCCCCAACCCAAGCGTCCACCAATAGCACTATTTGACTGTGCATTGGCTGCAATCAAACCGGAAAATGCCAATACGAAGGCAAAAACAAATTTTTTCATAATCAAATTTACATTTATTAATTAATAGATTTGTAAAATTCCAACTTTTTGTAATGCAAAGATAATTATTTTTTCATCACATGTATTTTTATTTTACAATAAAACAACATGCAACTTCACAGTTTTTTTGCAACCTCTGCCCCAATATAACAAAATGTAATTCCAAAAACATGCTAAAAGACATTTTCGTTGCATCCACAAAAAAAATGACAGAGAAAACATTTCAACTACAACAATACCTAAGCGCTTTTTCGACACTTTGTATAAAACGCATAAGAAAAACGGAAAGACAGCCGGCCCGATTGACATATCTTTCTTTAACAACAAAACCATTCAAGCAAACTTGATGCTTTTGCGCTCATTTGCATTATCTTTTCATAAGATAAGCTGCACTCGGCAAAACCATTCAAGCAAACTTGATGCTTTTGCGCTCATTTGCATTATCTTTGCAGACGGAAATTGAAAAACTTCAAATAACAAGTGCAACATATATGTCAACATTAAGATTCAAAGTCGTCGAAGAAGCGTTTAAACGCAAACCTGTGCCGGCAAATGCACCCAACGAAATCACCTCCGACTATTACGGAAAATACGTATTCAATCGCGAGAAGATGGCCAAGTATCTGTCGAAAAGCACTATGAAAACCGTGTGCGAAGCGATAGACGAAGGGAAAACGCTCAGCCGGGAAATAGCCAGTCATGTAGCTGCCGGCATGAAAATGTGGGCCATGGAAATGGGAGCCACCCATTACACCCACTGGTTTCAACCGTTGACCGATGGAACAGCCGAAAAGCACGATTCGTTCATCGAATATGTGGACAAGCCCAGCGGTGCAGTCATAGAAGAATTTTCGGGAAAACTGCTGGTACAACAGGAATCGGATGCTTCCAGTTTCCCCAACGGAGGTATACGCAATACGTTCGAAGCCCGCGGATATACTGCATGGGACCCTTCATCGCCGGCTTTCATTGTCGATGACACCTTGTGCATCCCCACGGTATTCATATCCTATACGGGAGAAGCATTGGACTACAAGGCACCGTTGCTGAAAGCCATCAATGCGGTTGACAAAGCCGCGACGGATGTATGCCGCCTGTTCGACCCCCGTGTGAAAAAGGTTTATGCCTACCTGGGCTGGGAACAGGAATACTTTCTTGTGGATGAAGACTTGTGTGTGGCACGTCCCGACCTGTTGCTGACCGGCCGAACGCTCATGGGACACGAAAGCGCAAAAAACCAGCAGTTGGAAGACCATTATTTCGGAGCCATTCCGCCCCGTGTGGCCGAATACATGCGCGACTTGGAGTTCGAGGCCTACAAATACGGCATTCCTCTCAAGACCCGTCACAACGAAGTGGCCCCCAATCAGTTTGAACTGGCTCCCATCTATGGAGAAATGAATCTGGCCGTCGACCAGAACATATTTATCATGATGCTCATGGACAAGATTGCCCGCAAACACAACTTCCGGGTATTGCTGCACGAAAAGCCGTTTGCCGGTGTCAACGGTTCGGGCAAGCATAACAACTGGTCGCTGGGCACCGACACAGGCGTAGGTCTGTTCACTCCGGGAAAGACTCCGGAAGAGAACCTGCAGTTCGTCACATTCCTGGTCAACACCCTGAAAGCCGTACACAAACACAATGCATTGCTGAAAGCTTCCATCATGACGGCCCAAAACGCCCATCGCCTTGGTGCCAATGAAGCTCCTCCCGCCATCATTTCCGTGTTCATGGGCTCACAGCTTACCGCCGTACTGGACAAACTGGAAAACAGTTCGAGCGAAGAAGCCATTGTTGTGGATGACAAAAAAGGCATGAAACTGGGCATAGCCCACATACCCGAGGTATTGGTTGACAACACCGACCGGAACCGTACATCGCCGTTTGCCTTCACCGGAAACCGTTTCGAGTTCCGCGCTGTCGGTTCATCGGCCAACTGTGCATCGGCTCTGATTGCTTTAAATTCGGCCATGGCCAGCCAGCTCAAAGAATTCAAAGCGGAAGTCGACACCAAAATGCAGTCCGGCATGACCAAGGAAAAAGCCATTTTCACCACCCTCAAACAATACATAAAAGAAAGCAAGGCCATACGTTTCGATGGGAACGGATACAGCGAAGAATGGAAGGAAGAGGCCAAACGCCGCGGTCTTGACTGCGAAACCAGCGTACCGCTCATATACGATGCCTATCTGACCCCCGAAACGGTCAAGATGTTTGCCGATGCCGGAGTGATGACCGAAAAGGAACTGCACGCCCGCAACGAAGTAAAATGGGAAATGTACACGAAAAAGATACAGATTGAAGCCCGCGTACTTGGCGATCTGGCCATGAACCATATCATACCGGTAGCCACCCGTTATCAGTCGATGTTGCTGGACAATGTGTATAAAATCAAAGCGGTATACCCTCCCGAAAAAGCGGAAAAACTGAGCCACATGGATTCGGACCTGATTGAAGAGATAGCGGAACACATCAATGCCATCAAAACAGACACCGATGCCATGGTAGAAGCCCGCAAGATAGCCAACAAAATAGGAGATGAACGGGAAAAGGCCATTGCCTACCACGATACCGTATTCCCCTATTTCGACACCATACGCTACCATGTGGACAAGCTGGAATTGATTGTTGACAACGAAATGTGGACGTTACCGAAATACAGGGAATTGCTGTTTATACGATAACATACACATACTACATTCCGACTTTAACCGGACAAGAGGAGGCGGAGCATATCGACATGCTCCGCCTCTCTTTGTTTTTGTTCATTCTGATCCAAAAACCGTTTTTTAAAGAACTTTTACATTTTTTCTTCGGTTTTGCCCTACAACCACTGTCCAGTTAAACTTTAATTAAGGAAAAATTAAGGTTGTGCCGCTATTTTTGCACCCGAAATCAACGTTACCAGCCTAACAGAAGAGCAGACATACCTTTTCTGGAAACAAAAAAATGGAAAACAATTTTTCACTTATAACAATAACATAAAACTAACATGAAAAAAGAAATCTTTTTTATTGCCGGTCTCAGTTGTCTGTTGCTGTCTCCGGTAAAAACGCAAGCTGAAGACTACAAGTATGTAGACTTCAACCACGGTCAAAATGACAACGATGGCACCGAGTGGGTAGAGTCCATCCAAATAGTCGAACCGATGTGCCGGACCGACGTGAAAGGCACCGTAAAAGTAACATTCAAAGCCCCCGGCATGGACCACGCCAAGGCCATGTGCTGGAGCCAGCCGAGAGGCAAAAAAGGACTTCATTGGGGCATGGATGTAAACCTCACTCCCAAAGGAATCAAACTGGACGAACAGGGTGTGGGCAGTTTCACCGTAAATGCAAACAAGTTTCCTGCCGGCCCAATGAATGTACGCATTTATGCACAAAACAAAGACGGGAAAAAAGACTTCTTCGAACTGCAACTGTACAACACAGGAGGTGTTGCCTGGAACCAAGGCATTCCCGACACAATTCCCCATGCTGCCCAAGGACTGCAGGTTGTATTCTCCGATGACTTCGACGGTCCTCTGTCCATATCAAACGACGGACGGAACGCCCGCTACTGTGCCCACAAGCCACGGTTCGGTGACTTCAGCGGTTGGCAGTTCTCCGATGTCGACGGTCCGAACAATCCTTTCGAACAAAGAGACACGTATCTGAAAATCAAAGCCCGCAAACCGGAAGGAAGCAAAGGAAGCAGCGGCCTCATTGCATCGGCCAACATGGATGGTGAAGGTTTTTGGGTACAGGCTCCGTTTTACATGGAATGCCGTTTTACCGCACAGTCCGTACCCGGAGCATGGCCTGCCTTCTGGACCATTACACGCTTGGACCAAGGCACTCAGGGCGATGAGTTGGACATTGTAGAGGCCTATGGAGGTGTAGGCAAAGGCAATCCCAATCATCCGGGTTACTCGCTGGTGAGTCATTTCTGGGAGCAGAAGAACCCGGATGGAACAAAAAAGAAAGAATACAGCAGAGTGGTGCCTATCACTGAAATGGGCAGCAAGTCTTACTGGTCTCATACATTCCACACCTACGGACTGTATGTAGGAAAAGAAGAAACCGTTTACTATTTTGATGACATGGAAGTAATGCGTCATCCGACAAATGACGAATCGCTGAATCCGCACATTTTCCTCATCAACTATGCCATCGGAGGCATCAGCGGATGGCCTATAGACATAGAACGTTACGGAAACGGTTCGGACATGTATGTGGATTTTGTCAGGGTTTTTGCCGAAAAGAAAATCAACTATTCACAGCCACCGGTTCGCTAAACGAACAATAGTCAACATAAACAAAAAAACGTCCCGTGTCTTACATAATCTGACACGGGACGTTTTTGTTATAATCACATCGGTATGAAAGAATGAGTATGTTTTTTCCTGATTACATCTCAAGCCTCATTCCTGTTTATCAGTTCTATCAGTTTATCCACAGCCTCTTCTTCGGGTATGTTTCTCTCTATACACTCTTTCTTTTTATAGAGACTCACTTTACCCCGACCGGCACCCACATAACCGTAATCAGCATCGGCCATCTCGCCCGGACCGTTGACAATGCAACCCATGATGGCGATTTTCAATCCGGTGAAATGAGAAGTTTTCGCTTTCACACGGGCTATAGCCGTCTGAAGATCGAACAGGGTACGTCCGCATCCCGGACAAGATATGTATTCCGTCTTGGTCATACGCACACGCGCAGCCTGCAATATGCCATAAGCCAGCGAATCAATGGCTGTTGCCGGCAGGTTACCATCGTTTTCTATCAGCACACCATCGCCGAATCCATCTATAAACATGACACCCAGGTCACAGGCTGCCTTCACTTGCAAAGTCTGCAAGTCAGTTTCCGCATAATGCCGGCAAATAATGACCGGATTCTTGCAGCCCGCATTCAACAAAGTATGGAAAAACGCCCGTTGCTCCCCTACCCCGTTCTTATGGTCCGTGTCCAGCAAGACAACGATATTCTTCTTCCGGTACAAAACGGACAAGAGCTCCGGACTAAGATCCGGATATTTCAACCTTATGAACAAAGGCTGCGTACCATCCTTCAACTTGTCCACATCATAACGCATATAAACCGGATAAGCATTGCCGGCCCGGTCACAAATCTGTCCGTTCTGCAAGAAATAGTCCGCCTGCAAACCGGCATCTGCTCCGGTTGCAGCAACTACCACGGGAACATGCTTGCCACCGATATTTTCCACCGCCACCGTCTCCCGACGGTCATATTCATAACGACTGTAAGCCATATGTTCCGCCGCTCCAATAAGCCGGTGTCCGACACGTTCCTGCACATAACCGGCCAGCATCTTCGCCACCGGGATTTCCCGTTCCGGATCTTCACTCAACGACACACGTATCGTATCGCCAATGCCATCGGCCAGCAAAGCCCCAATCCCCACAGCCGACTTTATACGTCCGTCCTCGCCATCACCCGCTTCGGTCACTCCCAAATGCAAGGGAAAGGCAAAGCCTTCCTTCTCCATTTCGTCCACGAGCAAGCGGACCGTATGCACCATGAACACTGTGTTGGATGCCTTCACCGAGATAACCACATCATCAAAGTGTTCCTCGTGGCAAATGCGCAACAGTTCCATGCACGATTCAACCATTCCTCTCGAGGTGTCACCATAACGGTTCATCATACGCGGACTGAGCGAACCGTGATTCACCCCTATGCGAACGGCCGTGTGATGCTCCTTGCAGATGTCAAGAAAAGACACAAAACGTTTTTTCAACAATTCATATTCCTGTCGGAATTCTTCATCTGTATAATCGGTCGTATCGCCTTTTTTCTTGACCGAAGCAATGAAATTGCCCGGATTGATACGTACCTTTTCCACCGTACGGGCTGCAACCATAGCCACATCGGCATTGAAATGAACATCCGCCACCAAAGGAATGTCATACCTTTTTGCACGTAACGCAGCACGAATTTCCATCAAACTCTCCACCTCGCGCACACCTTGTGTGGTATAGCGCATCAGTTCACTGCCTGCCTCCACTACCCGGATACATTGCCCGACCGATGCTTCCACATCGTTCGTGCTTGTATTGGCCATGGTCTGCACACGCACCGGGTAACTTCCACCCAACGACAGATTGCCTATTTTCAAATCCGTCGTCAACCGACGTTTATAATTAAACAAATCCTGCATATATATACTAAAGGTGGGTCCTGTAAATTGCCCGCCATAAAACATTACATACATTGTGGGTCTGCTTTTATATGATTTTTTGTTTTCATACGACATCTTTTATTTTTCATTTTCAATCGCATAGCCCGCTATCTCTTTCGATGAAAAGCAAAACCTGCTCACCTGAAAAACAAAAATCACCGATAAAGCAATTTATAGAACCCACCTAAAGAGGTTTCTCAAGCCTCCCCCTTTCGGGGGAAGCCTTCAAAACCTGTTAATCTCATTTTTGTTTTATTCCTCTGCCAAGGTATTTAAGACTCCGGTGCCGTTTTCGCCCGCATGGCGTCCCACACCAGATAAACAATCAGCAACAGATAAGCAGCCAAAGCCACCCATTGTGCTCCGGCACTTTCCACCCAAGTGTCATTGACGAAATTGAGTCCTCCGAAACGCATGGCAGCACTCACCACACCCATCAATGCACCGCCGGCTATGAAGCCGGAAGCCAGCAACGTACCTTTTTCCTGCCGGGCCGTGTTCAGCGCCTTGTCTTTGCTGCGGGTAGACACATACCAGCTGATGGCTCCACCCACCAGCAACGGCACATTCAGTTCCAGCGGAATGAACATACCCAAAGCAAACGCCAGTGCCGGAATTTTGAACCAGGTCAGCAGCAAGGCCAACACGGCACCTACCGCATAAAGCAGCCAAGG
Organism: uncultured Porphyromonadaceae bacterium; assembly: GCA_949285425.1. GTDB lineage: Bacteria > Bacteroidota > Bacteroidia > Bacteroidales > Paludibacteraceae > QVMH01. The sequence continues at coordinate 24,887 of CASEAJ010000024.1, forward strand.
TGCGCCGGCCCCCATCATAAGAGGTTCTATCACAGCAGCCATGGCGTTGGCCTGCGGAGCCACCAATGCGTTTTCACCCACAAAGCCATAGGTTTTGTTCAATATCATAATCACTCCGCCCACCGTGGCTGCCGACACCAGAGTACCCAAGAACTTCCACGTTTCCTGTTTGGCCGGAGTCGTTCCAATCCAGTAACCTATCTTCAAGTCGGTAATGAAGCCACCTGCCATAGAAAGAGCCGTACACACCACACCGCCCATGACAAGAGCCGCCACCATGCCGGCCGTACCTTTCAGACCTACAGCCACCATAATGACCGATGCCAGAATAAGGGTCATCAACGTCATGCCCGAAACCGGGTTCGTCCCCACTATGGCAATGGCATTGGCTGCTACGGTGGTAAACAGGAATGCTATGACGGCCACCACCAGAATACCGACCACGGCATACAACAAGTTGAATTCGACCACCCCGACAAAAAAGAACACAAACGTTACCAGCAAGGCTATAATCACTCCTACCGAAATAATTTTCATGGACAGGTCGCGCTGCGTGCGTTTCACTTCCTCATTGACGCTTTTGCTCTTGCCTTTCAATTCTTTCGATGCCAGACCGACCGCACTCTTGATAATGCTCCATGACTTTACAATGCCTATGATACCCGCCATGGCAATACCGCCAATGCCGATGTGACGTGCGAAATCGGTGAAAATGGTTTCTGGCGCCATGTCAGCGATGCCTGCCGTATAGGTCGGATTCAGCATTTGCAGCACACTCTCTCCCAACACGGGCAGCAAGGGCACAATGACAAACCAAACCAAAGCAGAACCGGCACAAATGATGGCCGCATATTTCAGTCCGACAATATAACCCAAACCAAGAACAGCCGCTCCCACATTGCACTTGAACACCACTTTAGCCTTTTCGGCCAGCACATCTCCGTAAGGCAGCACACGGCTTGTAAACGTTTCGGCCCACGAACCGAAAGTCGCGATGAAAAAGTCATACAAACCACCAATCAGTCCGGCCAATACCAGCGGCTTGGCCTGGCTGCCGCCCTTTTCGCCCGACACAAGCACCTGTGTCGTTGCCGTAGCTTCCGGGAAAGGATATTTCCCGTGCATGTCGCTCACGAAATACTTGCGGAAGGGTATCAGAAACAATATACCCAGCACGCCCCCCAGCAACGAACTGAGAAACACTTGCATGAAACTCACCGTAATGTCAGGATACTTTGCCTGCAGGATGTACAGAGCCGGCAGGGTGAATATGGCTCCGGCCACAATGACCCCCGAACTGGAACCGATGGACTGGATAATGACATTCTCGCCCAAGGCATTGCGACGCTTCGAGGCACTCGACAAGCCCACCGCTATGATGGCAATGGGGATGGCCGCCTCGAACACCTGCCCCACCTTCAGTCCCAGATAGGCTGCGGCCGCCGAAAACAGCACCGCCATCAACAGTCCCAAGCCTACCGAACGCATGTTCACCTCCGGGTACACCCGCTGCGGCGACAATATAGGCTGATACTCTTCACCTGCTTTCAATTCCCGATAAGCATTTTCCGGCAAACCGGTCACTTTATCTTCTTGTTGTTCCATAAAATTGATATTGAATGCGAACCAACAGTTGGATTTCAACGCTGATTCATGGTTTAAATATTACTGTTTTTTGCTATTATCCAACTCTTTATGTTATATGTATTTATAAGCGATTCGACAAATTTATTCACTGTCTGCTCACAAGTGTCTGATAAACCTGTTCGTATATCGGAGCCGGCACATTATGCTTACGAGCCAGGCGTATAACCGTTCCCGTCAGATTGTCTACCTCGGTGACGTGATGATGGGTGAAATCCGTGTGCATAGACGATGTGGACTCAAACGGCAGACGTTCCAGCCACGCCACCGTCTTGTCTACGTAAGTTTCATCGGCCGGAATGCCTTCCGCCTGCGCCACCGCCAGCAATTCATGCAACATGCCCAACAACGTATTCTTGCGATGTTCATCGGACAGCAAGGCACCAAAACTACAATCAAAATAAGATGTAAGCGATGCCGTGGTGCTGATGAAAAAGAACTTCCGCCAGATAATGGCCATAATATCCGTAGAGAACGTAGCTTCTATGTGCGCCTGCCGGAATATTTCCTCCATGCGCAACAGCATGGGAGTTGTCTGCCCGGAATGACCGAAATAAATATCCTGCACATTGCCCAGATTGGCCACCACACCCGGTTTCGTACGCCGCCCCACAATATAGGTACACCCTTCCCACACTTCCGTGCCGGGAAGCAGTTCGCGAATCATGGGCGCAATCATCACCCCATTCAACAACGGCAGCACCACGGTTTGCGCACCCACACACGGACGAATGCTGTCGATGACGGCGGCCAAATCATAGCTTTTGGTAGCCACTACAATACAATCTGCCACACCTACCTCACAGGCATCGTCCGTCGCCATACTCGGATGCGCCACAAAAGTCTCGTGCGTATCCTCAACCGTCAAACCATGCTGGCGGATTGCCCTCAGATGTTCACCGCGGGCATAAAAGCAAATGTCTACCGCATCACTGTGTTCATACTCGCGCGCCAGCAGGCCACCATAATAACCGCCGACACCTCCCAAACCAACTATCAGGATTTTCATTGATTCCGTTACTTTTTTGCAATGCAAAATTACATATTTACAGGCATTCGGGCAAAACACTTTTCATTTTGTTTTGCCGGGCCATGCGGAATGTATTATCATGTTGAAGAGGAAAGTCGTCGGCACATGCCGTCCATGTCGTACGTCTACTGGCATAATGTCTTTTTTTAAAAAAGGTTGACTCCTAAAGAGTCAAAAGAATGAAACAAAAAGATTATGAACAGTCACAGCGTAGTCTGTGTGAAATTTCGGAGATTTACCGGAAAGTCACCCTGGAAAAGTTTTCGGTAAAAGAAA
>CASEAJ010000025.1 GCA_949285425.1 uncultured Porphyromonadaceae bacterium
AACACGGAGGTAAAAGCAGATTGACGATGTATATGTAACTCTAAAACATTATATTTTGGATATTTTTACTATATATCCCTAAGATACAAAAAAATAGGGAGACGGGCAAGTTCTGACTTAGCGAAGTTGAGACTTGCCCGATTTTTTTCAGACATAAAAAAGGCCATCTCAAAAATAATTTTGAGACAGCCTCTTTTTGTTTTTTTTTCAGAAACGGATTTCCGGAAGATTTAATAGATGCTCATAGGTACCTCTATGAGTACAATTTGAGTTGTTTGTTTGGCTTTGATGTGTATTGATTCTGTGTTCCAGATACCGATGCCATCTTTTGATTCCAACTGTTGGTTTTCTGTTTCGATTGCGCCTTCCAGTACCAGAATGTAGACTCCGTTGGTTTTGTCGTTCAGTGTGTAGGTTACGTTTTTTTCTTGATTTAGTTGGCAGATGTATAGCCATGTGTCTTGTTGTATGCTGATAGTGCCATTCGTTTCATTGGGAGAAATGAGGGCGATCAATTCGTCGCTTTGTTTGTCAAAGGAAAACGGTTTGTATTTATGGCTGGGGTGAAGTTTTTTTTGACGGGGGAATATCCAGAATTGAAGCATGTGCATGCTTTGGTTTGGGTTTTTGTTTATTTCGGCATGTGAATAACCGGAACCTGCACTTATGGCTTGTATGCTGCCTCCGTGCAGTTCAATTTCATTTCCCAGACTGTCTTTGTGAAAGAGGGATCCATTTAAGGTAAGCAATATCAGCTCTATGTCTGAATGTGGGTGTTCGCTCATGCCTTTTCCTGGTGCAATGATTGTGTCGTTGATTACTCTTAATGCTCCGAATCTGATGCGGTCGGGGTCGTAATAATCGGCGAAACAGAAAGTATGTTTTGCATACATCCAGCCATTGTAGGAAGTGCCTCTTGTCTTTGCTTTATGTAAAGATATTTCTGTCATAAATTTAATATTTACATTAATAACAAATGGGGTGTTAAAATGTTCGTGGGGGATCTTCGGTTAGGTTTGGGGTGAAAAAAAAGAACCGTTTGTAAAAACGGTTCTTTTCTAGAGCGGAAGACGGGACTCAAACCCGCGACCCTCAGCTTGGAAGGCTAATGCTCTATCAACTGAGCTACTTCCGCAATTTTCTCTCGGTAGAAGCATGTGGGCTAAAATGCTTTTGCCTGCATGTCTTCTTTGCTTTAAATGTTGTGGGCAGTGATGGATTCGAACCACCGAAGGCGTAGCCAGCTGAGTTACAGTCAGCCCCATTTGTCCACTCTGGTAACTGCCCAATGCTTTTTCAAAAGCAGTGCAAAGGTAAGACTTTAAATTGAAATCACCAAATAATATTCGACATTTTTATGGCCGTGATAGCAGCTTCTATACCTTTGTTTCCGTGTATTCCTCCTGCACGGTCAATGGCTTGCTGTAAGTTGTTGGTGGTCAATACTCCGAAAATGACGGGAATATTTCCGTCTGCGTTTAATTTGGTGATTCCAGTTGTGACTCCTTGGCACACGTAGTCAAAGTGAGGGGTCTCTCCTTGAATTACACAGCCTAAAACTATTATTGCATCTGGTTTTGGGTGGTTTTTTGATAATTGTCCGGCAGCAAAGGTTAATTCAAATGTACCGGGTACGTGGATGGTTGTTATGTTTTCTCTCTTGACTCCATGCATTACCAATGTTTCAATAGCTCCATTCAGAAGAGAGTGAGTGATGTCGGAGTTCCAATCGGCAACGGCAATGGCATACCTTTGACCGGCAAGAGCTTCCTTTGGGGGAAGCTCTTGTTGGTTATATGCAGATAAATTTTGAGTTGACATAGTTATTTATGGAAAATATAATAGCATTTATTTAGTCACTCGTGCTATGTACTTGTCTATATCTGAAGCTTCTTGACTTCTTGGATAAGCTTCTTTGATTTTGTTATAACATTTTTGTGCTTTATCTGGTTGGTTGTTGCCTTCATATATTAATCCGGCTTTTTTCAGATAAATGGGACTGACCACATTGTTCGCTAAATTTCCGGCTTTTTCGAAATAATCGGCGGCTTTGCTTTTATTGCCTAGTTCGGCATAGCAATCACCAATCAAACCAACAACGGCTGTCGTCAAATAGGAATCTTCACCATCGAATTGAGACAGGTATTTAATGGCATTTTGGTAATCTTTCATCTTGTAATAACAAATACCGGCATATGCAGAGGCAAGATTACCCGATGGAGTCATGCTATATTCGGATGTGATTTCTTTAAATCCAATGCAGTCAACATCATCTCCATTCAAAGCCAGATTGAATGAATCTGTTGCAAAATAGGTTTGTGCTTTGTACATTTCGTTTTCGGCTGTAATTTCGCGTGGTTTCAAGTAGAAATTACGTATGGAAAGTACAATTAATACCAATAATACAACAGCACTGATGCCAATAAGAAGTTGTTTTTGATATTTTTCAATAAAGGCTTCGGATGTTGTTAAGGCCTCTTGTACGGTTTCGAATTCATCTTTTTTATGATTCGCTTGTTTAGTCATAGTCTTTCTTTTTTTATTTTGTCAAATGATTATTTTTTTTAGTTGGGCAAAAGTATAGATTTTCTTTTATATGGAGAAATTTTCATGTGGAAATTTTCATGTGGAATATGGCTTGTGTTTGGATGTAGAGTTGATACTAAAAAAGAGTTAGGGATGTTGGTAGAAAAATGTTTTAGGCATATTGTGAAGTTGGGCTTATCCTGTATGCGGTTGGCTTCTGTTGCAAATAGATTTTACCGTTTTTCAAATTTTCTGTTTTTCTTATCTTAACTGGTTCAAAAATATATAAAACGAAAAAAAGTTCCCAGTCGTTGCCAACTGGGAACTTTTTTTGAAAATAGTGTTGAGTGAGGTTCCTGGCGGACTCGAACCGCCGTAAACGGTTTTGCAGACCGGTACCTAGCCACTCGGTCAAGGAACCTTTATTTTTCGCGTGCAAAGGTAATATATTTTTATTATCCTGCAAAATGTTTGTTGGAAAAAGTTTTATTGGAAACTTCGTGTCGTCGATTCTTTTTCTTGGCGTTGTCTCTGTTGTTGCATGTGCTGCATTTCAAATATTAATTCGCGTTTGTGTGAACGTTCAGCTTTATAATATCTGAACAAAACTTCCGGACTGAGAACTTTTTTCAATTCTTGGTGGTAATTTTGCAGTAATTCAGCTTGTTTGACTTCCCGTTCAATATACATATCATTCAGTTCTTCATAATTGGGTTGTTTTTTTTCTTTCCGGCAGGGATGATTCTTTTTGTGTAAATCCCATAATCCGGTTTCATATTGCATGTATATGGGTTTGACTATTTTGCATTCTTCTTCCGTTAACTTGGCTGTTGTACTGATATATTCCCATTTCTTTTGCTGTAGTTCTTCTGGGGTAGGCGGTATGTTTCTTTCTGCAAATAAATTGGCGTACAAAAAAATGAAAAGGAAGAGAAAGTTTGTTCTCATGTTTGTTTTTGTTTTATTCGTTGTTCTCTGTTAAATTCTCAAAATAAAGATCAATAAGAGTGGCGTCATCGACTTGTGAAAAAAGATAACGTTCATAATTCTCTATTTTCAGATTTGTGTTTCGCAGGTATAGGGCGTAAGCTATGTTTCCTAAAATGACTATACCGGCAAACATTGCGACTAGATACAGCCATGGTTTAGCCATTTTTCGCAAACTGATATGTTTGCCGCATGTTTGAGCCGTTATTTGGGCGGTCAAGTTCTCGAAATAGTTTTCAGGAACGGAAAATGGCAGATCCTTGCCCGCATCCTTTAATGATATGTTGGAGTTTTTGTTCATAATTATTTATTTGACATGCTGTTTTTGATAAGGTTTAAAAGGTCTGTGTTTTTTATTCATCTAATTCCAGAAATTTTTCAATTTTTTTTACAGCATGATGATAAGATGCCTTTAATGCCCCGACTGTGGTTCCCAGTATTGCTTCCATTTCTTCATATTTCATTTCATCAAAATACTTCATGTTGAAAACCAATCGCTGTTTTTCCGGTAGGGTTAATATGGCTCGTTGTAATTTTAGTTGTGCTTCATTGCCGTTGATATAGTTGTCGGACCGCAGATTCTGCAACAGCAGGTCTTCTACGTCGTTTATGGATTGAATGTTTCGTGTGCGTTTGTTGGCTAGAAATGTCAACGTTTCATTGGTGGCAATGCGGTATAGCCAGGTGGATATTTGTGATTCGCCCCGGAAGTTGTCAATCCCGTTCCATGCTTTCAGAAATGTGTTTTGCAGCACATCGTTTGTGTCATCGTGCGACAAAAGCATTTTACGTATGTGCCAGTACAACTTTTCCTGGTACATGCGGACAATGATGGAAAATGTGGATTGCCTTGTTTTGATGTGACGTATTCCACGTTGCAGGTCGCTTTCAGTATATGTTATATCATTTATTTTTTCCAAAATGCTGGGGTAAAAATGATTAAGACTGTAAATATCTCGAGTCGGCCAATGAGCATGGTAAACGAAAGGAACCATTTGTTGAATGCAGATATGCCTGAAAAGTTTCCGCTTGGGCCCAATTCACCCAAAGCAGGCCCGACATCTCCGATACAGGTAATCATACCGCTGACAGATTCCATGAATCCCAATCCATCAAAACTAAGCACAAGACTGCCGAAAAGCATGATGCATCCGTAGAGAAGTACAAAGGCAGCACTTCGTTTAACTATGTCATCGCGCAGGATGTTACCGTTATATCGTACCGGGAATACCGCGTTAGGGTGTACCATGCGTTTGAATTCTGAATAGCAGAACTTGGCGACCAACACGATGCGGACAACCTTCATACCTCCCGCCGTTGAGCCTGCAGAGGCTCCGATTAGCATCAGCAGTAACAGCATGATCCAGGTGAACGGTGGCCATTCCATGTAGTCATAGGATGTGAAGCCGGTAGTGGTCATAATAGAACTGACCATAAACAAGCTTTCGCGTATGACTTTCTCTACGTTCTTGAAACTGAATTGCTGAGAAAAGTCGAAATTGGCAATGGCTATGAAAACAGTAAATATGAGCAGAATGAAGAAATACCACTTCAGTTCTTCATTGCGGAATACTTTTTTCCCTTTTAGTTTGAAAAGGAAATAGTATAAACTGAAGTTGACTCCGGAAAATATCATGAAGAATGTGATGATGTATTCGATGAGCGGAGAGTTCCAATAGGCAATGCTGGCTTGTTTGGTTGAAAATCCTCCGGTGGCGATGGTAGCGAATGAATGGCATATGGAATCGAACCAGTTCATGCCGGCAATTCTCAGCAGGATGGTTTCCGACACCGTGAGTATGATGTATATGAGGAACAGTCTCTTGGCTGTTTCGCTTATTTTGGGATTGATTTTGTCTTTGGTCGGACCGGTTGCTTCGGCCGAGAATAATTGCATGTTATTGAAGCCCAACAACGGAAGCAGGGCCATGGTGATGACGATAATTCCCAAACCGCCAATCCAATGGGTTAGGCTGCGCCAAAACAAGATAGAATAGGGCAATGATTCTATGTCGTTTAAGATTGATGCTCCGGTCGTGCTGAACCCGGACATGGTTTCAAAAAAGGCATCGGTAAAATTGGGTATGCTGCCGCTCAGAAGGAAGGGGAGCAATCCGATAAGAGTGAATATGATCCACGTAGTGGTGACAATGACCGAGCCTTCACGCTTGCTCATTTCATTGGTGGCGTTTCTGCCCACCAACAATCCTATTATTCCCAATGAAACCGCAATGGCGATTGTAATGATAAAACTATGTACGGCTTCTTCTTGATAAAAAACTCCTACTGCTAAGGAAAAAAGCAGAAATACACTTTCAACCAGCAGCAGTATTCCTTGTATTTTGCAAGAAAGTTTGTAGTTGAATAAGGAGGATGTGGCCATTCTTAATGGAAAAAAGTTTCAATTTTACGTATTTTGGATGCCGGGCAAAACACGATGACGTGGTCGCCTGGAAGTATTTGGGTGTTCCCGTTTACCACGAAACCAACGTTTTCGCGTACAATTCCACCTATGTTGACATTGTCGGGCAAACGCAGGTCCTTTATTTTCGACTTGGTTATTTTCGACTTTTCCTTTGCCTTGAATTCTATGACTTCGGCATCGATGGATATCAGGTTGCGTACATCCAATACATCGGCATCGAGGGTTATTTGATAGATGTAGCTTGCGGCAATGATTTTTTTGTTGATGACTGTACCGATATCAAGACTTTCCGCCAACATGATATAGTCGATGTTTTCTACTTCGGCTATGGTTTTTCGAACGCCGAAGCGTTTGGCCGCAAGACAGGCCAATATGTTGGCTTCGGTGTTTGAGGTGGCGGCGACGAAAGCATCGGTGTCCTGTATGCCTTCTTCTTTTAATATGTCGACATTACGGGCATCGGCATTGATGACAAGGGCGTCGTTGAATTTGTCGGCCAGATAATAACTTTTTTCCTTGTCGCGTTCCAATATCTTTTTGTTGACGTGAGCCGGTATCTGGTAAATGGCTTCGCGCACTATCTTGCCTCCACCCATGAACATGACATTTTTGATGGCATAGTCTTCCTTTCCTGCCTGTTCGCGGACGAAGTCAAGGTTTTGGGGCATGGTCATGAAATAGACCAGATCATCGGCCTTGATTTCATCTTGTCCGGAAGGAATGATGGTTTCCGATTTCCGTTTGATGGCAACCACACGGTATTTTTCATGGTCAAAATATCCGGTATTGAATTTCTTGTCCAGAATGACGGCATTGGAGCGTACCTTGCAGGCTACAAGAGCCAATGCTCCATCGCAAAAGCTGAGGTATTGACGTAGCCAACTCGTTTTCAGCGATTCTGCGATTTCCCGTCCGGCGAGCATTTCCGGGTAAATCAGATGATTGACCCCTAATTGTTCGAAAAACAATTTGTTTTTCGGCTGCAAGTATTCGTAGTTGTCAATTCGTGCCAAAGTTGTTTTTGCTCCGAGGTTGTTGGCAAGCATGCATGCAGTCATGTTTTCGTTTTCATAAGGGGTGACTGCAATGAACAAGTCGGCTTCATTTACCTGTACTTCTTTCAAATCCTTGATAGAAGTGGGCGAACCTTCATGAATGAGCAGGTCATAGTTGGCACTCATGTTTTCCAGACGTTCTGAGTTCTCATCCATTAGTGTGGTTTCTACATTTTCATGAACCAGCAATTTGGCCAAGTGCGTTCCTACTTCTCCGGCTCCGGCGATAATAATTCTCATATTTTATCTAAAATAATAAATATATGCCTTTTTTTGAAGGCTGAATTTTCTTTTCTGTCTATGTGTATCGGGCTCTGAACGGTCCGACTCTCAGGCCAACATTTCGGCAATGCTTTGCTCAATGCCTTCCGAGTCAAGTCTCAGCATGTGATACAGTTCGGCTTGTGTGCCGTGTTCTACGAAGGTATCGGGAATGCCAATCCGCTTGATTTTCGGGAAATAGCCGTTGTCGGCCATGAATTCCAATACGGCACTGCCGAATCCGCCATGAATGACTCCATCCTCAATGGTGATGATTCTGTTGTATTTTTGTGCTATCTGATGCAGCAGTTCTTCATCCATTGGTTTGAGGAAGCGCATGTCATAGTGTGCTATGCTGACATCCCGTTTCTTCTCAATGTCGGCAATGGCAAGGGCCGCCTGTTGTGCAATGGTTCCTATGGTCAATATGGCCAGGTCATTACCTTCTTTCAACAGTTCGCCTTTTCCTATCGGCAGTTGTGCGAAGGGGTGCTCCCAGTTTATGTTGTAGCCTTTGCCGCGTGGGTAGCGGATGGCGAAAGGTCCGGTGTTCGTACATTGTGCCGTGTACATGAGGTTGCGTAGTTCCATCTCATTGCGGGGGGCTGCTATGGTCAGGTTGGGTATAGGGCGCAGGTAGGCAAGGTCGAACTGTCCTTGGTGCGTTGCTCCGTCGGCTCCGACTATGCCCGCTCTGTCTATGCAGAGTACGACGTGTAAATTCTGCAAAGCCACATCGTGTATGATGTTGTCATAGGCCCGTTGCATGAAAGAGGAATATATGTTGCAAAAGGGCAACAGCCCTTCTTTTGCCAGACCGGCAGAGAAGGTGACCGCGTGTCCTTCGGCGATACCGACATCGAACACCCGTTCGGGAAGTTCCTTTTGCATGATGCACATGGAGCAACCCGTCGGCATGGCAGGTGTGATTCCGACAATGTTTTTGTTGTTTCTGGCCAGTTCCAGCAATGTTTTTCCGAAAACATCTTGGAACAGGGGAGGGGATGGAACATTCTGATCGCTTGCATATCGAATGCCGGTCGATACATCGAATTTGCCCGGTGCGTGCCAAATGGTGGCCGCGTCTTCGGCCGGTTTATATCCTTTCCCTTTTTTTGTTATGATGTGCAGCACTTTCGGGCCTTTGTAGTTTTTGATTTCGCTCAGCACGCGCACCAGCGTGTTGACATCGTGCCCGTCCACCGGTCCGAAGTAGCGGATATTCAGTCCTTCGAATATGTTCGGGTGGCTGCTTGACATTTTTGCCTTTATGCTGTTGTTGAAGCGTAGAATGCGCTTGCGCCGGTCTTCGTTAATCAGCCCTGCTTTATGCAGAACCGTATACAGTCGGTTGCGTATTTTATTGTATGTTCTAGAGGTCGTGATGTCGACCAGATATTGGTTGAACCCTCCTTTGATGGGGTCGATAGCCATCTGATTGTCGTTGAGTATAATCAGCAGGTTATTTTTGTCCATGGAGGTATTGTTCAGCCCTTCGAAGGCCAATCCGCCAGTCATGGCACCATCGCCTATGACAGCCACAATTTTGCGCTTGTCTTCTTTTTTCAGCATGGCGGCTACCGACATGCCAAGACCTGCCGATATGGATGTGGATGAATGTCCCACGCCGAAAGCATCATATTCGCTTTCTTTGGGAGTGGGAAATCCGGAAATGCCCTTGAAATGGCGGTTGGTGTGGAAAACGTCCCGTCGTCCGGTCAGTATCTTATGCCCGTAGGCCTGGTGTCCGACATCCCATATAATGCGGTCGTAAGGGGTGTCGAATACATAATGCAAAGCGACGGTAAGTTCGACGACCCCCAAACTGGAACCTAAATGCCCCGGATTTTTTGACACTTCATCGATGATGAACGAACGCAACTCATCGGCAACGGTCTCCAAATGTTCTTTGGGGATTTTTTTCAAATCGGCGGGAGAGTTTATCTTGTCCAAATATTTATATGGTCTTTCGTTCATATCTTTTTCTTGTAAAAAGCACACAAAAATAATATAAAGTTTACAGTATTTGTCTTGATTTCTCAATAATTCATCTGTTCCGCATGGGAAAGTGTTGAAAAAAAGGCTTTTTCTATGCCGCTCGCAGCTTCTTATATGCAGTGGGCAGACTTGGAAAAGTTTTACGCCCGTGTGTTCGTATAAAGTGTTTTGAACTTATGGGTTTGGCAATAAATGCCGGATGTATGGTGATATATTCAGGTGAATATGGGCCGAGAAAAGCACCTGAAACCTGACATAGGACCGGAAACAAGTTCAGCTAAAAGGGAAATGTCATCGCTTTGTCAGCATGATGTCGTGTGTTTGTCTTTTTTTAAAAAAGGTTGACTCCTAAAGAGTCAAAAGAATGAAACAAAAAGATTATGAACAGTCACAGCGTAGTCTGTGTGAAATTTCGGAGATTTACCGGAAAGTCACCTTGGAAAAGTTTTCGGTAAAAGAAA
>CASEAJ010000026.1 GCA_949285425.1 uncultured Porphyromonadaceae bacterium
GGCGTTGACGGATTCGAACCGCCGACCCTCTGCTTGTAAGGCAGATGCTCTGAACCAGCTGAGCTAAACGCCCGAAAGATCTATTCGGATATGCTTTTCTTCAAAAGCGTTGCAAAGATAGAGCTTTTTTTGATTCCGGCAAAACATAAGGAGTCTTTTTTTGAAAAATTATTTTTCCTGATTATCCGTTTTGTGACACAAGGCGGTGTCAAACTGTTGTGTCAAAATGTATTAGAACTCGTTTGCCGACAAAGGGTATCGGTATGCTCAAGATGCAGGTTGCAGAGACCGAAGGAGGCGGAATGAACCTATGATGTGTGTGAGCGGAACCGGATGGTGGAAGTCACGCAGCAGATGGCCTGTTGTGATACACCGTCTTGGCGTGTACGTGGCATGTCCAGGCCGTAAAGGTGGTGCAAAAAGCAGCTATAGGAAGTTGTCCAACTACCTATAGTTAGTTGTTCGATGTGCTATAGGTAGTTGCCCAACGTACTATAGGTAGTTTTTCCGTTCTGTACAGGAAACAACAAGTTGATTGACAAGACATAACAAGAGAAAAAGTAAGACTGTTAAAAAACGTACTATAGGAAGTTGGGAAAGAAACTATAGGAAGTGGTGCATTCCGCTTGCAGGAGACAGGGTAAAAGCAAGGGAAAACGGCCGGCAAAAAACTCGCATGAACCGTAAATGCAAATATACAAAAAATAGTGACAAGTGAAGAATGACAGGTCGTTTTCTGCTTTCGGTTTCTTTGACAGAAAGGGAGAAGATAAACAGCCGGGAGGATGTGTCGGCAGTGGGTTTTGCATGGCACATCCTCCTGGTGTTTGGGCCTGCTCTCAATCCGTTACGGTAATGGATTCGCTTGCACTGTGGGATGAAAATTCGGGTGCATACAGGCATTGCACGGTGGCGATGCCTGAGGCGAACTGACCGGTATGGCTGGCCCACGACTCATATTCGAACACGTAGCTGCCCTTGGGCAGGTAGTCGAAGAAGAAGTGGGTGGCGTTGTCTTTCGATGTGCGGTAGTAGCCGGTCCCTTCCTTCCATTCGTAACCCGACAGCTGTTCGGCGGGTTCGAGGCAGGCGGCACGCAGGTCTTTCAGGGCGACGTATTCCAGATGGCGGTCGGTACTTATTTCAATACGGGTGATGATGCGGTCGCCGCGTCGCACGTTGGTCGTACCTATCGGGTACATGGTTTTCGTGCCGTTTTCCACTCGTTCCACAAACAGTTGTTTGTTCACTTGCAGTCCCTGTCCGCCTTTTTGCACCTGGTCAATGTCTTGCCAGTATTGCCAGTAGACGGCTCCCCATGCGGTTCCCTTGCCGGTATTGCTAACGGTGATGCGGCCCGTGCGGCTTGTAATGTCGGCAGGTGCAAGGCTTGTCTTGAAATAGCCGCTGCCGGCTTCCTGCTTGTCGGGCTTCAGGGTGTGCTTGCCGAGCTGGACGGTCACTTTCCCTTCATCGGACGTGAGGTCGGTGCCGTAGTGCAGCAGTGCATAGATGGCGTCGGCGGCCGATACCGGCGAGTCCCAGCGTTGTGTCTGTTTTTGGCGAAGCAGCCACAGCTTCATTTCGTCCAGTTCTTCGGGGGTACTGCCCGCTTCGGCGAACGCTTCAATCAAAGCCGTTTGAATGAACACGGGGCGTGCGTCCCAGTAGTGGGCGTCTTGGCGGTTGTTCCAATACATGCCCATGTCGGGATGGTGCAAGGCCAGTTCGCGCAGAGAGACGATGATGTCGTCGGCCAGTTGCGGTTTCCCGTCCGTTCGGGCTATGAGGGCTGTTGCCGCCTTGCCGTAGAGGGTAGCTTCATGCCAATGCTTGAAAGCCTGCTTTTTGTAGAATGCGCATGCCTTGGCCACTTCCGCCGAAACCGGTGCGGCGGGGTACAGTGACCTGAGGTGCAGGTAGTGCCATTGCAGGTTATTGATATGCATCTGTTGTGTGTCTTTGAATGAGCCGCTGCGTTTCAGTGTTTCGTATTCCCGGCTTGTTTCGCGGTCGGCATAGTCCAGGGCACGAAGCACCCACGATTCCCGGGTGAATTCGGTTCCGGTCATGCGGGAGAGGCGTGCCAGTCCGAGGAGAATGGTTTGCGTCACATAGCGGTTGCTGCCCATGCCTTTGTACCAGGGGAAACCGCCATCGGCATTTTGCAAGGCCTTCAGCTGGGCGAGGTATTGGTCGGTACGGTCCTTTTGCATGTTGAGATCGAACAGCAGGGCGATGCGGCGGCGTTGTTCCGTTTCGTCGGCAGCCTCGAGCACCCAGGGCGTTTCTTCAAGCAGCACGTTTTTCAGTTCGCTGTTCTTTTCCAGATTGGACAGCAGGGCATCCTTTCCGCCTTCTGTACGGCTCCAGCGTTGGAACGTATCGGCTATTTTCGGATAACTGTTGACTATGTGGGCCGCCAGAACCGATGCATAATAGGCCGTGTAGTGGTCGATGACATTGTCGCCTGCCGGTTCCGTCAGGTCGGGCAAAGCCAGTATGGCCTGCCACACAGGATGGGCTGTCATTTCCACGGTGAGGTTTTGCGAACGGAGTCCGGTGTTTTCCATCAGACGGTCGAACCGGAAGGTCCGTTTTTCTCCACCGTGCACTGTCAACGGCAGGCTTTCGGTGAGCAGTATCTGGTCGGGGAGTACCGGCAGATAGCTTTGTTCTCCATCCGTAAAGGTGCCGGCATGTACGGTCAGCCGCACAATAAGCAGGTCGTAGGCGGTTTGTTCCGTTACGGTCCAGCTTGCGGTGCGTGTCGTTCCACCGTTCAGTGTGAGGGAGCGCGAGGCTCCGTCGGCCAGCCGAATCGGTTTGCCGGTAGCCGGGTCGATGAGTTGTAGGGAGGCCGTTGCCTGAAGCGTGCTGTCGGTCAGGTTCACCACATCGGCGGTCAGCACCCAGCGGTCTGACCGGCGCACGAAACGGGGCAGATGGGGACGCACCATGACTTCCTGTTGTGTTACTACCTGTGTTTCGGTTTGTCCGTAGTACAGGTCGGGGGTGTGTGCCAGCACGTTTACCTGCCAGCGGGTGAGACTTTCGGGTACAGTGAAGGCTATCTGCACGTTGCCTGCGTGGTCGGTCTGCAAATGCGGGTAGAAGAAGGCCGTTTCGTTGAAGTTCTGGCGGACTTGAGGGGTATTGTCGCTTCCTGCAACAGAACCTGTTATTGCTTGTGTGACGGTTTCTTCTTCCAATACGGCATCTTCTGAAATCGCCATGTCCATGGCTATAGGTGGGGCAGCGCTTACGGTCTTTTTGTTAGTGTAACCGAAAATACGCTTCAATCCGTTGAAGCGGGTGGCTCCAATCAATACTTCTCCATCATATCCGAACCAATCCAATGCTCTGTAGCATAAATCATTTATGCTCTTGAAAGGTATTCTGTAATATCCGGATGCGAAACTGTTGTCCATTCCTGCGGCGTTCCACGATGGGGGATAAGGGATGGAAATGTTTGGTGTTGGGTTGAATGCCCACCGGTGTGGCCAGATGGCGTCGAGCGAGGCGTCGTACATGGCGGCCATGACTTCGGCCGTGCGTCGGCCGTCGGCCGTTTCGGGCAGGGTGAGTGTCCATTCGGCCTTTTCGCCCGGCCGCAGCTTGTCGCGGAATACGTTCCAGGTAGGGGTGAGCCGGCGTTCTTCCACCCGGCGGCGCAAGGGAACCATGCGGTTGAATACCTGTTCATCTTTTATAAAGGTAAACTGTACCACCACAGCATCGCCATACGTAGCCTGATAGGGTATGTGGAAGGCCCTCACTTCGTCGTTCAATATGAGCCAGCGGCTTTCAAGCACTTCGTTGCCGCGCATGATTTCATACAGCACCTGTACGCTGTCGGCCGATGTGCCGAAACGTATTTCGGCTTGTTCGCCCGGTGTGCATACGGTCTGCTCTTCGGTCAGCCACAGGTAGGTTTTGACGGGAGTCTGATCTGCCAGCCGGTCATACAGCACGAAGTCGGTTTGGGCGGTTACTTCGTGTCCCCGGCTGTCGGTGGTGGTAGCTACCAGCCGGTAGTTGCCCGGTGTGCATGTGGTGAGGTCGAGCGGCAGGACGCGGTCGCGGGTATTGAAGGTTCCGGTCTGCACTTCCGCTTCCACTTTCCATGGGTAGTCAGCGGCCAGTTTTTCCCTGTATTCACCGGCAGCGGCCAGGCGTTGCAGGGAATAGTGTACCTCGGTGTCGATGGAGGCTCCGTTCAGGGTTTCGGCATGGATGCGCACTTCGGCCGGCCGGCTTTTTTCCACCGTGGCGGGCAGCGAAAGGTTGAGCAGCAGCAGTCGCTCGCCTACGGCAATGCTTTGTGAGGCCGATTGGGTTTCGCCCCGGTTGTCGGTAGCAACGGCTTCCAGTTCATATATGTAATATTGCTCGCGCAGGAAAGTGGCATTTCCGGCTATCCGTTCCGGTGTGAAGGTAACGGTGAAGCGGCCATCGGGACCGGCTGTCAGGGTGCCGTTTGCTACAGTACGAGCCGGTTCGTTCCAATAGCTCCACCAGCGGTGCGGGTGCCGCACTATTTTGTATGTTATCTGTGCACCCGCCACATCATATCCGGCATAGGAGCGTACGTGTCCGCTGAAAGCGATGGGACTGCCGAATGCCGTTTCTTGCTGCAAGGTGTCCATGACAACTTCAAAGGTCGGTCGTTTGTATTCTTCCACACGGAAGGTGAGGGTGCCGTGGTCCGATTCGATGTAGTACACGCCACCCAACCCGTTTTCGGGCAGCAGGAATGTGCCGCTGAACGAGCCGAATTCGTTGCTGCGGAAGGTCTGTCGTTTTATTTCCTTGCGATTGGCATCCAGTAGTTTTACTTCAAAGTCGCTGTCGTTTACCGTTTTTTGCGACTTGGGCCGGTAGGCTATACCTTTGAAATAGACGGTTTGTCCCGGACGGTAAAGCGAACGGTCGCAGAACAGGCTGAGTGCAAGGTCGTCTTCTGTTTGCGTGGAAGGCCGGTAATAATGCTGGTACACCGAAGTGGAGAAATAGCGGTCGTCGCCCTTTTGCAGCACGAGTATGGTGTGGGTGTTCTGTGTGTCGTAAATGCAATGGCCTTCCGGGTCGGAAACCAGTGTGTCGACAGCTTGCAGTATGTATGCTTTTTTGTCCCATACTTGTTTGTACTGTTTGATTTCCACTTGTGGAATGCGTGCCCCGCTTTGGCGGTCGAGGGTGTAGAGGACGTTGTTTTGTCCGTCTTTTCTGCGTTGAATCAGTGCAAAATCGGTTACAACAAATGAGCCTCGTGCCAGTAACCCTTCTTTTTTGTGCCCTTTTTCATACACTTCATATTCATATATGCCATAATTGTCGATATGCACCGTCAGCGTATCGTTCACCGGCATGAACAGACTGTCGGCCGTGGTTGCCAGTGTCGTGTGCAGCACTTGTTTGCGGTGCGGATAGGCCTGGTCCTGACGGGTATGGTTCAGCCGGTATATATGATACTGTTCGGCGGTTGCGTTTACCTGGAATATCTTCACCTGCAAGGATGTTATGTTGCGGCTTGTAATGGAGAAAGTGAGTGGTGAATGGGGCTTGACCACGGCCGGCAGGCTCACTTGGATGTCTTGGCTCATGATTTCTGCCTGTATGTTTTTCAGGCGGTTTATGCGGTCGTAGTGCGGATAGCGTGCAATGCCTTCAACGCAAAGTTCGTAGGCCTGCCGTTTGTGATTGGGATAGTGGCGGGCATAGCTGGGGTCTTCCAGCATGTATTCAGCGAGTGTGGCCATGATTTCGACCACACAAGCTTGTCCGTCATACCGCTTTTTCATGGCGCGTAAGGCTTCCATGTAGCGGGTGTCGCGGTCGGGGTGTTCGGAGTGTTCGCGCAGATAATTCAACCGCTCCAGGGAGACAAATATTTGTGCAATGCTATCGCCTTGTTCGGATGCGGTTTGTTCCCACAGGCGATACAGATTGACAATACGGCTTTCGATGGTGGTGGCTGTCTGTCCGCTTTGGCGGATGAATTCATCGGACGGAGCAAAGAGAGCCGGTTCGTTTAGCGGCAGGGGGAGTGATGCGGTCGGCTGCAGACTTTTCTGCAGCATGACAGCCCGTTGCAGCAGGAATGTATAAAGGTCGGTTGGACGGCATGGGGCAGTGGCCGTTTGCAACGGTTTTTCCAACAAGGTTTCATAAGTGTCGAGCCCGATGGTTTTCAGAAGTTCGGGCTGATTCAGTGAAAGGTCCAGTTCGGCATTTATCTTGTCGTAAAAATGGTTCCTGCTCCACAGACTGATACTGTCCGGCACCAGTCCGGTTACGGGTGTACGGCGGTCAATGTCATATTGTTCGTCTTGGTAACGCATGACATAGAGCTCGGCCAGCATGGAGTGTAGCAGGGCTTGATCTTCCGGGCGGAAATCGCCTTGGGCAAGTTGTTCGAACTCTTTCAGCAGCCGGTCGGTTGCGTCATAGTCCTTTTGACGGATAAATCCCATACGGTGTACGAACGCCTTTACGGTTTCCTGAAAGTTTCCTTGGCGCTGCGCCTCGTTGAGGATGCTTTCCGTTTCTAGCAATGCCGATTCGGGCATTTGTCTTTTTTGGAAGTTCTCCACTTTTTTCCAGTGTGCGTCGTAGTCAAACCTTGTCTGTTGTTGTCCATAGCCTGTGGTGTTGCACAGCAGGAAAAACGCACTAGCCATAATGAAGAATGTTGTTTGTTTCATGTCGGTTTGGTTTACAGGTTGCACTTGTCCGTTGTATTCCGCAAGTGCAACTGGTTTCTATACACGAAGTTTGATTTTGTTCCTTGCAAAGTAACTGATTATACTTGTAAAATCAAAAAACGAGCCTGTCTAAGTGAAAGCAACGGACCGTTAATGAACTTTAACGGAAATTAGGGAACGGCAGGAAATGAAGCCTCTTTTTCGTCAAAAAAGAAAAAGAGGCTGTCTCAAAATAGAAAATAGAGATAGGATTACTTACAATATATAAGCTACAACATAAAAATCTCCTGCTTTTGGTCCTATAATTGCAATAAACAAGGGCTAAAGCAGGAGATTTTTTACTTCTAAGTTTTAA
>CASEAJ010000027.1 GCA_949285425.1 uncultured Porphyromonadaceae bacterium
CGGTTTCAATCACGATTTGCTTCAGCTCATTTCCCGTTATAAGGGTATCGATATCAAGTTGCATCCTGTAGTGTCGCTTGACGAGAGCTTGCGTATGCTTGACGAGGGCAATTATGACATAGTGGCGGCTCAGGTGCCTGCTACGACCGACTTTAAGGCGCGCTATCTGTCGTCCGAGCCGATTTATCTCGACCGTCAGGTACTGGTGCAGAAAAAGGACTCTTTGGGCAACAAGACGGTACGTTCGCAGCTCGACATTGCCGGAAAGACATTGTGGGTGGTAAAAGGTTCGCCGGTGGCAACGCGTATCGACAATCTGGAGCGGGAAATCGGCGATTCAATTATCGTGAAAGAAGAGGCCACATACGGGCAGGAGCAGTTGCTGATAATGGTAGCCACGGGCGAAATCGAATATGCCGTAGTGAGCGACAAGATTGCCCGCTCGATGATTCCCAACTATCCGCAGCTCGATATCTCGACGGCTGTCAGCTTCAACCAGTTTCAGTCGTGGGTGCTGCGCAAGGATAATCAGGCGTTGTGCGACAGCCTGAACAGTTGGCTCGAACAGCTTCAGGAAACCGAGGCATACAAGCAACTCTACAGCCGGTATTTTTAGTTTTCAATAGGGGCAAGGTTTGTGCGTGTTTGTGTTAAAAATTAATATTGGAGCTTTAAATCTCGATATAATGCGTAATTTTGCTGCGATTTTTCTTGAAATGTATTAACTTGAAAATAATAATTGTATGAAGAAAATTTACTCGATTCTTTTTATGTTGGTAGCTTTGGTAGCTACGGTAAATGCTCAGGAAACTCCTAAGGGCGATGCTTACAAGGGCGTGTTGACTATTCAGCTTGGAGAAGGTGAAACAGCAGGAGAGCCGTTGGAATTGCCGGATCAGACAGTGTATATTGAAATGAACGAAGACGGTACTTCTTGTACTTTTGGATTGTATAATTTTGCTATGGGTCCAGATGCTGTTTTGGGTGACATTGTTGTTGAAAATGTAGTTGTTACAACTGAAGATAATGTGAAATCATATGCAGGTTCTAAAAAAGATATTCTTTTGCATTTGTATGAACAGCCAATCTATGCTGATGCTACTGTAACCGGAACTGAAACTCAAGACGGTACTTTGGATATGCATATTCCGGTAATATGGAAGGAAGGAGCAGGTGAATCTGCAGCAATTCTTCCGATTCATGTATGGTTCAAGGGTGCTAAAGAGCAAGCCGGTATTGCAAATGTCGCTGTTCAGTCTTCTGTATATGGCGCAAATGGTGTGGTTGTAGTAAACGGTTTTGAAGGTGTAGTTGAAGTTTTCGATTTCACTGGCCGTTTGGTTAAGTCTGCTCAAGTAGCTGGAAATGCTGAGGTTGCATTGGCTAAGGGGCTTTACATTGTTCGTACAGGTGCTAAGGCAGCAAAAGTTGTTGTAAAATAACAATTGACTGAAAATATATGAATGACAGCAGATTGCCACTGGCAGTCTGCTGTTTTTTTGTTAGGATGTATTGATTAGTGGTTGCTCGGTAGACTGTGCGAATAGGCCAATTGGGGTTTTAGACAGAAGAACAAAAGGACAAAAATATATTGGAGAGTCTCTATTAGAATAAATCACTGGAAAACATTGCGTTAGCTTATGCTTACCTTAGAAAGGGGAGCTGCCGTTTGCGGCTCTGAGGGGTATGAACGCTGTCAATAGGGTTATGGGTTAGCGGTTATAGGTTAGGGGGATGAGCGCCAACAAAGGGGTTTGGGTAGAATGTTATTTTTTAGCGTCTGTTGGGTGCTGAAAGTTTGAAATAGAATGTTTTTAACATTGCTTGCAATGTTGAAAAAATGTTTTATAACATAAGAATGGTTGGTGATATTAGGTTTTTTATTATATTTGCATCGTTTTTTAGGCTTTGTTTAATAAACTATACATAGAAAATAAACTATTAATATTAAAAACATTATGAAGAAAATTTTAAGCGCAACATGCGCAATGATGTTGGCATCTGCCGGAATGATGGCTAATGCCCAACAACTCCCGAATGGGAATTTTGATGGAACCTGGGTGGATTGTAAGCCGGATGGTTCAAATGTCGTTGGTACTCAACCTAAGGGTTGGATGGCTTCGAATGTATACAAGAAAGTTCTTATTTTTACAGTAAAACTGCCATTAGTATTTCAGGACGAAAATTATACAGGTGCTTCTGAAAATGCATTTTCAGTTAAAATGGAAAATCTTTTTGCAGAGTCTATGGGGATTGGTGCAAATGCTCCTGGGTATATAACTTTGGGTACATCATGGGCTTATGGTGATATTGCGAATGTCAGTAATCCGGAAAAAGACACAAGTGATGGTGGTGCTTATGGTGGTATCCAGTTTGAATATAGGCCTGATGCTCTTTCTTTGTGGGTAAAAAGAACTCATGGTACGGAAAAACCAACTGAAAAGGCATCTGTTATTTTTTACTCATGGAAAGGACAAACATCTTCGGAAGTAATTACTGGTTTGAGTTCTAATCCTGTTAAAATTAACATGGTAGATCGTGAAAAAGATGTTCTTGGAATGATTCAAGACGGTGTTACGAAATCAGACGATTTTGAGTTGATATCGAAATCTGAGAATTATGTAGAGGGTGATATCGCAGACTGGAAACAAGTTACTTATCCAATAGACTATTTGTCAAATGGAACACCGGAAAAAATCAATGTAATATTATCAAGTTCAGATTATTTTAATCGAAAAGAATTAGGTTTAGATAATAAGTTTTGGGTTGATGATGTTCGTTTTATATATTATTCTCGTTTGGCTTCGATTTCTTTGAATGGAGAATCTGTTACATTGGAAGATGGTAAATATAATTATACTGTTGACAAAGTGTTGGATTTCTCAGAGGAAGATAAAGCTAAAGCCGTGAAATATACTTTGGAAGGAAAAAGTCAATCAGCAAACGTTTCTGTTTCTGTGGTTGCAGAAAAAGCTGTCGTTACAGTGGTTGTATCAAACGTAGATGCAGATATAGATGGGAAAGAATCGCATACCTATACTTTCAAATATCAGAAACCTGAGGTTGAGCCGGTCATTGAAGAGTATGAAGGCTATTTGAATGTAGAAATGAATGGTGGTCAAATTGAACAAAACACTCAATCAAAAATTGAAATTCATGACTATCAGAATGACTATTGTACTTTCTTATTACCAAATTTGATTATTGGAGGAGAACTTCCTCTTGGAGATATTCGTATTGACAATGTTGTAATTACTCCAGTTGAGGGTGGAAATTCTTATACCGGGACTGTTGAAGATATGGCTTTGCTTGGTGGTGCAATTCATGCAAAAGTTGAATTGAATGGAACAATCATAGGTAGCGATGTAAAGATGAATGTTGATGTAATTTGGTATCAGGATTATCCAACTAATGAAGTGGAAACTCCGATAAAAGTTAGCTTTACAAGTGCTAAACTTTCAGGTGTTGAAAGCGTAGCCGGTGACGGTGTGAAGGTTTATGCTGCTGCGGGTTGTGTGGTAGTTGAGGGCGCTGAAGATGTTGCTCAGGTTTACACTGTCGACGGTAAGCAGGTTGCTGCTGAAGCTGTGAACGGCAAGACTGAAATCGCTTTGGCTAACGGCCTTTACATTGTTCGCGTAGGCAACAAAGTTCAGAAAGTAGTGGTGAAATAATCCGGTCTACACTGAAACATACATACAGGGCAAGCTGTCGCGCAAGCGGCGGCTTGCTTTTTTTATTGGGTTAGGGGTTATGGGTTAGAGGTTATGGTTTTGATGTTTATGGTTTGCGGTTTACAGTTTACGGTTTACAGTTTACGGAAATTCCCTAACCCCTTGACTGTGTTCATACTCCTTCGGCCTGCGGCCACTTTCCTTACCTTATGGGCAGAAAAGCTAACGCAGCGATTATCATATATTTAAATTCAGACAGAAGAACATACGGACATAAATTGGGGGATGTATCAACCGGCCTATATCGGACGATATGCGATTGAAAAACAGTTCTTGTGTTCATATGTCAAAAAATAAATTCTGTTAGTGGTTGGAGCGTAATTAAAAAATAAAAAAACGGATACAACCGCGTGGCTGTATCCGTTTTTGATATATCAATCTGGTTTTTATTGATGCTGGTAGAGATAACGTTTGATGGAGCGTTTCGGCGTTTTCTCGAATTCTTCACTGTACAGTTTTAGTCCTGCAATCTGCGAGTATGCCGGGAGTTCCTTGTTGAGGGCGGCAATGTTGTCGTTCATGATTTTAGGAATTTCACTGTCGGAAATATGTTGCGCCTGAGCATTCTCGAGGTCCGGATAAATCAAGGCTATCAGCTTGCCTCCCTGTTCTACAACAAGTGATTCGCAGACATAAGGCATATTGTTGAGTTTCTGTTCAATTTCTTCCGGATAGATGTTCTGTCCTGACGGGCCGAGAATCATGTTCTTGTTACGTCCGCGGATATAGATGAAACCGTCCTCGTCCACATTGCAAAGGTCGCCGGTGTAGAGCCAGCCGTCGCGCAAAGCCTCTTCGGTGGCTTCTTCGTTCTTGTAGTAGCCAAGCATCACGTTTGCCCCTGTCACAATCAGTTCGCCGGCAATGTTTTTCGGATCCGGGGAATTGACCTTCATCTGCATGCGGTCGACAAGCAGACCGCAGGAGCCGGTGCGGTTTATTTCGTGGCCGGCGTAGGAGATAAGCGGCGCGCACTCGGTCATTCCGTAGCCTACGGTGTAGGGAAACTCGATTTTGCGAAGGAAGCGTTCCACATCCTTGTTCAAAGCCGCTCCACCGATAATCATTTCATGAAGCTGTCCGCCGAATGTTTCCGAAAGTTTTGCCTTGATTTTGCCCAGCAGATGGTCATTGACAAACGGCATTGTCATCAGCAGGCGCATGTGCGGCTTTTCGAGCAGCGGGAATATCTTAGTCTTGATGATTTTCTCAATGATAAGCGGCACGGCGATGATGAGCCGCGGCTTTACGGTGGCGAAGGCGTCGATGATGACCTTCGGCGACGGAACGCGGGTAAGGAAGTAGACATGGCATCCTTTGGCAAGCGGATGGATCATTTCCACAACAAGGCCGTACATGTGAGCCAGCGGAAGCATACAGATGATACCGTCGCCCGGGCCCAGGAAGGAAAGTTTGCTCAACGCGAACTCAATGTTCGAAGAGATGGCGCGGTAGGGAATCATGACTCCCTTGGAAAATCCTGTCGATCCCGACGTATAATTGATAATCGCCAGCGATTCCGGGTCGGGTTCGCAGTACACGACATCTTCCCGTGTGAAGCGTTCCGGATATTTCATTCCGAAAATGGCGTTGAGGTTCTGCCGCGCATGGGTGATGCTTTCTTTTCTCGACAGCAGCAGGCTGTAGTCAAAAATGTTGAAGAAAGCATCGATTGCCGGCATGGTGTCGGCGTTGAGGTTTTCCCATATTGTAGTGTCGATGAACAACAGACGCGCATCGGAATGGTTTACGATGTGATGAATGTTGTCGGGTTTGAATTCATGAAGGATGGGAACGGGAACAGCTCCGTAGGTGAGCGAAGCGAGAAACGCTACCGACCATTGGGTGCTGTTTTTACCGCAGAGGGCGATTTTGTCCCCTTTTTGAATGCCTGCATTTTCGAACAGAAGATGCAGTTTTGCAATTTTTCGTGCAATATCCCGATATTGCAGAGAGATTCCATTA
>CASEAJ010000028.1 GCA_949285425.1 uncultured Porphyromonadaceae bacterium
AGATTCCTTTTTGTCTTTTTTCTTGGCATCTTTCAATGCATCGTTCCATTGTTTGTTGTATTTTACCTTGTCTGCATTGTAGTATGCACGTGCAATGTCAACACGGATTTTTGCATCTTTCTTGTTGATTTTTTCTGCTTCTTTGAAAAAGTCCTTAGCAGCATCTACATTTCCCTTCTTCAAAGCTACAGCACCTTTGCCGACATAGTTGTAGGCGTATTCCGGATTGGCCTTTACGCCAAGTTCGAAATATTCGCTGGCTTTGTCCAAATTGCCTTTGTTAAGTTCAATCCATCCGAGATAGTAGTAAGCTTCTGCCTTGTCGGTTGCTGCTTCGTCCAATGTCTGCAACAACACGATTTCAGCGTTTTCTTCTTGTCCGGCTTGAAAATATTCAACGCCGTCTTTGTAACCGTCGGCATAGCTCGCAAATACAGAGCTGCCAAATAAGGCTAATGCTAAAACAAATTTTAATTTCATTGTGATTA
Source organism: uncultured Porphyromonadaceae bacterium (assembly GCA_949285425.1). Taxonomy (GTDB): domain Bacteria; phylum Bacteroidota; class Bacteroidia; order Bacteroidales; family Paludibacteraceae; genus QVMH01. The sequence continues at coordinate 489 of CASEAJ010000028.1, forward strand.
ATATTTATCGATTTTACATTATTGTCAATATAAGGTCACTTGTCGCTGGGGCATGATAGCCGGAAGAATTCCTGTGTTGAGGATGATTTTTTGGCTGATGACACCAGTCAGGAAGGAGTAGAATCCGTGAGGCAGAGTGCCGTTTGCTCCAATGCAGATGGCATAGATGCTTCTGTAGAGCGGATATTCTCCGGTGTAAATATAGTATTGGTATGGCTTGTATGCCACCGGATTGTCGTTGCGGCGAACGCCCAGCACTTTGATGTCTTTCGAAAGCATGTTGTTGCCTTCGTAGGAGAGTTCGGTTGTGTCGTTGCGTTGCAGACGTTCCATTTTTATCTTCATGGCAGTGGTATCAGTTCCGTTGGCCATTCCGTCAAGATTGGTGTTCAACCATGTGACGCCAATGACGCCTATGGCATTCTTGCGTTTCTTCACCACGTCGATTACTGCCTGGTTGCTACCTTGGGCAAATACATTTTTTGCAAAGAACTGACCGTTGGTCAGAGAGTCGCGCATGTATTTTACCGTGCTGGAGTTCTGATGGTCGAACACCATCATTATTTCGCCGGATTTGTTCGGTGAGATTTCGTTCCAGTTCGTTACTTTTCCAAGCAGAATGTCGCCGATTTCACTCAGTGACAGTTCTTCAACCGGGTTCTCATTGTTGACGATGAGTGCGATTGCGTCAACGGCAATCTGTTGGGTCTTTACGTTTTTCTTTTTGCTTTCCAGATAGTCTATTTTGTCCTGTGACAATTTGTGAGGAATGACAATGAGTCGTGTGCTTGTTGCCAACAACGAATCAACTGCTTCCGCTTCACTTACGTAGTAAGGCACAATGCTGGCTTCGGGGTAAGTGTATTCGAAGACATCGATTTCCTGATTCATGATGTTCTCGAAACTTTGATCACACATGATGGATGTCACACCGCTGGTGCTTGTTTCGGTTGTCTGGTGTTTATTGCATGAGCAGAATGATATTGCTGCGACAGTGGCAAATAAGAATAGTTTCTTCAGTTTCATGCGATAGGTTTTATTTTTTTGTTAGTTGTAGTCCATTCCTTTGAATTGGCGATAACCTCTGTAGATGCCGTAAACCACGAACAGGGCGCCAAGCGAATAGTATACTGCCGGTGAATCCCATTGGAAGAAGTTCATCAGCATCAGTACTCCCATACCTAAATATATAAGAATCATAAGTATGCCAAACAGCCATCTTGCCGAAATGGGCGTTTTGTTTGTGTTTTTG
>CASEAJ010000029.1 GCA_949285425.1 uncultured Porphyromonadaceae bacterium
TATAAGCTACAACATAAAAATCTCCTGCTTTTGGTCCTATAATTGCAATAAACAAGGGCTAAAGCAGGAGATTTTTTACTTCTAAGTTTTAATCTATAAGATTTTTACTTTTGCAATTCTATTTTGAGACAGCCTCTTTTTTCTTTGATCAAATAGCAACTCAATCTTTCAGATAATAATTGATAGTAGTTACTACCCGCAAGGTTTTGATATGCGGAGAGTTTTCATCTCGGTTTGATATGCTGATTTGTCCCTGGTTGGCTGTCTTTATTTTACCGAGACGACTTTCTGAGTCGGTAGCGAATTTTTCAGCACTGACACGTGCGTTCCGCGTAGCTTCTTCAATCATGGTAGGCTTTATGTCGTTCAATCCGGTGAAATCGTATATAATGGGGTTTTCATACGGACGGTTTGCTGAAATATTGATACCTTCTTTTATAAGTTGTGATATGCGGGGAATGATATTCCGTATTTTGTCCACTTGTCGGCTTGAAACGGTAATAATGGAAGTGCCGTTATACCGGTATCTGATGTCCTGTTGTACATACCGTTCGGCCTGGAAGTCAATGATGTCGGGTTGCGACACGGTTATTTCGCTTTCCTCAATGCCGTTTTCATGTAGAAATTCAAGCACTTTCTTGTTGTTTTTCTCTATTTTTTCATACAAAGCCAGCAAGTCGTTGTTTACTTCCTTATAGACAATGGGCCATGTTACCTTGTCGGCAGGTACTTCACGTTCAGCCAGTCCCTTGACCGACACCACCCGTTGCGCATCCTGCATTTTGTTCATGCCCGACTTGATTTGCATACCTCCCAGCAAGAGGCCTATTCCGATGAAAAGACCGGCTATTACAATACTTTCCTGTTTCATAATAATTGCAATTAAAAAAACTCAAATAAAGAAACAATCGGCATAGAGAGAAAGTTCAGTATTATTTTCTGACAAGTGAAAATATTTGTCGGTATAAGTGTGGTTTTCTTTTTTCAACCGTCAATATTCTACGACCCACTATAGTGGGTCGTAGAACCCAAGGTTGTGAGTTATATAACCCACAATGGTGAGTTGTATAACCCACTATAGTGGGTCGTAGAATTTGTGCTTATAAAACAAAAAAACAAGTCCGCATGCTTTCAGTTTCGAGTAAGAAGACTGAAGATACAGACATTGTTTTAAATAAAGATGTGGTAGGAAACTCAATTTTCAATTTTGCCGTGTGCGGCCGAATCCGAATGTCGAAAGCGACGTGGTGATAGTCCATTAGTCCGGTCTTTCTTTTCCGAATTTGTTTCTGTATTCTGAGGGAGTATATCCGCTATGCCGTTTGAATGCTTTGGTGAAGTAAGGAATGTCGTTGAAGTTGAGCCGGTATGCTATTTCCTTTATGGTCAGCCAGGAGTTGACAAGCAGGTCTTTGCTTTGCTGCATTTTCAGTTCTTGTATGTAATGTGCAGGTGAAAGTCCGGTATATTCTTTGAACAGTTTTCGGAACCAGGAATAGCTCATGTTGAGTTTCCGGGCTACTTCTTCGGGTGAAATGTCACTCAACAGATTTTCGCGGATAATGATTTTCGCCTTGTTGATTTGTTCTGTCATCTGGTTGTCGAATATCCGGTTTTGCGAGTAGTACAGCACCATGCCCAGGATGAGGTTGGCTATTCCGGCCAGATATTGCTGGCAGGCGGCCTTTTCCTCGTTGGCTATGCGGACAGCCTGTTCATATAGATGGACAATGTTGTCCTGTACGCCAATTTTGTACACAGTCTGGTGTTTCGAGAAAAAGTTGTTTTGAAACCGGTTGTCCATGTTGATACCTTCGAAGCCTATCCAATGTTCCTGCCATCCGGTTGCCGGGTCCGGATAATAGCTGTGCCATATATTGGGGCACAACAGCAGCAGGTCGCCTTCACTTATTTCTATGAAATCATTGGGAGAAGTGTGGAAATATCCTTTTCCCCGTGTGATATACAGCAACTGGTAACTGTCCAGTATTCTTCCCTGCGACGGGGTGAAATAAAAGTCTTCAGGATGTCCGGTGCGGGGCGGATAGACCTCATAGTGGGCAGGAACATTTTCAAAACCCACCGTATTGACGGTGATGCCCCAGTCTATATCCCTTTTGCTTCGAACAAGGTATTTGTAATTCGTGTGTTTTTCTTCCATGTCCACAACTTTTTCATGATGAGACAAAGATAGCCATATTGCCAACATCTTACATGCGTAATATCAAAAAATACTGTTTTAAAGTCAATTTTTCCATTGGCAGGTTCGTGTTCTTCTCATACATTTGCAAATAAGTTATACTGATATGTTTTTCAAGTATCATGAAATATTATTTTGTCGCATTTGATTTGGGTGCAACCAGCGGAAGGACTATTTTGGGTACTGTTTCCGATGGAAAACTGTCGTTGGAAGAGATAAACCGCTTTCCGAACCGTATGTTGCGGTTGAACGGTCGTTTGCATTGGAACATTTATGCCCTTTACGAACATTTGAAGGAGGGGCTGCAAATGGTTGCACGGAAAAACGTTCCCATTACATCCATAGGCATAGACACTTGGGGGTGTGATTTTGTCTGTTTGGACAAGGATGGGGACATTATCGGCCTGCCCGTTGCTTACAGAGACCCGTACACAAAGGGGATGAAAGAACGTTTTTTTAAGGAAATAATGCCTGCAGACGAATTGTATGCCCATACGGGGATTCAGCATATGGATTTCAATACGGTTTTTCAGCTTTATGCCATGAAGCAGCATGATGCTTTTGCATTGGGTTCGGCACATAAGGTGTTGTTCATGCCCGATGCGTTGTCATACATGTTGACCGGAAAGATGGTCATGGAGTATACCGTGGCATCAACTTCACAACTGCTTGACCCGTGGAAAAGACAGTTGGACATGGAACTGTTGGACAGCATGGGTCTGGATGCTTCACTGTTTCCGGAAACAGTTGAACCAGGCACCCGTATAGGTGTATTGAGGCCTGACTTGCAGGAAGAATTGCGTGTAGCTGCAATTCCTGTAGTGGCTGTGGCCGGGCATGACACGGCTTCGGCGGTAGCTTCGGTTCCGGCAACGGACGGCTGCTTTGCTTACCTGAGTTCCGGTACATGGTCGTTAATGGGCATTGAAACCACTCATCCTGTAATCAATGAGAGAACGACAGGTTTCAATATAACCAATGAAGGAGGTGTGGATGGAACCATTCGTTTGTTGAAAAACATTACGGGCATGTGGCTGGTGGAGCAATGTCTGCAAAGCTGGAGCAGGGAAGGGGTGAATTATACTTATCCGCAAGTGGTGGAGATGGCAGAACAGGCACGTTCGTTTGTCTGTTTCATTGATCCGGATGACCCGATGTTCACTTGTCCCCAGGATATGCCCCAAGCCATTTGCGACTATTGTAACCGGACAAGACAGGAAACGCCCCGGACACACGGTGAGTTTCTTCGTTGCATATTCGAATGTCTGGCCTTGAAATACAGGGAAGTGCTCGATATATTTGAGGAACTTTCCGAACATCCTGTCCATCGCCTGCACGTTATAGGGGGAGGTTCGCGCAATGTGCTGCTTAACCGGTTTACGGCAAACGCCATAGGCAAACCGGTGGTGGCAGGTCCTGGCGAAGCTTCTGCCTTGGGCAATATTCTGTTACAGGCCCGGGCGGCCGGCATAGTGGACACCTTGCAGGACATTCGCAACAGGGTGGTGGACAGCGTACAGCTGGAATGTTTTGTACCTGAAGAACATGAGTACTGGCAAAGTATATATGAAAAATATCTATTCATCATAAAACATAAAGCGTAAACATGAAAGATCAGTTGGTTCAAAAGGCATATGAGATTGCAAAGAATCGTTATGCCGCAATAGGAGTCGATACGGACCAGGTATTGGAAATGATGCAGCATTTTCATCTGTCGCTGCATTGCTGGCAAGCCGATGATGTGGCAGGTTTTGAAGTACAGTCAGGTGCATTGACAGGAGGTATTCAGACTACGGGGAATTATCCGGGCAAGGCCCGTAACATAGATGAATTGCGCAGCGACATTTTGAAGGCGGTTTCTTACATTCCCGGAACCCATCGCTTGAATCTGCATGAGATATACGGCGATTTTCAGGGTAAAGTGGTGGACCGGGATGAAGTGACGCCGGAGCATTTTAAAAGCTGGATGGATTGGGGCAAGGAGTTTGGAATGAAACTCGATTTCAATTCGACGTCGTTTTCTCATCCGAAAAGCGGCGATTTGTCATTGGCCAATCCCGACAGGTACATCCGCGATTTTTGGATAGAACACACGAAACGCTGCCGTGCCATTGCCGAGGCCATGGGCTTGGCACAGGGAGATCCTTGTATCATGAATTTGTGGGTACACGACGGTAGCAAGGACCTTACGGTGAACCGGATGAAATATCGTGAATTGCTGAAGGATTCGCTGGACCAGATTTTTGCCATTGATTATGTACACATGAAAGACTGCATCGAATCGAAAGTATTTGGCATTGGACTGGAAAGCTACACGGTAGGTTCGAACGATTTTTACATTGGTTACGGGGTTTCTCATGGCAAGATGATAACACTGGATACCGGTCATTTCCATCCTACGGAAAGTGTGGCCGACAAGGTGTCGTCGCTTTTGTTGTTTGTTCCGGAGTTGATGTTGCACGTAAGCCGTCCGGTACGTTGGGATTCGGACCATGTGACCATCATGGATGATGCAACGTTGGACCTGTTTCATGAAATTGTGCGTTGCGGAGCATGGGACCGTGTACATTGCGGTCTGGATTATTTCGATGCTTCCATAAATCGTATTGGAGCCTATGTCATAGGAAGCCGTGCTGCACAGAAGTGCATGACCCGGGCTTTGCTTGAACCTCTTGCCATTTTGCGGGAATATGAGGAGAGCGGACGCGGGTTTGAACGTCTGGCCCTGCTCGAAGAATGCAAGTCGTTGCCTTGGAATGCCGTGTGGGACATGTTCTGCCTGAAGAACAATGTGCCGGTAGGAGAGTCCTTCATTGCCGAAGTGCAAAAATATGAAGCGGAAGTTACATCCAAACGTTCATAAGCGGTTTTTTACGGATGCAAATGGGATGAGAAAATGGAAACAATCGTTGGTTTGTCGATTATTGCGGTCGGCGCATTCTGCCAGTCAAGCAGCTATGTTCCCATAAAGAAAATCAAAGAATGGAGTTGGGAGTCTTATTGGATAGTGCAAGGTGTCTTTGCCTGGCTGATATTCCCTTTTTTAGGTGCTTTGCTGGCCGTTCCGGAAGGACAGCGTTTGTGGGATATTTACAGGATGTATCCGGCAGACACGTTTCTGACCATCTTTTTCGGCATGTTGTGGGGCATAGGCGGATTGACCTTCGGCCTGAGCATGCGTTATTTGGGAGTTGCCTTGGGTCAGTCGATAGCTTTGGGTACATGTGCAGGTTTGGGCACCATACTTACTCCGTTGTTTACAGGAAATGCAGGTACATTGACATGGCCTGTTATTGTAGGGGTTGTAGTGACATTGCTCGGCATTGGCATTATAGGCTGGGCAGGCAGCATGAAAGCTTCAGGTTTGAGCGATGATGAAAAAAAGAAATACGTTCAGGATTTTAATTACCCGAAGGGAATTATCGTTGCTCTGCTGGCCGGTTTCATGAGCGCCTGTTTCAGCATTGGATTGGGGTTTGGTGAGAAATTGTGCTTTCAGGAAAGTGCGGATATTTATAAGACATTGCCGGCCACATTTATGGTCACATTGGGCGGATTTCTGACGAACATGATTTATTGCTTCGCGCAAAATGTAAGGAACAGAACGTGGGGCGACTATAAAAAATGCTCGCTGTATATCAACAACCTGTCATTTTGTGCCTTGGCGGGCATGTTGTGGTATAGCCAGTTTTTCGGATTGAGCTTGGGAAAAGGATTTTTTGCCGGTGCACCGGTACTGCTTGTCTTTTCATGGTGCATTTTAATGGCCTTGAATGTCGTATTTTCAAACGTATGGGGCATTGTGCTGAAAGAATGGAAAGGATGCTCTGTTCGAACCATAGGAGTGCTTGTAATCGGTTTGGCTGTATTGATACTGTCATCGTTCCTTCCTCAATTGTTAAAGTAAGAAAGTTGATAAAACAATAAAACGAATAATGTTATGAAATCGATTCTAGATGGACGTCCTGCCTTGGCGCGGGAGATAAATAAAATGGCTGAAGTAGCCGGTTATTTGTGGCAGAAAGGCTGGGCTGAACGGAATGGCGGGAACATTACGGTTAATGTCACTGAATTTATGGATGAAGCTGTATTCGATATGCCGGCAATGGGTGAACCTAAACCGATAGGATGTGTATTGCCGCACTTGAAAGGAAGTTATTTCTTTTGTAAAGGTACACAGAAAAGAATGCGCGATTTGGCCCGTTGGCCGATGGAAAACGGTTCGGTTATCCGTATTTGTGATGATGGTGCAAGCTATGTCATTATAGCCGATGAACCCGTTACACCCACTTCGGAAGTGACTTCACATCTTATGGTACACGATGCCCTTGTTGCCGGAGGAAACAGGAAAAACGCGACGGTACATACACATCCTACCGAATTGGTGTCCATGAGTCATACGCCGGCTTTTTTGGGGAAAGATGTGCTCACGAACCTGCTATGGAGTATGATACCGGAAACGAAAGCTTTTTGTCCCCGCGGACTTGGCATTGTGCCATACAAAATGCCGGGTTCATTGGAACTGGCCGAATCTACCTTGGCTGAATTATCCGATTACGATGTGGTGTTGTGGGAGAAGCACGGTGTGTTTGCTGTAGGAACGGATGTAATGGATGCCTTCGACCAGATAGACGTGCTCACGAAGGCGGCCCAGATTTACATGAATGCACGTTGCATGGGTTTTGTACCCGATGGAATGACCCAGGAACAAATGCAGGAAATGACACGGGCATTCAATTTGCCCAAATAGTCGTAAAATACTCTGAATTAAAAACTAAAATATCAAAAATTATGAATGCACAAATGAAATCTGTAAAGTATGTATGGTTCGTTATCGGACTGTTATGCGTATTGCCGGGTAACGCGGGGAAGCGTCAGTCCATTTGGCCTGCAGGCAAGATGCCCGATGCACAACCGCACCAGATTGCAGCCATGCTGGATGAAGCGAGTGAAGCCGGTTTTAATGCCGACAAGCATCGTATGGCTTACCTTGAATGGTATGAAAAACCAGATGCTGCCATAGCGAACCATGCATGTATCGTGCTTATATCCGGTGGGGGATATAACAGTTGCTGTGACATGTCGCTTATCCGGCAATGGCAGGAAACTTTCTCAAAATTGGGGTTCCAGTGTGTCAATTTTGTTTACCGGACGCCTCGTCCTGTAGGACTTCCTGTCTATCAGACAGCCTGGGAAGACGGACAACGTGCAATACGTGTAGTTCGGAGTGAAGCCAGGAAACGGGGATTTGACCCGGAGAAAATAGGGGTTATCTCCATGTCGGCAGGTTCACATTTGGCCTTGTTGCTGTCAACCAGTTCGAGGACTCAAGCCTATGAACCGGTAGACAAACTGGATTCTGTACCCTGTCACATCAATTATGCGATAGTGAATGCGCCGGCTTATGTTACGACGGATGGTGAAACAGGAACACCGGCATGGTTGCAAGGATATGGCACGGATGTCAAGCTTTCTGACTGTTTCCGTTTTGATGACAAGACATGTCCGATGAGTCTTCATCATGGAGGGATGGATGAATATTCTCCCAATGGAAGTACGCTGATTTATCGCCAACTGCGTAAAATGAATATTCCTTCAGAACTGCATCTATATCCAAATGTAGGGCACGGTGCTTATGGGTTGGACCGTGGAGTAGAATTTTTGCGTCAGATAGGTATCATGGGGCAACTTGATGCTGAAGAGGATATAGAGAAACGTTATGCAAGTGATGCGGACCGGAAGGAAGTGCTGAAACAAAGCGTGTGGCCGGAAGGCAGCATGCCCAACGCACAGGCTCATCAGTTGACACCGTATATCGAGTGGCATTTCCCAAAAGAGCTAAAGACAAAAGCAATACAAATTATCTACAGTGGCGGGGCGTATGAAGGAAACGGTACGGATGGATTTGAGGTGGCTCCGGCACGCAGATATTTGAACGAATTAGGGATGACCGTAGTGACACTCCGTTACCGCACTCCCCGTCCGAAAGGGCTGTCCAAGCATACAACCGCATGGGAGGACTTGCAGCGCACCATACGTATAGTGCGTTCACAGGCAGAGGATTATGGACTTGATCCTGAACAAATCGGCATTATGGGAAGTTCTGCGGGCGGACACCTTACACTGATGGAGGTAACTTCTTCCTTGCACAGCTCGTATCTTCCTATAGATGAAATTGACAAATTGCCTTGTAATGTGCAATGGGGCATTGGCATATATCCTGCTTATGTGCTCACCGATGGTATGAACGGGCACAATAAGAACAAAGGAAATACGGATGATGATGTGCTGGCTCCGGAATTCAGTTTTGACCTCAACACGGCTCCGATGCTCTTCATTCACGGCGATGCCGACGGGTACTCGGCCATGGGGTCGGTGAAAGTGTGGGAGAAGATGCGCAGCATGGGCATCCAGTCGGAACTTCATACTTTGGCTTTGCGGGAACACTGTTTTCAGCGTCAGGCCAGTCCGGGTACAGGAAGCTATACTTGGCTGGACCGCATTGCGGACTTTCTGAGAGCACAAAAAAGATTATAGTTTCATTGCCAAAAACATAATCGGTAAACAATAAAAAGTCAGTCCCGAATCGGATACGAATGAACCGTATCCGATTCGGGACTGATGGCATCAAATGGGCTCTGTTCGGAGCAAAGTTTGTTTTATTTTTGCTTCATCAGATGTGGGGAATGCATTTCGCATTTTATCCATCTTCGTGCTAATGAAGGTGCCATTATACTTTTCTCTATTTTTATACAAATTCGGCAAATCATTGTTCATTTTTTATAGGTTGTTTAGGTAAAAAATAACCTTATTTACTTGTTTTTTGTTTTAAAATGATATTTTTTTACGAATTTTTATTTCAATTCTTTTTGTTTTGTAAAAAATAAATATATTTGCACAAGTTAGCTATTTGTCTTATTAAAATGAAAATCAAATCATGAAAAAGAACAATGAAATAAATGGCAAAAGAAGAATGGAAGGTATGAAAAAGTTGAAATATATATGTTTTATATTGTTTTTTTCCGGATTGCCTTTAACATTCTGTAAAGCCCAACAATATCTGGTAGATTATGAAACAAATTGGTTTTTCAGAACGAATTTATTGTTAAATACTTTTGAAAATCCATTCAAATCGAGTAATGCTAATTTTGAAATCGACATAGAGTATTATTTTCCTAAAGTACCTCTTTTTCTAGGAGCCGGTACAAGTATGTACATCGATTTCAAAACCAACGATTTATATACTTTAAAGGAAAGGAATTTATCGGATTGGAATACGCTATTGGGATCAAACTATTACATAGGTTATTGTCCGTTAAACACAAGAGGGCATCGCATAGGTTTGGCTACAGGCTATTCGTTGGCCTTTTATGTACACACTCCGGAAGTTCCCGACAAGGTTCATTCCGATCATGGCATTTTGGCGAGAGCTTTTTATGAATATACTTTCACTCGAAGCATGTCATTGGGTTTTTTCACGCAGTATATTCATTATTTTAAGTATGAAACGACTCCTGATTTCTTATCTGTCGGCTTTACAATTTGTTTTGATTTTTTATAAAAACAAATCAGCAGAATGATAAAAGCGCAAGTATACAAGTATATGAATTATGAATACTTGTGCTTTTATCATTCTGTTTTTTTCTTCTCTTTCCGGAAATTGTTGTTCACCCATCCGGGCAGGATGCTGAATCCGGCGATGAGATAGGAATAATAGGTGATGAGACGCCAGATAAAGGCTACAATCAATGCTGTTCCCGCAATGGGGAAGAAGTCTGCATAGTACACGTTGAACATGTATTCGCCGAAACCGCTTCCGCCTGGGGTAGGGCTTATGACAAGGGTCATCCAAATGACCAGCTGGCGGGCAAATGCCAGCAGGTGGTCGCCTCCCTGGCTGAATCCGAGCAGCAGCGCGTTGACAACCAGATAGCGCGAACACCATCCCCAGGCCGTGGCAGCCATACACTTCAGCCAGAATGAGGGTGTGCGTTTGCTTATTTCGTGCGAGCTTTCAATCAGGTCATCGCCCAGTTTTTCCACTTTCCCTTTCCACCGGCGCAGCAAGGGGAGTGAAAACAGTCCGATAAGCATTTTCTTCACCCATACAGCCCGATGAAACAAGGCAATGTAGAGAATCAGTGTCCACGCTGCAATGGCCGTCAATACACTCAGGAACACAACTCTGACTCCCGTGTCGAAAGCCGTGCCGTTGGTGAAAAGCACTTCTGCCGGAAAAACCAGTACGGTGGCCAGGCATATCAGTGTGAGGAAAAGTTCGTCGAGAAACAGATTTACAATCATAATGGTGGTGCTTTCGCCTCCTTTCAGTCCTTCTTTGTGCAGGTAGACGGCTATCAGGCTGCTTCCTCCTACGGCCGATGGGGTGACAGCCGATGTAAATTCGCAGAGCAGGTTCACGCGGAACACCTGCAGCCAGCTGAGCTTGTCGCCTACGATAATCTTGAAGCGTTGGGTCATGGCCAGATTCTGGTTGACCATGAAGAACACGGCCAGCAGGATGCCTCCCCACATGCGTGCATTGGGTTTCAGCGTGCTGAACAGTTCCGGGTCAAATTCTTGCTTGAACAGGTAGGCAATGACTGCCACACCCAGCAATATGGGGATAAAGGCATAAAAAGGATTGAAGAGTTTTTCTTTTTTCGTTTTTTGTCTCATATCTCGGATATGTTGCACAAACCATGTTTCAAACATGTATTTGTTGTGCAGTAAAACATTTATTTTTCTTTTTTCAGTTCTTCGGCCGGCACTATTTTGAACACTTTGTCGTTCCGGCGCACCAGTTCCGTAGTCTTTATCGAGAGGTAGTCGCCTTTCCGTGCCGTCTGCACCGGTTTCAGGTCGACACGTATTTCCTGTACGGTGTCTTCGTAAGCACCGGTTGTCTCGCCTGTGATGAGCAGTTCGTCGCCCACGGAGAGGCTTTGTGTCTCGAGATGGATTTCAGCCACGTTTATTTTGCCGAAATAGTTGGTCACTTTGCCTATGTACACTTTCCGGTGGGTGGCTTGCGACCCGTAGTGCGAACTCCATTCGCCAAGCCGTTGTCCGAGGTAGTATCCGTTCCAGAATCCCCGGTTGAACACTTTGGCCAGCCGTACGTCCCAACCGCTTATTTTTTCATCCGTAAAGCTGCCTTCCAGATAGGCATCAACGGCTTCTTTGTAGCACGAAACGACCGTCTTCACATATTCGGCACCGCGCGCCCGTCCTTCTATCTTGAACACCCGTACGCCCGCATCGAGCATTTTGTTGAGAAAATGAATGGTCTTGAGGTCTTTCGGCGACATGATGTATTCGTTGTCTATGTCGAGTTCCACTTCATTTTCCTTGTCCTTTACGGTGTATCCGCGGCGGCATATCTGCATGCAGGCACCCCGGTTGGCCGATGCGTTTTTCTCGTGCAGGCTCAGATAGCATTTGCCCGACACGGCCATGCAGAGCGCTCCGTGGCAGAACATTTCGATGCGTATGGGCCGGCCGTTGCGTCCGCATATGTTTTCACGTTCGATGACATCGTGTATGTGTGCCACCTGCTCCATGTTCAGTTCGCGTGCCAGAACCACCACATCGGCAAACTGGGCGTAGAATTTCAGGGCTTCGGCGTTCGATATGTTCAGCTGGGTGGACAGATGCACTTCCACCCCTACCTGGTTGGCATAGAGCATGGCGGCCACATCGGCGGCAATGATGGCCGATACGCCGGCTTCTTTGGCCGTGTCGACAATCTCGCGCATGAGCTCGAGGTCGTTGTCATACAGGATGGTGTTGACCGTGAGATAGCTCTTGATGTGGTTTTCGTTGCACGTGCGTACTATTTCGCGCAGGTCGTCGGTGGTGAAGTTGCTGCTCGACCGGCTGCGCATGTTCAACCGTTCGATGCCGAAATAGACCGAGTCGGCTCCGGCCTGAATGGCGGCCGCAAGGCTTTCCCACGAACCTGCCGGAGCCATGATTTCTATATCTTTCCTTTGTAACATTGCAGTGATGATAAATGGACTGCAAAGATAGTGAACAGTTAACAATGAACAATTATCAATGAACAATGAATGATAGATAATGAATGCAAGAAACTGTTAACCGTTCATTGTTCATTGTCAATTGTATTTGGGTGTCAGTTTGCCGAAAGGTACCGATATGCCGGCCTGCACGTGGTGGTAGGGGAAGTCGTGGATGCCATACTGGTATTGGGCGAAAAAGTGTATTTTCGGCTGCTTGAAGGTAAGTTTCGTGGTGTACACAAGGGGTGCATCGCCGTTATTCATCCAACCGTAGTAACCCGACAGGGTGTTTTCAAAATCAATCAGGGCATTGCTCAGTATGATTTTTCCTCCATACATGGGTGCGTCGTTCTGTGTGCTTCCGGTCGTTTCCCAACACAGGAAACCGAAGTCGGCCACCACCCTTATCGTGCTCACCATGCGGTTGTTCAGAGCAAAAGATTTTCCTATTTCCAGGTCGAAGTAATAGCCCGGCGTGTCGAAATAGCGGCGTTGCTCGAAGTGTGTGCCCGATGCACTTTTAAGTGTGCTGTTCAGCACGATGGCCGGTGCCATGCGCCGTTCTTTCAATATCCGGATGCGGGTTTGCACATAAATGTCGCCGTTGGCCGAACCGTTCAGCGATCCGCCCTGCATTTGCCTCAGGTCGTACACGTCTTGCGTCACCCGGTAGTGTTCGAGCATGCTGGCCCATACCTTCAGCGACACACATTCGGGCAGCAAGGGCACTTCTACGGTCAGCGTGGCATTGGCGGTCTGGTCGCCGAAGCCGAAGTGATAGTCGCCCGACAGGCGTACCGTGGTCCGGTCTGTCACTGTGGCCTGGCCGAATTCGGGCACCGGATTCGCATTAGGTCCGAAGAAGGCGGGCGAATAGTTTACCGTTTGTGCCGACACGGCAGGAATGGCAAGCAGTGTGAAGAGGCAGGGCAGAAGTGCTGTAATTTTCATACGGAGGTTTTTGTTGCAAAAGTAAGGAATATTTCTGCACTCTCAGGTGAAAACCGGCGTGCGTTTCCTTGTGCCTTGCAGTTTCTTTTTTCGTCGGCTTGTGAAAAATGCCTTTACAGGGCTTGCAGAAGGGATGAAAAAATACTATGGTATCTTTATGAAAATACTATAGAAGGTTGTCAAAGATACTATAGTATTTTGGAACATCTTCTATAGTATTTTTTGTTATGCATGCCCGTGTGTTTTTCCGGCCATTTCGGCAGGTTTTTTTATGTGTGCAAAAAAGTGTACTTTTGTTTTCAAACTTGTTTTCAGTTTTTACACGCATGAAGATAGCTGATATAGAATTTCCGGAATACCCCGTGTTTCTTGCTCCGATGGAAGATGTGACCGATCCGGCTTTCCGCTTGCTGTGCAAGCGTTACGGCGCGGACATGGTCTATACAGAATTCATTTCGGCCGATGCACTGATACGCAGCGTGAAGCGCACGGAGCAGAAACTCAACCTGTCTGATGCTGAACGGCCGGTAGCCATACAGATTTACGGGCGTGAGCCGGATGCGGTGACCGAAGCCGCACGTATAGCCGAGGAGGCCCGTCCGGACCTGATTGACTTGAATTTCGGTTGTCCGGTGAAGAAGGTGGCCGGCAAGGGAGCCGGTGCGGGACTTTTGCGCGACATTCCGAAAATGCTCGAGATAACCCGTTCGGTGGTGCAGGCGGTGCGCTTGCCCGTGACGGTGAAAACCCGCTTGGGATGGGATGAGGACAACAAGGTGATTGTGGACCTGGCCGAACGTTTGCAGGATTGTGGCATTGCAGCCTTGGCCATACACGGACGTACAAGGGCCCAGATGTACACGGGCGAAGCCGACTGGACGTTGATAGGCGAGGTGAAAAACAACCCGCGCATGCACATTCCCATCATCGGCAACGGTGATGTGACGACTCCCGAACGGGCCCGCGAGTGTTTTGACCGTTATGGAGTCGATGCCATCATGGTGGGGCGTGCGTCGATTGGCCGTCCTTGGGTGTTCGGCGAACTGAAACATTATCTGCTACACGGTGAGAAAATGCCTCCGCTTACCTTTGCCGCCCAAAAGGATATTCTCAAACAGCAGGTGCTCAATTCCATCGAGTGGCTGGACGACGAGCGGAAAGGCATCCTTCACTCGCGCCGGCACCTGGCGGCCACGCCTGTGTTCAAAGGCATTCCGCATTTCAAGGAAACACGCATTGCCATGCTCCGCACCGAAAGTCTTGACGAACTGTTCCGCATCATCGATGGGATAGAGCCGGGAGAGAAAGCGGATTTTGTATGATATCTGTATTGTTGTAATGGCATATTTCTTTTCTTTTGTAAAAAATACCAGACAAAAAGAAACCGGAAGACTAAAATTTCTTACTTTTGTGCCCTTTTATGTTTTATGGATGTAAACGGATTTAAATGATTAGCAGAATGAAAAGAGTATTTTTACCGTTTGTTGCATTGATGCTTATGATGACAGCTTGCAATGAAAAAGAAACCCAGAAATCGGGTATCGACGTGACGAATCTCGATACGAGCGTTTCGCCGAAAGTAGATTTTTACAAGTATGCCTGTGGGGGTTGGCAGCAAAAAAACCCGCTGACGGGCGAGTATGCGCGTTTTGGTTCGTTCGACCAGTTGGGCGAGAACAACCGCAAACAGTTGCGTGAACTCATTGCCGGAATTGCGGCTTCGACCCACGAAGCCGGTACGGTGGAACAGAAAATAGGTGACCTGTACAACATGGCTATGGACAGCGTGAAACTGAACAAAGATGGTTATGAACCGATAAAGGCTGACTTGGCACGCATTGCCGCAGTCAAGGATCAAAAAGAGCTTTCTACGCTGATAGCCCAGCTCATGCTTGATGGAACGAGCGCCTATTTTACGGTTTATGTGGATGCTGACCCTATGAGTAGCATGGAAAACCTTTTCCAGACTTATCAGTACGGCATATCGTTGGGCGAACGTGAATATTATCTCGATGAAGATGAAACGACGGTCAACATTCGCAACGAATACAAGAAGCACGTGGTGAAAATGTTCGAACTGACCGGTTTCACACACGAACAGGCCGAAAAGAACATGCAGGCCGTCATGAACATAGAGACGCGTCTGGCAAAGGCTTTTTATGACAACGTGAAACTGCGTGACCCGTATGCCAACTACAACAAAATGACCGTGGACGAACTGCAGACTCTTGTGCCGCAGATTGACTGGAAAGCCTATCTGGCCGTGCTCGGACTCGATGAAAAAGTGACTGAATTGAGCGTCGGACAGAAGGAAGCGCTCGTGGAAGCCGGTAAAATCATTGCCGAAGAACCGTTGGAAAGCAATGTGGCCTACCTGCAGTGGAAACTCATTGATGGTGTTGCCGGATATCTGAGCGATGATATCTATGCGCAGAACTTTGACTTTTACGGCAAGGTGCTTTCGGGCAAGGAAGAACAGTCGCCCCGCTGGAAACGTGCGGTAGGCATTGTCAACGGCGTGTTGGGTGAAGCTGTGGGACAGATGTATGTGAAGCAGTATTTCCCGCCCGAAGCCAAGGAACGCATGTTGACACTGGTGCACAACCTGCAGGCTTCATTGGGTGAACGCATAGACAACCTGTCGTGGATGGGAGACGAAACCAAGGCCAAGGCGCACGAAAAACTGAACGCCTTCCATGTGAAGATTGGCTATCCGGACAAATGGCGTGATTACAGCGGACTGAACATAACGAACGACACTTATTATGAAAACGTGAAACGTGCCAACCGTTTTGAATATGCCTACATGTTCGGCAAGATGGGCAAACCTGTCGACCGCGATGAATGGGGCATGACTCCGCAGACGGTGAATGCTTATTATAACCCGACAACCAATGAAATCTGTTTCCCGGCCGGCATTCTGCAATATCCGTTCTTCGACATGCAGGCTGATGACGCATTCAACTATGGTGCCATCGGTGTGGTGATCGGTCATGAAATGACGCACGGGTTTGATGACCAGGGACGTCAGTTTGACAAGGATGGAAACTTGAAGGACTGGTGGACGGAAGAAGATGCCGCCCGCTTCCAGGAACGTGCGCAGGTGATGGTCAACTTCTTCGACTCGATTGAAGTGGCTCCCGGTGTACACGCCAACGGACGTTTCACGCTGGGTGAAAACATAGCCGACCACGGCGGTTTGCAAGTGTCGTTCCAGGCATTCAAGAATGCTACAAAAGATGCTCCGCTGGCCGTGAAGGATGGTCTGACTCCCGAACAGCGTTTCTTCCTGGCCTATGCGACGGTGTGGGCAGACAACATCCGTCCGGAAGAGATACTCGTTCGCACGAAGTCAGACCCGCATTCGTTGGGTAAGTGGCGTGTAAACGGAGCTTTGCCCCATATCGGAGCATGGTATGAAGCATTCGATGTACAGCCGGGCGATCCGATGTATGTGGCTCCGGAAGACCGCGTATCGATTTGGTAAAGACTGAGCCTCGCATGTGAGAGGCAGACCCAAAAGGCACAGGCAGTTGCATGTTTCGCATGCCGCGAAAAGCAATGCCTGTGCTTCTTGTTTTTTATGGGCGAAAATTTGTTGTTGAGAGTACAAATTATTAATTTTGTGCGTTGTTAAGCACTTGAAGGGGAATTAGCTCATCTGGTAGAGCGTTTGGTTCGCAATCAAAAGGTAGTGGGTTCGAGTCCCATATTCTCCACAGGGTGTATGTTGAAAGCGGTAAATAGGTCTGATTCTATTTGCCGCTTTTTGTACAAAAAGAATCGCCCGAAGTCATTTTGTTTTCTTTTTTTAACTAAAATGTAGCTCATATTTGGTTAAAAGTTATTTATTTTGCAAAAAATAAACTTATTGTTTTATAAATCAAGCATATGAAAAGATTTGGAATTGTCAGTATCGTTTTACTGTATATATGCGTATGTTCCGTCAGTGCGGCTGGCGACAAGAAAGAGACTTATTATGTAGAAAAAGGTCCGCGTAACATTTTCATTACAGGTGGAGTAGGAACCAATATGGGTTTGTCGGCAACTAATTTCGATGCCGGTTTTCTCAAGGCCCAGAATCCTTATGCCTATTTGGGAGTAGGGCGTATGTTCCATCCCAATTGGGCTTACCGTGCCATAGTGACCGGTTGGCGTTCGTCCGATTTCATTACCCGGATGGAAAGCAAGGCTTATTACGGTAACCTGCAAATGGATTTAATGTATAACATGTCCAATGCCTGGGGCGGTTACAAGGAAGGCCGGGTGTTTGAAGCATCGGTTTTTGCCGGGCCGTACATCAACTTTTCATCCGCAGAAGGTTTTCATGTTTATCCGGGCATTTCCGCCGGTTTGCAGTTCAAGTTCAATGTGAACAAGTATCTTGCCATCGACCTTGAAGGGCGTGTTGCCCGTCAGCGTGAAATGTCAGCCTTGACTTATGACCGTGTGTATGCGATGCCGAGTGTGGGTGTGACCTATACTTTCGGAGGCAAGAAGGTGAAGAAAGCCCAGCCGATTGATTGTCTCGATCCGGTGAAGGTACAGGAAAACAACCTGACCCGCGAGTTGGCTTCTGCACAGGAAAAGAACCGCAAACTGGAAGAAACAGTGAGAAAACAAAATCAGAAGGTACGTGAAATGGAACAGCGGATGGATGACTTGGAAGCCCGCGCTTCTTTGAAAACAGCCGGTCCGGTAGGCGTATTCTTCAACATTGGCCGCTCAACCATTGATGCCCGCGGATATGCCAACATACAGTTAGCTGCTGACCTTATAAAGAATGACCCGTACAACACCTATGTCATTCGCGGATATGCCGATATGGCTACCGGTAGTGCAGAAAGGAACAAAGAACTTTCTGAAGCCCGTGCAAAGGCTGTGTACGATGCTTTGGTAAGAGCAGGTGTGAATGCGGAACAACTTGAACTTGAGGCGATGGGAGGACAGGAAAACATGTTCTCGGGCGATGATTTGAACCGTGTGGTAATCATCGAAAGGAAATAGAGGCAATGCTTTTGGACACGATGAAAAGCCAATTCTCAAAATAAGAATTGTTCTGGCGGGGAATTGTAGGACCCGTCTAAAGATAGAAACTTGTTTGTTAGAGGCTGTTTTTCTTGAAAAAGGGAAACAGCCTTTTTTGTGAATGAACAATTTCGTGCTATTATTTGTTTTCAGTCTTAATGGTAATAAAAAGTGATTATTGGACAATGAGGAAAAATGTAAAACAGTATGTGCTGTTCTGTATGATTTTGTTTGTTTCTATTCCTGTATGTGCTCAATATGGGGCGAGAAAAGCGAATTATTACTACAAGAACAGATGGAAAGAAAATATCTTTGTTTCGGCCGGTTTTGGAGGAATGGCCGCCATGTCTTCCTATAACCTGAAAGCTGGGGTAGGACAGATGTTGAATCCTTATTTTAATGTATCTGCCGGAAGTTATATCAATCCGTTTTGGGCATGGCGTGCAGGCCTGGATGGATGGCGCGTTTCGGAAGCAGGGATTTCTCCCGAAAAGCAGATAACTTCTTTTGTTGATCTTCGTGCCGACCTTATGTGTAACCTTGTCAATGCTTTTGGCGGGTTCGATGGCGGACATTTGCACCTGGTGGATGTGTTTGTTTATGCCGGTCCCTATTTGAATTTTGCCGGTGGGGTGAATCCAGGTGTCACTTGTGGCGGACTAATCAAATTCAATGTGAGCAAGTATCTTGCCATAGATATCGACGGGCGTCTGTCGCGTCAACGAAACATGACCTATGGTCAGTATGACCGCTTTTATATGGCAGCAACGGTGGGGGTATCCTATGTGTTCGGCGGCCGAAGGTTTTAGTATGGTTTAGGAAAAGGAATTGATTTTATGGAAGATTTTTAATGAAACAGACTGGTTTCTGTTTCTTTCTGTGAATAAAGCCAAATGAAATCGGGAGAAAAACAACGTTTTTCTCCCGATTTCATTTGGCTTTTAGTGCAAGGAGGCCTCTATGTATATAGGATAGTGGTCGGAAGGGAAACGATTGCCTTCGTACATGACATCGATGGTTTGGTATTTTTTTACGTTGACCTCTTCGTTTGTAAACTGGAAGTCAATGCGTATAGGGAACACTTTTCCGAATAGATGTCCGGTACCTTCAGGTCCAAGCACAATCGGGGCGGACTTGCGTGAGTCGGTATAGTGTTTGGAGATGATGCTATAGGCTTCTGTGTCTGTTTGGCTGTTGAAGTCGCCAATGATGAAGATGGGTTTGTTTCCTGCTATTTTTTCCACTTGTTTCACCAGCAATTTGGCGCTTTCAGTACGTGCGGTGTCGCCCCGATGGTCGAAATGTGTGTTGAATACGTAAAATTCCTTGTCAGTTTTTTTATCTCTGAACTTTGCCCAAGTGCAATATCGTTCATATTTTGCATCCCAGCCCCGTTCATGTGGTTTCATGCTTTCCGAATACCAGAACATGTCCCATTCAAGCATTTTCAGCCGTTCGGTACGATATAGTATGGGATTGTATAAATCTTGTTCTCCTACGAATTGGAAACCGGTTCTTTCGCAAAGATCTATCCGCTGTTGTGGTACGGCTTCCTGCAGACCGACAATGTCGAAGCCGTATTTCAGATAAATGCCTGCCAAAGAGTCACGGCGGAATTGCCACTGGTTTACACCGTCTATGGCTTTGTCGCCCCGTATGTTGCTGCTGCAAACGTACAAACTGTTGTTTTCTTTTTCATTGCAGGCTCCAAGGAAGAGTATTCCGGCCAGTATGCTGTATACCAAATATTTTCTTGTTTTCATTGTTTGTTTTGTTTTTGTGTAAGTATTTGCTAATAAACGTTTCTTATTCAGAGAATTACTTTTTGCACTTTATTGTTCCAACGGACTATGTATACTCCATTGCATGTAGAGTTTGACAGGTCGATGGAAGTTGTATTGACGGTTTGTCGGAAAATAATCTGTCCGGTCATGTCGTACACTTGTACTTCGGCATGCGGAGCTTGGTCGAAGCAGACCGTTTTGCCTATGGTGTAGAGTGTATGTTGTGGGGCAGATGGTTTCTTTGTCAGACTGTTATTGTCGAGTCGGGCTATTAGTGACAAATCGTCTATGGCGAGTCCGTGGTCGCTTCCATTGTCATCGGTATCTTCCCAACGAAGTACAGCTACGGCTCCAGGTTCTAAATTCAGGTCAATGCATCCTGTTATGCTTTTGCTGTTTTGTGGTTCGTTCCCGTTGATGGCACAGTTCTTTTTTCCGTTTTCGGCAGCAGTGTTTCTTGTGGGTGAATGGAATGATAGCGAATCTACTTCGGTCATTCCAGAAAGTTCACCTATCCATTTGTTACGGTCGCGCAGGTCACGGTTATGTTGTAATTTGTCATAACTGAAAATGAGCGATTGACTGTTTTCCGGTTGGTCGCCAGCTCGCCACATTTCACCGGTATAGCTTATTTCGATTGAGCGGATGGTGTATCCGGTATTGTTTTCGATGACAAGTCCGAAGCATATGTCACGATGGCTAACGGTGGACACAAGTGATCCGAAGGCACGGTCACGGTCATGTTCATCCTGTGTTTCGGAATGGCCATTGCCGTAAGAATAGAGCCATCCGTCGGCTTGATCTCCGTTGTTGATGCGAAGGTAATTGAATTGTCCCCATTTTGCCACTTCAGGCAACATTTTACCGGAAGTGGATGCATACCATCCTTGTGGCATGTGCCCTTGAACAAATGTGCCTTTGGAAAGCTTGGTGGCTGCATCGAACTGGTTGGCATACCGTGGAAGATTGTTGAAGTCGGTGTGGTATGTCCATTCGTTGTTTTCTTTGCTAAACGATGCTGTCATCATGTGTTTGGATACCGATTGTCGGTATACATGTCCGAAACGATCGGTCACTTCAATAATGAAGTCGGCGTCCGGGTCGGTCGGTTTGTATGAGAACATGTGTCCGGTTGTTTGTGAGCCAGGATTCTGTGATACGGTGGTACCTCCATCGCTTCCCGGATAGTTTGGGCGAGTGTCGCCTTCTTCGTCGAGCAGGTCGTATACCATAGGATCGTGTCCTGTGTATTGTTGCATTACTTTTTTCACTCCGTTTTCGTAAATGAATACTGACCACCGGCTGTCGAAGTTCCACACATTGGCTATAATGCAGTTTGTCTTGCCTTCATGTGTGTCTATGCTGTTTACCGGATACACATTCATTTGAAAATTGCGGGACTTTCCGGTAGCTTTGTAGTACCATTCGTTGAAACCTTTGTCACCGGCTTCAAATACGCCGTATCCGTTTGGAGTGCCATCGGAACAATAGTCGGATGACCAGCAGGAACCCATGGCAGAGCCGAGTGTATGGTCGAACAGCCGATTGTTTATTTCATAGTTTGTCAGGCGGTGATGATGTCCGGAAATGATGTGTTGTGTGGTACGTCGTCCGGTGAGCATGTTATATACGAACTGACGGTTACCAACATTCGATCCTTCGAAGGGTGCATGTGCCAGTATGACGACCGCCTTCTCGGTCGGAACCAGTTCGAGGTCTTTTTTCAGCCAGTTTATTTGGTTCCATGTTATGCTGTTGGTGTAGTCTTTGGTGTTGCATCCGATGTAGTCAATATCGTCCAATACGACGTAGTGTATTTTTCCCCTGTTGAAGGAATAGTAAGTCGGTCCGAATACCTCTTTGAAGTAATGGTCGGCAATGGAATCTCCGCAGGAATACATGTCGTGGTCGTGGTTGCCGATGACTTGGAAGACAGGTATGCCGAGCATTTCGCACGAGGCCTTGTGATCTTCATGTCGTGCGTAGTCATCCCACACAAGATCGCCCACCACGACCCCGTAGAAGCGGGTACCTTCCGGATAGTTTCTTTTCAGTTCATTGATGTCTTTGATTGTTTCGTTACGGTATCTCCATACATCGTATTTGTTGCGCACTTGTGGGTCGGAAATGGCAAAAAGCACATGTGTTGAGTCGGCTTTGCCTCCATCGGCAAAGGGGGTGAGGGTGAAATGGTGTGTAAAATCGCCGGTAGCCGATACCCGTGCGTACAGAAGAGGGCTTCCGTTTTTATCCAGAGGTATTTCATAGGCTTCTGGTACCGAAATGAACACGAACTGGGTCGAGTCGTTTCGGAGAAAGGAATAGAAGCCGTCAGAATTGGTCTGTACGACTGAATATCCATCGCTGACTACGGCATTTGCAATGCCGTTGCCCGTATTGCTACGTACAAATCCGGAAATGGTATCGGCCGAAAGCAAGCCGGTACTGCTGGCAATGAATAACCAGCCAATGAAAAGTTTTTTTTTCAAGTTCATTTGCCTTGATTTATGATGAAATGAAAAAACAGTTGGGACATAGTTGCGAATATTCATGGAAACAGCATTTGATTGTGCGTTCGGCAGGAATTCGCTCAGTTATGTCTCAACTGTTTTGTTCGGTTGACGTTATTTTTTTATGAATTTACCATGAAATGTTCGTTGACCGTTTTCAGCGTTAAGCTGTACAAAATACAAACCATCGGGCAGGTTTCCTACATGAATGACTTGAGCGTTTACAAAGCTTCCGATGGCCTTACCCGAAGCGTTGTAAATGTTTACCGTATAGTTGCTTTCGGCTGTTTTAATGCTCAGTTCGCTATGACACAATGTGGGATAGAATATGGCTTCACCATCTGCAATGGGTGTGCTGACTCCTGACCCAGGTTCCTCATCTTCTGTGGTAGCCAGTTTCAAGTAGCGTACTGTTGCGCTGTTGCCACGAATGGACTCGTGGTTGGGGTCTTGGGCATAGTAGGTGATTTCACCTGGCAGGGCAGTACTGTCTGTTAATGTAACGCCGAAATAATAAACTTCATCTTCGCTCAATGTTCCGCTCAAGATATTGTTTTCGAATGCCATTCCTTCGGGAAGCATCATATTGTAGAATTTGGAATTGACCCCTTTCGGATTGTTTTGTGAAAAGGTCTGACTGTATGCTTCGCCTGGAGTGTATATGGATAACTTGTCGGGATTGATTTCCGGAAAGTCATATTTTGCTACAAGAGCTGATGAGAAACCTACTACTTCTACGTAAGTATTTTCAGCACTCGGTTTTTCAGATGAAAAGACACGTATTTTGTTGTAGTTTTCAGTACGTCCAAAATTTTTCATGTCGGTAAAGCTGTCCCAAAAATTATCGACATAGGTGTATATAAGTTGGTTGGCACGGGTTTGCATGCAATAGAACATGTATATTCCCTTTTTGTCGGGGGTAAGGGCAACATCAATCAGGTCTTCTGTTTGGGCCGAACCGGGCCGTCCTATGGAGCAGAGTTGTCCTTCTCGGTTCAATACCAGGTACAGCGCGTCGGCCCCTCCGTTCGTGTTGTGTTGTACCCATGTGCCATCCATGAGTCGGATACCTGATTTTGCATTTCCAAAACTGATGGTGGAACTGTCACCGTAGCGGCTTGAAGCACGTCCTCCGACATACCATACTCCTTCATTGGTGCAGTGCATGTATTGTGCCATACAGTTGCCTTCAACACCTGTACTGCCTTGTCCAAACGTATACCACCATCGGTAATCGCCGCTTTCCTGTGTGAATGTGAATATACCGATGTGGTAGCAGATGCGTTTTTCGGGTTCAGCTTCAAAGTTGGGAAAACCGTTGTTGAAGTATTCGTTTTCTCCGAAACCGGTTATGGTAATATCTTCACTTAGGTAGTTGCTGCAGATGGCAACGTCACCGAAATCGTTTGCCTGAATACCGACAGCAAGATCGGTAAATGAACCGCCTATGCGTTTGGCCCATATGGATTCTCCTGCACTGTTGAACTTGGCAATGAGCATGTTTCCTGCATTTTCGGCGGTTGTCAATGTTGTTCCCGCTAATGTGGTGCTGCCCATGAAAGTTCCACCGACATATATATTGGCATTCCGGTCCACATCAATGAAGAGGTTGCTGTAATTGGCTTGGTCATCCATGAGTAGGTTGAGCAATTCGCCGTTTTCCGTGTATTTTGCCACGAACATTTGTCCGGAGTTGCTAATGTCTCCGACAACTGCATCAGCGTTGTCTTCCTCGAAAGTCATTTCACTGTCAAATGTTCCCGATACATACACGTTATTTTCTGCATCGGTAGTTACATCGTTTACATTAATGCTTTCTGATGGCATTTGCCACATGGCGACCACATTTCCATCGATCGACAGGCGGAGTATGTATCCGGCTTCCATTTCATAGCCTATGGTTTCCTTAACACTCATGGAGTGAGTTTCATCGGCTTGAAGGGTTCCGCTGAATTCACCGGTAATGAGCAGATGCCCGTTCTGGTCCATTTCCATATCGGCTATACTGGCGGTTCCCATGCCTACAAGTGTTTTTTTCCATACCATTTCCAATTCAGGTGTCATTTTTACAATCACTACATCACCTTTGTTGATAGATGAATTGCTTATGGTTTTTTCTCCTATAATGTCCACTTCGCTTCCACCGAAAATTGCTGCTGCATATACGTTCCCGTCTTTGTCCACTTGGATTTTGGCGGGTTCAATTTCACTGCCTGCCACATCGCTACCCCAATATGTGTGTTTGTTGTAGTTCTGTGCGTGGATAAAGTTTGTTGCGCCCAGCAACATCATTGCCAATACTAATTTTTTGTTCATAGAAAATAAAATAAATAGTTGATAATCTGTTTGTATACTAATTTTTTGAAATAACCTGTTGGGGATTGTTTTTAATATCCATCGTTCTGATACATGCCTTCCGGATTGATGTGTACTTCATCGAATGGAATGGGCAGGTAAAAATCTTTGCTTTGAAAGGCTTTGAACCGCGAGTAATTGTCGCCCAGCTTTTGCATATAGCTATTCAGTTGTTCTGGAGTTGGATAAAGACGTTGCAGGTCGAACCAACGGTGGTTTTCAAACGCCAGTTCCATGCGGCGTTCGTGGAATATGGCATCGCGCAGGGTAGGGTATGCTGCGTGGTATTCGGCTGCTGATTCATCATATTTGGGCAGGTCGGCCCGGACACGTACCTTGTCTAAAAAATCTTTGGCAAGTGGTATGTTGCCTGTGCGTTCGTATGCTTCGGCAAGCATCAGGAAAACATCGGCAAAGCGCAGTTCTATCCAGTTGTTACCTCCATATCCCAATGCACTGGTCATGTCTGCATATTTTTTTGTATAGTATGTGTTGCCGTATGCAACAATGCAGGTGTTTTTGCGGCGGTCGCCTTGTTCGTATTCGTTGAACAGATTTTCTTCGCCGCTGTTGAATCCACGTCCATCGTGTTGCGAGGTGAGTCCTGCAACCGATTTCGGTTGAAAATAATAGGCGAATGCGGAACATTCGGTTTGATTACCTTCGAGGTACATGCATTGGAAAATGATTTCTTCGTTTCCTTCGTTGGCTATGCCGAACACTTTGGGAAACGTGCCGCCAAGTTCCGTGTAGTTGCGTAGTGTGCATGCACGGTTCAGGTAGACAATGGCATCGGTGTAGTATTTTTCGTCTATGCTTGTTGCCATGGTCAGGTAAACCTTTCCGAGGAGAGCGGCTGCTGCCGTATTGGTAACTCGTCCGAAGTTGGCATCGCCGCTTTCGATGAATGCAGGTAGCAGATCACTGTCGGCGGCTGCTTTCAAGTCTTTTGTAATATGTTCATAGACTTTGGATATGGGTTCACGTTTCAGGGCTTTTACGTCCGAGGTCGATTCAAGTACTTTTTCCACGACAGGAATTTCACCGAACAGACGTACCAGGTAGAAGTTTGCCAATCCACGCAGGAAAAGGGTTTCCTGGCGGATACGCTCGCGGTTTGTTTCGTCCGTGAATTTGACCGTATCCAGGTATTTTAGAACCCAATTGCTTCGGTTTACCGTGTAGCACAATGAGTTCCATACTTTTGCTACGATATTGTTCATGGATGATACATTGTAACTTGGGAAGGTATAGTAGATTCCTCCCGATTCGCCGGTTGCCGTGGTTGAAGCATTGTCCGACTTCATCTCCGTAACGAAAAACATCTGGTCGTAGAATCCCCGTGTTGCTTGATATACGGCTGTGAGAGCATCGTTCATGTCCTCTTCTGTCTGATAGTATTTGGGGACATCGAATGAATCGGGGTCAGTCAGGTTCAGAAAATCCGGGTCACATGAAGTGGAACTTGCAATGAGCAAGCCGGTAACGATATAATTCAATAACTTTTTCATAAGTCAATCTGTTGTATTCTTTTTTGTTAGTTGAAAGTGAGTTTGAGTCCTAAGCTGAATGTGCGCGACAATGGATAGGTTCCGAAGTCTACGCCCGGTGTCAGGTTGCTGGCTCCGTTATAATCTACGTCCGGGTTGTAGCCCAGGTATTTTGTTAGCATGAACAAGTTGTCGACCGATCCGTACACATTCAGACGGCTGATGTTCAAGGCATCGAACACTTTGTTTCCCGGTATGTCATAACCCAGTGTGATATTCGTACAGCGGAAGAAGGAGGCATCTTCCACATAGTAGGTAGAAAACTTCGTGTTCAGGTTTTTGGCTTGTCGGTTGGCGCGGTAATAAAGTCCATTGCCCGGATTCTGCTCGTTACGGTAGCGGCTGTTGCCTACAGTCATGGTGTTTACACTTCCTTCCATGTTGCAGATATAGTATTTTGAAAAATTGATGACGTCCGCTCCGTATTGCCCATCGAAGGTTGCTGAAAGTGAGAGTCCTTTGTAGTTTACCGATGTGTGCAGACCGAATGTGAAATCGGGATAGTTGTTACCAATGATGTCGCGGTCGTCTTCGGT
Source organism: uncultured Porphyromonadaceae bacterium (assembly GCA_949285425.1). Lineage (GTDB taxonomy): Bacteria > Bacteroidota > Bacteroidia > Bacteroidales > Paludibacteraceae > QVMH01. The sequence goes on from CASEAJ010000029.1 coordinate 26,937, forward strand.
GATTTTTCCATCACCGTTCACATCTTTCCATTTCACATCGCCTATAAACACTTCGTTGTAGTTGTTTACTGCGGGGCCTGTAAGTTCATAACCTTCTTCGCCTTGATGTTGCTTGTCTATGAGTATGTTTTCGTAATCTTCTCGGGTTATCAAACCAGATGATACCATGCCATAATATGAACCGATGGGATGACCATTGCGGGTGATGTGTGTAATCTGGCTGCGTTGTGCCTTTTCTATGACTTCATCCTGAAGTCCCTCTACATGGTTGCGGTTCAAGGATATGTTGAATCCCATGTTCCACTTCCAGTTTTTGCCGCTTATGATGGCTCCGTCTGCCTGCAAGTCGAAACCTTGGTTGTATACCCGTCCATCTTCCATGTTAGTCCAGTAGCTGGTGCTTCCGGTAAAGGCGGTTGTGGTCATTTGGTATAGCAAATCGCGTGTTACACTATAGTAATAGTTACCACTTAAAGTAAGTCTGTTACGGAAAAATCCTAAGTCTATCCCTATATTGGTTTGTCGGGTTGTTTCCCACGACAGCTCCTGGTCGGTGAAACCGGCAGGATAGTAGGCGTTGGCTACTTCATTGCCAAAAATGTAATGTGTATTGGCAATGTTGGCAATGTGACGGTAGTTGCCTATGTTGTTATTGCCGCTTACACCCCAGCTGGCGCGCAGTTTGGCCAACGAAACGATATCGGCTGCGGGGCTGAAAAATTCTTCGTTTGAAAGGGTCCATCCGCCCGATATCGACGGAAAAACTCCCCATCGGCTGTTGCTTCCGAAACGCGAACAACCATCTGTACGCATGGAGAGGGAAACATTGTAGCGATTGTCGAATGAGTAAATGGCCCGTCCGAAATAGGACATCAGTGACCATGCCGCCCGGTCGGTCGTTGCATCAGTGTCGCCCAGTTCGCCTCCGGCACCGCTTAGTTCGGGAATGCGGTCGCTGTCATAGTTTTTACCGTTTGCATCGATGTTGTCATATATCTTCGTCTGCATGGCATATCCGGCTATAGCGTTGATGGTGTGTTTGTCGGCAAATGTTTTGTTGTAGTCCAATGTGGCCTCAAGCAGCCATTCCGTGTTGAAGTCACGGTCATTTTGCGAACGTGCCAGATTTTCAAAGTCACCGGGGGCATAGTTCGTTGAGCCCACTTCGCCGGCCGGCCGGTAATAGCGGAATATCTGGTCGTTCACCACGAAACCTCCGTGTATTTTTGCGTTCAGTCCGTCCATTACTTTGTAGCGCATTTCGGTGTTGAATTCGTTTCGGCTGCGTTTGTAGTATTGTTGGATATACTGTGCCAGGGCAAGTGGATTTTCAAAGGCGAATGTGCCATAAGCTTTGGAGTTGGCTTGACCTATTCCGACCGAATAAGAACCATCGTCTTCATATATTTTGTATTGTGGAAGTCCTCCGAGTGCGTTTAGTACCACTCCATCATTGAATGCCAATCCGTCTGATTTTACAGTCCTTTCGTTTACATAGCGCATGGAGGTGTTTACAGCTATTGAGAATCTCTTGGTAATGTCCATGTCCATGTTGAGCCGTCCGTTGAGCCGTTTGTGATTACCCGGGGCGATGATACCGTCTTGATCCAGATATCCCAGGCTGAACATGTAGCGGAATCCTTCTTTTCCCCCGGTTACGTTGAAGTTATGGCGGGCCATGCCAGCCGGGTTGAACAATGCGTCTTGCCAGTCCGTGTCATATTCCGAGTTGAGCACATCGGGGCAGAGCAACATGTATTGGCTTGCTCCGTTGGCTATGCGGGTATCATTGTCATCGTTTGCATGTTCTTCCATTTGCCGAAGCATGTCATCAATGCTTCCGCTGATGATGCCATCCATGCGCAACTGATCGAAGTAATTGTTGTTTTGTCCGTCAATGTGCAGTTGGCGGAATTCGGCTGCATTCATCATTTCTATTTTTCTCAGTACGCTTTGGCGTGAATATTGGAATCCGTATTCTACTTTGGCTTTTCCGGCCGAGCCGCGTTTGGTTGTAATGAGCACGACTCCGCCGGCTGCCCTTGAACCGTATATGGCTGCTGAGGCGGCATCTTTCAGAAATTCAATGGAGGCTACGTCTTCAGGATTGATATAATTGTCGGATGCCGGAAATCCATCGATGACATATAGTGGCTCTGCTCCGCTATATACCGAGTTTACACCTCGAATGCGTATGGTGGTCGATGCCCCCGGTGCGCCTGAGGTTTGTTTTATTTGTACTCCCGGTGTGTGTCCGACAAGAGCTTGTTCAAGCGAACTACGGCTTAAACTCATTTCATCGGCACGTACGCTGGCTATGGCGCCTGTCAGGTCTCGTTTGCGTACGGTTCCGTAACCAATGACAACCAATTCGTCCAGGGCTTTGGCCGATTCGTCCAGTATGATATGCAGATTTTTTTCATTTCCTGTTATGGAAATTTCTTTGCTTTCATATCCAATGTATGAAATGACGATGGTTGAAGGAATGCCAGTCTCCAGTTGGAAATGTCCGTCGAAGTCGGTGACAGCACCATGGCTTCCTCCCTTTTCTTGGATGGTGGCTCCGATAATCGGTTCGCCGTTATTGTCGTTTACTGTTCCGTTTATATTTGCCGTTGGGATTTGTGCAAATGCTTGTGCCGTGATAATTGACAAGCCGATAAGTAGTGTGGTTCTTTTTTGTCTGCCGTCTGTCTTTTTGACAAATGTTGCCCGAAAGGCATCCATTAAAAATTTCAGTTTCATCTTCTTTTTTGCTTGCTTTGTTTTTGTGTTGTTGGGCAGTTGTAGTGGTTTGCAGCTGCTTTTTCGCACTACAATCTGCTTTTTTTTTTCGCACTGCAAAAGTATTTTTGTGCGGTTAAAAAAAAGTGATGAATCTGTTATGTTTTCTGTAAGGATTGGTTACGCTTTGGTTGCGGAGTCGTTGCGCTGGTGGCTCGTGAGCTCCCTTTTTTATACTTACAGGTGCGTGGTCGGAGTAAGGGTCTTGTGCAGCCTACAGCACGATGTCTTCTTTTTATGCCGTCAAAGTTATCGTCCCACGTATGTGGGACACGTGTCCCATATATGTGATACACGTGTCCCACATACGTGGGACGTTCTTTTCACATAGGTGAAAAGATAACTTTAAAAGCATAAATACACGACAATTTGGGTGTGTTGTGCATGTGTTGAAAATGTATTGTCATAGCATTGGATGGTAGATTGAAACCATTTTGAAACAAAAATGATACAGATTCTTAATTGCTTTCTCCGTGTTTCTTTCGCAAACAATGATTTCCTTTGCCGGAAAATTAAAATGTATTGTGATATGAAAAATTTGTTTTTGAAAATGACTGTTTCTGCGCTCCTGCTTTGGCCCGATGTGGCCGGAGCCCAAGTGAGGCATGAAATTCATGTACCTGATCTTGCCGGATATCAGGTGTTGAAATGCGACTTCCACATGCATACCGTTTTTTCTGATGGAACGGTGTGGCCTACGGTGCGTGTCGAAGAGGCTTATCGTGAGGGACTTGATGCTATCGCCTTGACCGAACATGTTGAAAACCGCCGGCATGCGGAAGATATTCAGGCACATCACGGACGCTCATGGGAAATCGCTCAAAAATCGGCTAAAGCCTACGACATTCTTCTGATTCGCGGAAGTGAAATTACGCGTTCCATGGCTCCGGGACATTTCAATGCCATTTTTTTGGAAGACTGTAATCCGCTCGACCAGAAAGAATGGAAAGACTCGTTCAGTGAAGCCAAGAAGCAGGGGGCTTTTCTCTTCTGGAACCATCCGGGTTGGGCTCGTCAGCAACCCGACACGACTTTGTGGTGGGATGAGCACACCTTCATTTACGACAAAGGTTGGATGCAAGGTATAGAAGTGGCCAACAGTTCTTCTTACTTTCCTGAAGCACACCGCTGGTGTTTGGAAAAGAAACTTACCATGATGGGTAATTCGGATGTTCACCCGCCCATTGGCATGGTGATAGATTTTGCTAAAGGAGAACATAGAACTATGACTTTTGTCTTGGCAAAGGAAAGAACTTTGGATGGTATACGGGAAGCATTGGACAACCGGCGCACCATTGTGTGGATAGATGATTTGCTGATAGGAGAAGAGACCTATTTGAAGGAATTGTTTGAAAAATCGGTGGAAGTGGTCAAGGTGAACAGGAAAGATGACCGCTGTTCCATTGTCTTGCAGAATCATTCCGATTTGACTTTTCACCTGAAAAAGACGGAGCACGATAAAGGTATCGAGTATTTCCGCACGTTTACGATTGAGCCGCAGTCCCGCCACACGATAGGTGTACGTTATTCAACCCGGCCTGTCGACGGACGGATTCATTTTGAGGTGACTAATTTGTTGGTGCAACCGGACAAAGGATTGGATTATGATTATTCGTTTTGAATGACGTGTTTGAACTCCGTGTTAGGTGGGTTCTATCAATTGCTTTATGGGTGTTTTTGTTTTTCAGGCGAGCAGGTTTTGTTTTTATAAAATTGTTATGGCGGGGAATTTATAGAACCCACCTGTATATAAAAACGAAGGCAGACCCCGTTGGCGGTCTGCCTTGTCTTTTTTGCGGTTGTACACTTTCTTGCTCACCACGGTGCGGTTGTGGTGTATCGGCTTGCCGTGTAACCTGATTTCTTCTTCACGGCTTGCTTTGCGTGCGGCTTTCATGGCCAGCAGCGCAATGGGCTGTTTCTTTTTCCTCATATGCATATGTTTTTTGTGGTTTAGGGTCGAATGCGGACAAAGTCCGTTGGCATTATTTGCCGTCATGTTTGCCGTTTTTGTTTCCGGTGGTGATGAATCCGTTGGCATAATGACCTGTGACCTGTTGGCACGTGTCCAGCACGAATCCGTTGCGGTAGTAGCCTTGAATGATTCCTGTGGTGTCGGTGATGAATCCGTTGGCATAGTGTCCGACAACCCTTTGCTGTTCATCGAGTACGAACCCGTTACGATAGGTCATTAGACCTGTTTTGCAGGCGCTCAGACAGCCGATGACCGCCAGAGCGAGTAGAACTTCCTTCCGGCAGCGAAATGACGGTAAAACGCAGTTATGCACTCCCCGTAGCTTTTTTGTTTTCATGCGTGTATGGTGATGGTTCGTTTACCTGTCTCGTTTTCTTCTATGTCCACTTGGACAATCCGGTCGGGTAGGAGAGGGGCTATGTTTTCGGCCCATTCAATGAAGCAGAGGCTGCCGCTGTACAGATATTCTTCGGCACCGAGGTCGAGAGCTTCCTGCACCTTGTTGATGCGGTAACAGTCGAAGTGGTATATGAGCTGCCCGTCGGCGGCTTCGTATTCGTTGACAATGGAGAAGGTCGGACTGTTGACCGATTCCTTTACGCCGAGCTCTTCGCATATGGCGCGGATGAATGTCGTTTTGCCGGCTCCCATGTGACCGTTGAAGGCAAACACTTTCCGGTCGCCCATTTGTGCAATGAACTGCCGGGCTGTTTCGCGAATGCTGTCGAGTGAGTTTATTTCGAGCGTTGTCATTTTTTTATATCTTTTTCGGTTGTTGTGCAAAGTTACGTGATTTTGCTTGTTTTTCCTTGCAATATTTCCGTGTATTGGTACGTGCGATGGAAAATATGCGATTCTCAGACGCTCGAATCGGGGTGAAAATACCTGTAAATATTTGAAGCTCTGTGTTTTCCGATGGCTTTTTCAAGTTCTTCGAGAGAGGCTGATTTGACTCGTTTTACGCTTTTGAACTGTTTTATCAGTTCGGTTTTCGTGTGTTCGCCGATTCCTTTGATCATATCCAGTTCCGAGGCTATCTGGCTTTTGCTCCGTTTGTCGCGGTGGAAGGTAATGGCGAACCGGTGTACTTCGTCCTGAATGTGGGCCAGCAGTTTGAACAGTTGTTCGGTCGGTTTCAGTCCTATTTCTTTCGGTGGAAATCCGAAAAGCAGTTCGCTGGTGTGGTGTTTGTCATCTTTGGCCAATCCGGCAATGGCTATGTTAAGGTGCAGTTCATCTTCCACCACCTGACGCACCACTTCCATTTGTCCTTTGCCTCCATCGGTGACGATGAGGTCGGGTAGGGGAGAGGCTTCATCAATCATGCGGGTATATCGCCGGCGTACCACTTCTTTCATCGACGCATAGTCATCGGGTCCTTCCACTGTTTTGATGTTGTACTTCCGGTAGTCTTTTTTTGAAGGCTTTCCTTTTTTGAACACGACACAGGCGGCAACCGGGTCGCTTCCTGAAATGTTCGAGTTGTCGAACGCCTCGATGGTCATGGGCAATTTTTCCAGATGGAGTTTTTCCTGTATCTCCTTCAGCAGCGAGATGGCCCGCTGGTCGGGGTTGAGTTTTTCGCTTTGCTTCAGTTTGTCGAGTTTGTATTGTTTTACGTTCTGCATGGCAAAGTCGAGCAGTTTTTTACGGTCGCCCCGGGTGGGTACGCTTATTTTCACTTCCTCTACCGGATATTCAACCGGAAATGGTACGATGATTTCGCGCGAGTTGCTTTTCAGTCGTTCGCGCAGTTCAAGTATGGCGAAGGCGAGAATGTCCTCTTTCCGCTCGTCCATTTGTTTTTTGTATTCGATGGTGTATCCTTGTACAATCGAACCCTTGGCAATGCGTATAATGCTTACATAAGCCGATTTCTCGTTTTCATCGTATCCGAAGGCATCGGTGTTGTCGATAATGGTGTTGGCTACGATGGATTTGGCCTTGAAGTTTTCTATCAGCTCGTATTTTTGTTTTATGACCTGCGCTTCTTCGAAACGGTATTCGGCGGCCAGCCGTTGCATTTCGTTGAACAGCATTTTGCTTATTTCGTTGGCATCTCCCTGTATAATCTGGCGTATGTGATCAATGTTTTTACGGTAGCTTTCCATGGATTCATGTCCTTCGCAAACACCGCTGCACCGATGAATGTGATATTGCAGGCACACCTTGTATTTGCCGGCTTCTATGCCTTCGGGTGTAAGGGGCAGCCGGCAGGTTCGTATGGGGTAGAGCTCGTGAATGATTTCGAGCAGCGAATTGATGGTGTAGGCCGAGCTGTAGGGACCGAAATATTGCGAACCGTTCTTTATAATATTTCTTGTTTTGAACACGCGTGGGAAAGCCTCTTTGCTGATGCAGATGCTTGGATACGACTTGCCGTCCTTCAGCATGACGTTGTAGCGCGGCTGGTATTGTTTGATTAGGTTGTTTTCAAGCAAGAGTGCATCCGCTTCGCTTTCCACAACCATGTAGCGCAGGTGATGGATGTTTTTCACCAGCACGTTTGTTTTGGGGCTTTCGTGTATTTTGTCAAAATAAGAGGAAACCCGTTTTTTCAGATTCTTTGCTTTGCCCACATAGATGATTTCATCATCGGAGTTGAAATACTGGTACACTCCGGGACTGTTGGGCAAGGCGTCTATTTCCTGTTTTAATCGGTCGCTACGTTTCATTTCAGAAAAAAACTTCTGTTCCACGTGGAACGGGTGTTTGTTGTTTTGTTTGTTCCACGTGGAACTTTATCTTCCCAAAAGTACTAAAAGTATGTTGATGTCGCTGGGCGATATACCGGGAATGCGGGCCGCTTGTCCGATGGTTTCGGGGTCTATTTTGCTCAGTTTTTGCCGGGCTTCGGTTGAAATGGTGTGTATGTTGTTGTAGTCTATTTTGCCTTTCAGAGCAATGTGTTCCAACCGTTGCAACTTGTCGGCTATCATTCTTTCGCGTTCGATGTATCCGGCATATTTCAGCATGATTTCAACCGATTCTATGATTTCGTCTCTTTGCGAGGGGGCTATCTCGTCGGTTTTCCGTTTCAGGGCAGGGATGGCTTCGGTCAGTTCGGTGAGTCCGAATTGCGGGCGCAGAACCAGTTCGCTCAGCTTGCAGCCTTGTTTCAGTTCGGTCGAATTCTTGCTTTGCAGAAATGCGTTGATGTGTGCCGGCTTGATGGAATAGTTGTTTATGAATTCGAGCAGGCGGTTCTGGCATTCTTTTTTCCGGTTCAGCAGGTCAAACCGGTCTTGCTTGGCCAGCCCGAGCCGGTACGACTTTTCGGTCAGGCGCATGTCGGCATCGTCTTGCCGCAGCAATATGCGGTACTCTGCACGCGACGTAAACATGCGGTAAGGTTCGTCTACGCCTTTGGTCACCAGGTCGTCAATGAGCACGCCAATGTAGGCTTCGTCTCGTCCGAGCACGAAACCGGGTCCGCCGTGACATTTCATGTGGGCGTTTACGCCGGCAACAAGTCCTTGTCCGCCGGCTTCCTCGTAACCCGTGGTTCCGTTTATCTGTCCGGCAAAGAACAGGTTTTTGATGCGTTTCGTTTCCAGTGTGTGGTTGAGCTGTGTGGGTGGAAAGAAGTCGTATTCTATGGCGTAGCCTGGACGGAACAGCTGCACGTTTTCAAGGCCGGGCACGGTTTTGATGGCGTTTATCTGCACCTGGTAGGGAAGTGACGATGAGAACCCGTTCACGTAATACTCTTGCGAATCGACCCCTTCGGGTTCGAGGAACAACTGATGGCTGGTCTTGTCGGCAAAAGTCACTATTTTGGTCTCTATGCTCGGACAGTAGCGCGGGCCTATGCTTTTTATTTGCCCGTTGTAAAGGGGCGATTCCGGCAGTCCTTTGCGCAGTTCCTCGTGTGTTTGCTCGTTGGTGAATGTAATCCAGCAGCTCATTTGTTTCAGTTCTCTCCGCACGTTTTCCAGGTAGGAAAATTTGTGGAAGTCGTTTTCGCCGAGCTGTTCGGTCATGCGCGAGAAGTCTATGCTGCGGCCATCTATGCGCATGGGGGTGCCTGTTTTCATGCGTTCAACGGTAAATCCGTGTTCGCGCAGTTGCTCCGACAGGCCGAACGATGCCGGTTCCGATATTCTTCCGCCGACGGTTTGGTGAGGGCCTATGTGCATGAGTCCGTTCAGAAATGTGCCGTTGGTCAGCACGACGGCTTTGGCTCGGAACTCGATGCCGAGTATGGTCTTCACACCGGTTACCGTGCCGTTTTCAATGATGAGTTCGTTTACGGTGTCTTGCCACAGGTGCAGGCGGTCGGTGTGGGTGAGTGTCTTGATCCATTGTTGTATGAACTGATGCCGGTCGCTTTGCGAGCGCGGGCTCCACATGGCGGGACCTTTCGAGCGGTTCAGCATGCGGAACTGGATGGCGCTCCGGTCGGTTACTATGCCCATTTGCCCTCCGAGGGCATCAATCTCGCGTACCATTTGTCCTTTGGCTATGCCTCCAATGGCCGGATTGCAGCTCATCTGACCTATTTTGTTCATGTCCATGGTGATGAGCAAGGTGTTTGAACCTAAGTTGGCTGCGGCACAAGCCGCTTCGTTTCCGGCATGACCGGCTCCGACTACGATAACATCATACTTGAAATCCATAATAAGTCTCCTTTTCCAGCATGCAAAGATAGTGAAAGGTGAGAGTAATGGCAACAAACTTGTTTGATTGGCATTACCGAACCGCCTCCTGCCTTATGTAAAGACACTCAATTTTCGCAAGTGAACTTTTAACGGTTCTTTGTTTGCCGTAGAGGGGCTGTCCGCCCCTGCGACCCCGACTTCTTTCGCTTCGCGCCTTTCCCTCACGCTCGGCATAGTGCAAACAAGTTTGCCCTCTGCCCTCGCTTATCGGGAAATTCTTTCTACAGCGAAAGAAAGTAGGCAAAGAACGCCGCCGCTGTGCCCGTTTCGCACGGAAAAATCCGTCTTTACGAAGCCTGAATGCCTGAATTCGCTTCGCTCAGACAGCAGGCCTTCGGGCGGCTTCTCCAGGCCGATTTTCCGGCTCACCGGCCAAGGCGGGAAAAAAATGTACCGTATGTGGAACCGTTCAATCTGAAATTTTAACTTACTCTCCCTCTTATTTAGAAGGAGCACCCCGAAGGGAGGTGGGAGAATGGAGAAAAGCACAAGGGGTAGGAATACCCCAAAGAGCATGAAAGATGGCAGGCTGAATAGTCACATCATTTCCTCTCTTGCGGCACTCTCCTTCCTTTCCATTTCTCGTTTTGCCAGTTGGTTGGAATACCAGTCCGAGACAAACGGGAAAACATGCGACAGGTAGACCACCATCCGGGTAACGGGGTTCGGATAAATGCTTTTGCGGTTCTTTTCAATGCCGCGTATGATGGCCCGGGCTATTTCCTGCGGAGTCTGTGCCTTGCCCGGAAATTCGTTCTGTTTCTTCCCGTTCAGCAGGTCTTCCCACAGGCTGCCGTGCCTGATGCCCATGGGGTATATGCCGGTGATGTGTCCATGTGGCGGAAACTCGAAGCGGGCTCCTTTGATGAATCCGTCGAGTGCCGACTTGGTGCCCATGTACACCGGATTGCCGGGGTAGGGCAGATTGGCTATGCCCGATACGGTGATGCCCACAAGAAACTCTTCTGTCGTGTTTTCGTGCAGGTCCAGCATCTTTTTCGTGGCGTAAATGGAAGCCAGCACATTGGTCTTGAACAGGTCTTCAAAGTCCTCCCATTGGGCCGTTTCGTGTGTGTTGAAGTAGAAACTGCCTGCGTTGGATATAAAAATGTCTATTCCGCCCATTTCCCGGATGGCAAAGTCGAACAGGGCGTCAATGTCCTGCTCCTGCGAAAGTTCGGCCTTGAACGGAATGATGTTCATGGCTATGGGAATGTTGCGCATTTGTCTCCCTACGGCAATGATTTTCGTGCCCTCATAGGCCGAGAGTTGCACCATGAGTTGCTGCCCTATGCCGGAAGTCGCTCCGGTAATGACGATTCGTTTGTTTCGTATGTTCATGTGCCTGTCCTTTTGCTTTGAAAAACCTGTTTGGAAACACAACAACCGAAGGGCATGAATTGTTCGCAGGCATTTTCGGCAGGTGACCGTTGTGGGTGGGGTGCCGGCATGGATTCTCTGCCTTGTCGTTTCCGATATGATACAAAAATTTGTTTATTAATCTAATTATCAATTATTTATATTCTTCTTACCGTTAATGGACCGGACTTGGCATCCGAGATGACGGTGTATCATAATGGGCCATTTGCAGCGTTGCTTTCGACATTCGGCTTCGGTCACGCACATAAGCACACTTCATTAGTCTCGTTTTCAGTTCCTTGTGTTTTCCCCATTCTAATACACCTTGCCAGGAAATGGGTTGTCGTGCTTTTTGTTTTCATGCGGCATCTTTTGTGTTTCCATTCTCAATCGCATGGCCCGCTATGCTCTTGCTATGAAAAAGCAAAATCGGCCGGTAAAACAATTCATAGAACCCACCTGTAGTTAGCGGAAAAATCTTCTATAGAAAGTTGGGTAAAATACTATAGAAGATGGAGCAACATACTATAGAAGATTGA
>CASEAJ010000030.1 GCA_949285425.1 uncultured Porphyromonadaceae bacterium
GTGTGGCCCTTTGCGATACCGACATGGGAGCCGACCACACGCTGGAAATCATGAACAAGTTTCCCGATGCCCCCCGTTTTCAAGACTTCCGTGAAATGTTCGAGAAAATGGACAAGCAGATTGATGCGGTCTGCATAGGCATACCCGATTTTTCCCATTTCCCCGCCACCATGCTGGCCATGTCGATGGGCAAGCATGTCTATGTGGAAAAACCCCTGGCACATACATTCAACGAAGCAGAACTCATGATACGTGCCGCCGAAAAATACGGTGTAGTAACGCAAATGGGCAACCAGGGACACTCCGAAGCGAACTATTTCCAGTTCAAGACTTGGGTAGAAGCCGGCATCATAAAAGACGTAACGGCCATAACCGCCCACATGAACAACCCACGCCGCTGGCATGGCTGGGATTCGAACATAAAGAGTATGCCGGCCGGTGAACCGGTCCCCTCTACACTTGACTGGGACACTTGGTTGGGTACTGAACAATGGCACGACTATAACCATGACTATGTGAACGGGCAGTGGCGTTGCTGGTACGATTTCGGCATGGGTGCACTGGGCGACTGGGGAGCACACATCATCGACACGGCACACGAATTTCTCGAACTGGGTCTGCCTACGGAAATAGACATGCTTTATGCCAAAGGACACAACAAGTTCTTCTTCCCCTACTCTTCCACCATCAAATTCCATTTCCCTGAACGGAAAAACATGCCGGCTTGCGACATTACCTGGTACGATGGTATAGACAATCTGCCTCCCGTTCCGGCAGGATACGGCAACGTAGAGCTGGATCCCAACATCCCGGCTCCTTCTGACGGACAAATACAGCCGTCCAAACTCAATCCGGGAAAAATCATCTACAGCAAGGAATTGACATTCAAGGGAGGAAGCCATGGCAGCACGCTGACCATCATTCCTGAAGAAAAAGCAAAGGAAATGGCCGGAAAATTGCCGGAAGTTCCCAAAAGCCCGTCAAATCATTACGCCAACTTCCTGCTGGCCTGCAAGGGACAGGAACAAGCACGTTCGCCGTTCTCCGTTGCCGGTCCGCTCAGCCAGGTATTCTGCTTGGGAGTCATTGCCCAACGTTTGAACACCAAACTGCAGTTTGACCCTGTGACCAAACAGATTACCAACAACAAACTGGCCAACCAAATGCTGGTAGACACTCCGCCCCGCAAAGGTTGGGAAAGTTTCTACAAATTATAAGAACAACCATTTACGGATAATGCAATGTGCGTGCACATTGCATTATCCGTGTTGCTGTAAACGAATGGACAGAAGAGATTTCCTGAAAAATTTAGGTGTGGCCGGAGGAACTGTTTTGCTGGCCTCCAGTCCGTGGCTTTCCGCATTTTCCGAAGCCGGACATACAAACAAAGCCACAGCCCGACTGGGCATTATCGGTCCCGGTTCACGCGGACGGTTTTTGATGAGTTTTCTGAAAAACAACCCCAAAGCCGAAGTCATCGCCGTGTGCGACATTTATCAGCCATCCATTGATGAGGCTTTAAAAATGTACCCTCAAGCCAAGGTGTATAAAGATTATCGGAAACTGCTCGAAAACAAAGAAATAGATGCCGTCATCATTGCCACTCCCCTGAACACGCATTTGCAGATAGCCTTGGACGCATTTGATGCAGGCAAACATGTGTTCTGTGAGAAAACGCTGGCCATGACAATTGACGGGTGCTTTCAAATGTACCAGAAACACCGTTCCACCGGTAAAGTGTTCTTCTCCGGCCAACAACGTCTGTTCGATCCACGCTACATCAAAGTAATGGAACTGATTCATGCCGGCACATTCGGCGAGATAGAAGGCATCCGCGCCTATTGGTTCCGCAACGGCGATTGGCGCCGGCCGGTTCCGTCGCCCGAACTGGAAAGACACATCAACTGGCGTCTGTACAAGGAATACTCCAAAGGACTGATGACCGAACTGGCCTGCCACCAGTTGCAAATAGGCAGTTGGGCCATGCGCCAGATACCCAACAAGGTAATGGGACACGGAGCTATTACCTATTGGAAGGATGGACGCGAAGTGTATGACAACGTTTCATGCATTTACGTGTTTGACAACGGTGTAAAAATGAATTACGAATCGGTCATTTCCAACAAGTTTTACGGATTGGAAGAACAGATATTGGGACATTTGGGAACCGTAGAACCCGAGAAAGGCAAGTACTATTTCGAAAACATCGACCCGGCCCCGGGATTTCTGCAACTGGTAAACGACATAGAGAACAAGCTCTTTGATTCGCTTCCGTTTGCCGGAACAAGCTGGGCTCCGGAAACCGCCAACGAAAACCACGGTGAATACATCTTGGGCGAACGTCCCAAATCAGACGGCACTTCCCTAATGTTGGATGCCTTCGTCGAAGCGGTCATTACGGGGAAACAACCTGCACAAATTGCAGAAGAAGGCTATTACGCCAGCGTACTGTGCCTGTTGGGACACGATGCGATAGAAACGGAAAGCATACTGACCTTCCCCGATGCATACAAACTTGATTATCTGAACCACAAAAAAGTCAGCACTTTATGAAAGACAGTATCATAACCGCCCGACGCAAACGCACCGAACTCATCACCTTGCTCGCCTGTTTCATCATAGCCAATGTGGTTAATGCCGGTGCCATCATTGCCTACAAAACATGCTTTACGGAACTTTTCACCCAAATAGGATACGTCATTCTGTTTGCCATCGTACTGTACGTTCTATGGAGTTTGCTACGCATGGTTTATTATCTGACAAAAAAATTATTCAATACAAAAAAACAAAAAAGACAGTCATGAAAAAATTTCCTTTTGTAATTATGCTGGCTGCATGCAGCCTTTCCGGTTTCTCCCAAGCTCAATGGGAAAACCTGTTCAACGGCAAGAATCTGAGAGGTTGGACCAAACTGAACGGAACTGCCGAATATAAGGTAGAAGATGGAACCATTGTCGGAATCAGCAAGACCAACACGCCCAATACGTTCCTCGCTACAAAAAAGACCTATGGCGATTTTATACTTGAATTCGAATTCAAAGTAGACGATGGCCTGAATTCCGGTGTACAGTTTCGTTCCATATCCGACAAGAAAATCATGGATGGACGGGTTCACGGCTATCAATTTGAAATAGACCCATCGAACCGGGCCTGGACGGGCGGCATTTACGATGAAGCCCGCAGAGGCTGGCTGTATGATTTGGCCTCCTATCCTCAAGCCCAAAAGGCATTCAAAAAAGGAACGTGGAACAAGGCACGTATTGAAGCTGTGGGCACCAGCATCCGCACATGGGTAAACGGCGTACCTTGTGCCAACTTACTCGATGCAAAAACTCCTGCGGGCATTATTGCTTTGCAAGTACACGGCATCGGCAACAACACTGCACTGGAAGGCAAAACCGTTGCATGGAAAAATATCCGTATCTGCACCAAAGGCTTTGAAAGCGAACTGACTCCCGAAGCAAAAGCCGCTCCCGAAAAGAACTGCATACCCAACACCATTTCCGAAAAAGAAGCTCAAGAAGGCTGGAAACTGCTTTGGGATGGGAAGAGCACCGAAGGATGGCGCGGGGCAAAACTGCAGTCGTTCCCGGAAAAAGGCTGGACCATTGAGGACGGCATTCTGAAAGTACTGAAAGGGAATGGAGGTGAATCGACTAATGGAGGCGACATTGTAACCACCAAAAAATATGAAAACTTCATTTTGAAAGTAGATTTCAAAATCACAAAAGGAGCAAACAGCGGTATCAAATACTTTGTCGATACTGAATTGAACAAAGGCGAAGGTTCTTCCATCGGTTGCGAATTTCAGGTGCTGGATGACAAGCTGCACCCCGATGCAAAACTCGGAGTAAACGGCAACCGCACCTTGGGCTCATTGTACGACCTGATTCCGGCACCGACCAACAAACCCTATCGCCCGGGATTTTTCAACACGGCCATGATTGTAGTAAAAGGCAACCACGTAGAACATTGGCTGAACGGCGTAAAGCTGATTGAATATGAACGCAACAACCAAATGTGGAACGCCTTGGTAGCTTACAGCAAATATAAAAACTGGCCCAACTTCGGTAATGCTGCCACCGGACACATTCTGTTACAAGACCACGGAGATGAAGTCTGGTATCAGAACATCAAAATAAAGGAATTGTAAGAACCAACTCCCTCCGGAACACAGAAAAGAGAAATTGCAGGATTCTGCAATTTCTCTTTTCTTATTTCAAGCCGATCATTCGGTTTTGTTTGAATTTATTTTTCATATCTTTGTTCTTCATGCAAATTCAACACATATACCGGCAAACAGACAAACAGAAAAGTGTGTTTTATGCTTGGTTCGAGGCCATGCACACACGCATTGATTTAGCTTTTTGTAACCTTCCGGAAAGCACGGCCTGCACTTTGAGCATGCTTATCAAAGATGAAATCAGCCGGATTGAAGGTTTTGCCGACCGTTTCAATCCGACAAGCGAACTCAGTTTCATCAACCGGCAGGCGGCACAAGAAGCGGTAAAAGTGCATCCGGAACTCTATACCATCATAACAGACTGCAAAGAGTATTGTCAACGAACCGCCGGTGCCTTTGACATCACGGTACAATCGGCCTCCCACTCTCAAACTGACATACACAACCTGCTATGCGACCCACTCGAACAAACAACCATCCGTTTTGCCCGACCCGGTATGCTTCTTGACCTATGCGGCTACATCAAAGGGTATGCGTTGGACAAAATCCGAAACATACTCGAATCATCCCCCTGCACCGATGCACTAATCAGTTTAGGTAACAGTTCCATATTGGCATGGGGCCATCACCCGAACGGCCAAGGCTGGCCCATCGCCCTGCCCGGACAGCCGGGGCAAAGTGTGACTCTTTCCGGAGCATGCCTCACAACCTCGGGCAACACCGACGGCCACTACCATCTCATTAACCCGCAAACCGGACAAAAAACCACAACGACCGTTCCCATCTCCGTAATCACCAGAACGGGTTGCACCGGTGAAGTGCTTTCCACTGCCCTCTCTGTATGCAACGACAGTCAACGGGCATTCATTTTCAAGTCTTTCGACAAGGAATTCAAACTCGGGCTTTCATAAGGTGGGTTCCATAAATTACCCGCCATAACCATTTATACTTTGTGTGGTTACTTTTATTACGTGCTTTTTGTTTCTAATTGGCTGAATAAAGATATTTATCAGGAGGCATACCGGTCATTTTCTTGAAGATAAAACAGAAATGACGCACGCTTTCATATCCCAGTTGTCTGGCCACGACATCCGGCGTATTCTCCGGTTGAAGCAACATTGTCTTGGCAAATTCCAGCTTTTTCATTTGGAGATACTCTTCCCATTTCATACCGGTTTCAAACTTCAGGAGGTCGGAAAAATAAGCCTCGGACAAACCCAGTTCACGTGCCACACAAGTAGCCCGAAGCGGTTGTCTGTCTCTCAGTTCTCCGGAAGCCATGCAGTTGTTCAGCATCCGTTCTGTCTGTTCCAGCAGAAATTGGTTTCCATTTTCCCTCGTTATGAACTGACGTTCGTAATAGCGGACACAATAATCCAAAAACAGTTCTATGTATCGCGACAATATGGTGCTGGTATGCATGTCAACAGGTTGGCGCAATTCATCGGCCACATAGCCCAGACAAGCGGTCAGTTTTTCCGCTTCACGCTGCGACAGATGCAATGACTCCTCTTTACGATAATTGAAAAAATGATAATCGCCCATGTGCCTTTTCAAGGCCGTATGAAACAACAAATCCGGATGAAAAGCCAATACAGAACCCTGGGCAGGCAAAACCAACGGTCCGTTCATACGGAAAACTTCACCCGGTCTGAGAAACACGGCCGTTGCTGCAGTATAATCGCAATATTGTCGTCCACATTCCAAACCATCATCCGTGCAATCCTCCATCAGCAAGACCGTATAAAACCCGAATCGGACAGCATGACATTCCGACAACGGTTTTCCCAGTTGAATGACACTTGCCAACGGATGCCACGTGTCGCAGTTCTGCCAACAGTTACATTCATACACAGTCCTGAATTCCAATGTGTTTTCTTTTTCCATAGAATGTCAACGGTTGTTTTGCGCACGATATTCATTGGGAGTGCACCCTACCCGTTTTTTGAACTGACGGCAAAAATGTTGCGGATACTGAAATCCCAGCGAGTAGGCTATCTGGCTGACCGTATCTTCCGTTCCGGCCACACGTTCTTTGGCAACTTCGATAATCTTTTCTTGAATATACTCCTGAGGGGTCTTCCCGGTTTCCCTTTTCAACATGTCGCCAAAATAGTTGGGTGAAAGGCAAACCTTGTCGGCAAAATACTTGACGGTAGGCAATCCATCATTTTCAGCCTGAGGACCATCAAAATAATCATCAAGCAACTGTTCGAAACGGGTCAACACATCCCGATTCACTTTACTTCGGGTAACGAACTGCCTTTCGTAGAAACGCATGCAATAATTCAAAAGCAGTTCAATGTAGTTCACAAGCAAAGTCTTGCTGTGTTTATCCACACCGTGTTCCAGTTCCATGTGAATGATTCTCAAACAGTCCATCACAATGTTCCGTTCTTCCTGCGAAAGGTGCAACGCTTCGTTCACTTCATATGAAAAGAAGGTATAACGTTTTCTGATGTTCGCCCCCAACGCTGTTCCCTGCAACAGGTCGGGATGAAACAATATGCCGAGCGCGTTTATCTGTACCCGGTCGGTTGTCAATGTCGTTTCCGTCGTCTGTCCCGGAGCGAAACACACTATGGTACCCTCCTGATAGTCATAACTCTGACGCCCGTACTTTATGTCACAGACCTTTTCAAGTTTCAGATAAAGCGCATAGACACCGTAATTCCAGCGCGTATACTCCACACGGCGGGTGGCTTTGTTCAAGTCAATCACGCTGACCAGCGGATGAAGCGTTTCGAGACCATACAATTTGTTGTACTGGTCCACACTGTTCAAGTTAAGTATTTTGTCCATAACGTTGCGGTTATATGTCCCTTCTTTCCGTTACAAAGGTAACGGATAATTTCCGTTTCCCTATAACCCCGATTACCGATTGCATGACCCGGTTTACATGTTTCCCCGTGCCGCAAGTCCGATATAAGAGGTAAACGTTGGCTCACAAGATTACATTCACATCGTATCAGGGGGAAAGCATGCTCACGTAAAACTTGACGCATGCTCAGAAACAGGTCCGCAGGAAAGGGCCGTGTCGTAGGTCCGTATCCATGATGTCGTATGTTTATGCCTTCAAAGTTATCGTCTCACATATGTGTGTCTTTTTTTAAAAAAGGTTGACTCCTAAAGAGTCAAAAGAATGAAACAAAAAGATTATGAACAGTCACAGCGTAGTCTGTGTGAAATTTCGGAGATTTACCGGAAAGTCACCCTGGAAAAGTTTTCGGTAAAAGAAATATCCCGTCAATATGGCATAAGCCGTTCGAGCGCATACAGAAAA
>CASEAJ010000031.1 GCA_949285425.1 uncultured Porphyromonadaceae bacterium
CCGAAATTTCACACAGACTACGCTGTGACTGTTCATAATCTTTTTGTTTCATTCTTTTGACTCTTTAGGAGTCAACCTTTTTTAAAAAAAGACAGCATGATAAAACGTGTCTTTTGACAAATAAGGCCGGCAGCAAAGGGGCTGTCCGCCCCTGCGACCCCGACTTATTTCGCTTCGCGCCTTTCCCTCACGCTCGGCATAGTGCAAACAAGTTTGCCTTCTACGCTCACTTATCGGGAAATTCTTTCTACAGCGAAAGAGACGAAGCAAAGAACGCCGCCGCTGGCCCGCTTCGCACGGAAGAACCCGTCCTTGCGAAGCCTGAATGCCTGAACTCGCTTCGCTCACACAACAGACCTTCGGGCGGCTTCTACAGGACGATTTTCCGGCTCACCGAACAAAGCGGGGAAAAATGTACCGTATATTGAACCCCTTAGCCCAAAAATTCACTTGAGAAGCTTTTACGTTTGTTTTTCTTGAACGTTCATTATCGCGTTTTATCATGCGTTTTCACTGACCGTTGGCCGCACCCCATCGGCCGCAAAAACATCCGGCAAGCCACAAGGGAAAATGCAAAATTATGTGCCGGCCTTCGCATTTGTTCGCAGAGAAAGTCTTACCTTTGTCCATCAATAAATGCAGGCACTCCACCGCCCGGCCCGTCGCGGCATGCGGATGGCACGGCACTGCCACTTCATCATTTCTTAAAAAAAAACACTGACAAGCCAATGAAACCTGTTTTTTTCGCATTTCTGTTGCTGCCCGCCCTGGCGTTCGCACAACAAAGCCAAGCCTACCTCAACTACATAGAGCAGTATCACGAACTGGCCATCAAGCAGCAGGAGGAACACAAGATACCAGCCAGCATCACGCTGGCACAAGGCATACTCGAGTCGGGAGCCGGACAAGGCCGCCTGGCCGTGAAGGCCAACAACCACTTCGGCATAAAATGCCACGACTGGGACGGCGCACGCATTTATCACGACGACGACAAACGGCGTGAATGTTTCCGCAAATACCGCCGGGTCATCGACTCGTACGAAGACCACTCCGAGTTTCTGAAAAGCCGCAGCCGCTACGCCTCGCTCTTCGAACTGGCCCCCACCGACTACAAAGGCTGGGCGCACGGTCTGAAAAAGGCGGGCTATGCCACCGACCCTACCTATGCCTACAAACTGATATCGCTCATTGACGAATATGAACTGCACCGCTTCGACCTCATGGCTTCGAAAGACATAAAGCGGACGCAAAAGACCAGCTGGGCCGAACGCCGCAAACAAAGAAAGGCCCAGAGAAAACGGACGGACGGAGGGACTCAACAAACGGCCGAAACCGTGGCTGCGGCAGGTGCCGTGTGGGCCTATACCCCCCACCAGGTGATGAGGGTCAACGGGTTGAAATATGCGGAAGCACAACCGGGCGACACCTACGGCAGCATTGCCGACGAGTTCGGACTCAGCGAACAGCAGGTTGCCCGCTTCAACGACATGGAGGGACAACGGGCTCCGGTTGCCGGCCAGCGCGTGTACCTGCAGAAAAAGAAACGGAAAGCACCGAAACAGTTTGACACGCACACCATACAGCCGGGCGAATCGCTCTATGACATTGCCCAGTATTACGGCATACGCCTGATTGACCTGTATGACATGAACAGCCTGCCGTACGATGCCGGAGCCCGGGTGGGACAGGTTATCAAAGTGCGGCCCTGACACGCAAACGATTCATCACAGCATGAGGAAAAAGAATACGGAATCATTAGGCGACGTCATTCGGCAAATGCTGAAAGAGCAGCATCTGGAAGGACGGCTGAACGACAAGCACATCATCGAAGCCTGGCCGGTGGTACTGGGACAGAACATTTCAAAATACACCACCGGACTGAGCGTGCGCAACCACACGCTGTACGTAAGCCTGTCGTCGGCCGTGCTGCGGCACGACCTGTTCCTGTCGCGAGAGGAGATAAAGGCGGCACTCAACCGCCACGTGGGCGCAGAAGTCATTACCGACATTGTGTTCCGATAAATTTGTTCCATAACAGAAGGGGCTGTGTCCGTTTGGACACAGCCCCTTCTGTTATGGAATTTGTCTGCAAACATCATTTTTCCCACTTCACACCCTGCATGCTGCCGGTTTCCTTGAACTGCCGGTGCATGGCGAAACAGTTCTTCAAGTCCTGCGGTGTCTGCACCTGGCCTGTCAGGCTGAGGTATTCACGCAAGGCATCCCTGTATTCAGGAGCGACGCAGTTTTCAATAATGGCATGGGCACGCTGCACGGGCGACTTGCCACGCAGGTCGGCCACGCCATGTTCGGTGACAATGACTTTCACCGAATGTTCGGAGTGGTCCACATGCGACACCATGGGCACAATGGAACTGATGTTACCGCCTTTGGCTGTCGACGGAGTGGTGAATATGGAAATGTAGGCATTGCGGGTGAAATCGCCCGAACCGCCCAAACCGTTCATCATCTTCTGTCCGAGCACATGCGTACTGTTCACGTTTCCGAAAATGTCGGCTTCGAGTGCCGTGTTGATTGTAATGAGACCCATGCGGCGCACCAGTTCGGGGTTGTTCGAAATTTCCTGCGGACGGAGCACGATTTTGTCACGGAAGAAGTCGAGGTCGGCGTAAATCTGTTCAAGCACGGCATGCGACACCGTGAGCGAACAGCCGCTGGCAAACTTCACACGACCGTGACGCATCAGCCCGATAACGGCATCCTGTATCACTTCGGTAAACATTTCGAACGGAGGAATGTCGGGGTTTTCGCCCAACGAGCCCAACACAGCATTGGCAATGTTGCCTACCCCCGACTGGATGGGCAGGAACTCTTTCGGGATGCGTCCGGCCTTCAGTTCGCCGGCCAGGAAGGTAGCTACGTTGGCCCCTATCTTGGCCGTCACTTCATCTACCGGACTGAAGCCACCTGTTTCGTCGGGCACGTTCGTTTCTACCACACACAGAATTTTCTTCGGGTCGACCTTAATGACATCCGAACCTATGCGGTCGGAGGGTTTATACACGGGTATTTCTTTCCGGTAGGGCGGGTCGAGCGGTTCATACAGGTCATGAAAGCCGCGGAGCGCTTTCGGATGTGCATGGTTCAGTTCCAGAATGATGTGGTCGGCCAACTGTGCTATGGTGGGGGCAATACCCACACCGGTGGTCAGCACCAGTTCGCCATCCTCGGTCAGGTCGCACACTTCCATGATGGCGAATTTGGGTTTCGGCATGAATCCGGCACGCAATTCCTGTGCAAGCGTTGACAGGTGCATGTCGAAATACGTGGCCCGGCCGGCATTCAACGCAGCACGCAGGTCCTTGTTCGACTGGTAGGGCGTGCGGAACAACACCGCATTGGCACGGGCCAGGGCTCCATCGAGCGAATCGCCGGTCGACGCTCCGGTGTACATTCCTATTTTAAACTCTTTGCCCTCGGCGTGAAAAGCTTCGGCACGTCTGGCAATGGCGGTCGGAACGGCTTTGGGTGCCCCGGCCGGAGTGAAGCCGCTGAAACCGACCACATCGCCATGGTTGACGTAGGCTGCGGCTTCATCGGCACTGACAAATTTATACTTCTGCTGCATGATAATAACGGTTTAATATAAAGTTCGTAACAATCGTTTCTACTATTTCAATCCTATGCCTTGTTCAGTCCGCGCTGCCGCACGGCTTCGTATATCAGCACGCCGGCGGCCACCGACACGTTCAGCGACTCTATTTTGCCGAACAGCGGTATGCGCACCTGGTCACTGCACAGGCGCAGGTTTTCGGGGGCCAGTCCATCTTCTTCCGAACCCATGACAAGGGCTACCGGATCACAATAATCGGTGGCCGTGTAATTGTCGGTTCCTTTTTCGGTGGCCGCCACCAGTTTCAGACCCGATGCCGCCATGAAACGGAGGGCTTCGGTCAGGTTCTCCTCACGGCACACGGGGATGGAAAGCAACGCCCCGGCCGAGGTCTTGACCGCATCGGAATTGATGGGAGCACCCCCTTTGGCCGGCACCACAATGGCATCTACACCGGCACACTCGCACGTACGGGCTATGGCTCCGAAGTTACGCACATCGGTAATTCCATCGAGCACGACAACAAACGGGTTACGCCCCTCTTCATACACGGCGGGGATGATGTCTTCTATCCGCTGATACGTTACAGGCGATATGAAGGCGATGACCCCCTGATGGTTCTTCATTGTGATGCGGTTGAGTTTTTCCACGGGCACTTTCTGCACGGGAATCACCGTGTCTTTTATCACGGCCGACAACTCGCGCGCCAATTCGCTGGTCATGTCACGCCGCAACAATATCTTGTCAATGTCTTTACCGGCCTGTATCGCCTCAATGACGGCACGAATGCCGAATATCATTTCTTTCTCGGGACGCTGTTTCGTTTTGTAAAATGCCATAAAAATGTCGATTCTGATTTTCCGTATTGAACATGTTGTCCGGGCGGCCTTCTGTGCCGGTGACAGGCACCTTATGGATAAACAAACATCGTACAAGTTGACACATCGGCATGACTTTCAGCCATCGGACATGCAAAAATAATCATTTTATCTGCTTATCCACCGTTTCGCCATGAATTATTCCGCTTATCTCTTGGCAACTATACAACAAATCTCTATTTTTGTATGTGTTCGCCGTACAAATTTTAAGTACACGGAATAAAAATTCATTTTACAGAACCATGTTTGAATATAGGTTTATGAAAGCATTTGTTTTTATATTGCTGCTGGGCTTTTCATGCGGCATATCGGCACAAGAGTTTTCCTCCGTCCGGGAACGGAGTTATTACGTAAAAAACCAGGAATCGGCCGGGCAAGTTCACGAGGTCATCCCCAAAGCCAGGCGGGGCTATTACGTAAAAGATTCGGTACTCGTTGACAACGTATTCATTGAGGATGACAGCCGTGCCGACCGGTTGAGCCGCGTCATTATCCCTAAACAGCAAAACCACGGAGACACCGTGTTCTACCCACGCGACATTGACGCATACGGCTTTCCGGACGAAGAACGCTATGTAAGCTGTACGATACAGCAGGACGGCGCCTTCCACAAAGTATTTCTGGAAGAGTTCATCCGGCTGAACGACACCACTACCCTGTTCCGCTACCAACCGGGAAAAACGGCCGACTTCTATTTGCAAACGGGACAAGACCTGCGACTGCTCACGAAGGAAAACTTCCTCATGTTGGGAGAAATGATACTGGACCGGAACGAAGGCTGCCTGCCCGAAACCATCGCCTATGAACTGTCGTCGTCCATTGACCCTCGCACCATACGGCTGCTCTACGAGGCCTTCACCCGCTGCAACGCCAACGTCATCCAACGGGTCAAATACGGACCTACCTGGAGTGGCGGAGCCGGATGGTCGGACGGCGGCAACTCCTCCCCGGCATCGGCCAACTATACGGGTACAGGATTCGCCTGGACGGCCGGTGCATTCGTGCAACTGCCGCTCGACCTCTACTTCAACTTCCGTGCAGAGGTATTGTTCTCCAGCCTGTATCAGGAAAAAAGCCGGGTGGAAGCCGGCACACGGTCGAACCTCACCTACCTGCGCCGCTCACTACAAGTGCCGCTGCTGTTCCGCTACAACGCCAACCTGATTCGGGGACGCTTCATCCCCTACGTGGAAGCCGGTCCACTGCTCGACTTCCGGCTGGGAGGACGACAAATGGTGATGGACATTTCGACTACCGATCCAAGGATGCGCTCATTAGCATCGACGGGCATTGCCTTTCTGCACTACGGAGTCGCTGCCGGCATCGGTGTGGAATACAAGATAAACACCCGCCAGTCACTCTATGCCGGACTGCGCTACCACTTCATGCGAGGCGAAAACCTGCAGAAAGACCGTGAAGAAGAACGGGTGCAACACTTGCTGTTCAATGTGTCCTGGGGATTTTAATTCCTCTTTATTCTTTTTTTCGTACCTTCGCAGGTTCTTTAACCGAAGTGTAAAAACAAATGTCGAAGCAAGGAAACATTATCATAAAAGGAGCTAGGGTACACAACTTGAAAAATGTCGATGTTGAGATTCCCCGCAACAAACTGGTTGTCATTACCGGGCTGTCGGGTTCGGGCAAATCGTCACTGGCATTTGACACGCTCTATGCCGAAGGGCAACGCCGTTATGTGGAAAGCCTTTCGGCCTATGCACGCCAGTTTCTTGGCCGCATGAGCAAACCCGAAGTAGATTACATCAAAGGCATTCCGCCGGCCATAGCCATTGAGCAAAAGGTCAACACCCGCAACCCACGTTCAACCGTTGGTACTTCTACCGAAATTTACGAATACCTGAAGCTTTTGTATGCTCGTATAGGCAAGACCTATTCGCCTGTTTCGGGTAAACTGGTGAAGAAACATGAAGCGGAAGACGTCGTCCATGCCGCCATGGACTATCCGGATGGTACCCGCATCATGGTACTCATTCCTGTCGATGTTCCTCAAGGACGTACATTAGGCGAACAGCTTCAAAACCTGCTCATGCAGGGATATAGCCGGGTGGAAGTGAATGGAGAAACACTACGGCTGCAGGAAGCCATTGACCGTGCCGAATCCATGGAAACGCAGCAGGAAATATACCTCATTATCGACCGTTTTGTTGTTGAACACACCCAGGCTGCCATCAGCCGCCTGACCGACTCGGTGGAAACGGCCTTTAACGAAGGCAACGGCAATTGCCTGCTCGAAATTGTGGGAAGCGACGCCCCCGTCAGACTCCGTTTTTCGAAAATGTTCGAAGCCGATGGCATCCGTTTCGAAACACCCTCCGTACATACGTTCAGTTTCAACAGTCCCATCGGAGCCTGTCCCGTGTGCGAAGGTTTCGGCCGGATTATCGGCATTGATGAGGACCTGGTAGTTCCCAACAAGGCCTTGTCCATATACGAGGATGCCATTACCTGCTGGAAAGGGGAAGTCATGGGCGAATGGAAACAGCAACTGATACGTACGGCCGACCGCTTCGGATTTCCCATACACAAACCGTATTACGAACTGACCGATGCACAACGGCAGCTGCTGTGGACGGGCAATGCATATTTCGAAGGGCTGAATGCCTTTTTCAAACATCTTGAGGCAAACCAATATAAAATACAGTATCGGGTCATGCTAGCACGTTATCGCGGTAAGACCATCTGTCCGGAATGTCATGGTAGCCGACTGAAAAAGGAAGCCACCTACATACGTGTAGGCGACAAACCTATCACCGATTTGGTCCTCATGTCGGTAGATGACCTGCACGTATTCTTCGAACAGTTGCAACTGGACGAACACGACACGGCGGTAAGCAAAAGACTACTCGTGGAAATCAAGAACAGAATCAACTTTCTGCGCGACGTCGGGTTGGGCTACCTCACACTGAACCGTCTGTCCAATACGCTGTCGGGAGGTGAAAGCCAACGCATCAACCTTGCCACTTCGCTCGGCAGCAGTCTTGTCGGCTCGCTTTACATTCTCGATGAACCCAGTATAGGATTACATCCACGCGACACCCACCAGCTCATCAAAGTACTGAAACAGCTCAGAGACCTGGGCAACACGGTGGTGGTGGTGGAACACGATGAAGAAATCATGCGGGCTGCCGACTATATCATCGACATAGGTCCCCAAGCCGGACGTTTGGGAGGCGAAGTCGTGTTTGAAGGAGACCCGCAAACCGTGGCACAACTTCCACCCGACCAGTTGCACAAGCAAACCGAGCGGTCATACACGCTGAAATACCTGCTGGGGACAGAAACCATCCCCTTACCGCACCAACGACGCAAATGGAGCAACTACATCGAATTGCTGGGGGTACGTGAGAACAACCTGAAGAATGTCAACGTACGCTTTCCGCTCAATGTCATGACCGTTGTCACCGGGGTTAGCGGTTCAGGCAAATCATCGTTACTCAAAGGTGTATTCTATCCGGCCTTGAAAAAACTGTATGGCGGAACAGCCGAACGTACCGGACAGTTCGGTGCCATCAAAGGCAGTACCCACCTGGTCACTGACGTGGAACTGGTCGACCAAAATCCTATCGGACGGTCTACCCGCTCCAACCCCGTGACCTATATCAAGGCTTACGATGAAATACGCAAACTGTTTGCCGAACAGCAGCTAGCCAAACAAATGGGGTACACTCCGGCACATTTCTCGTTCAACACCGATGGTGGCCGATGCGAAGAATGTCAGGGAGAAGGAACCGTAACCGTGGAAATGCAGTTCATGGCCGACCTTGTGCTGGAATGCGAACACTGTCACGGCAAGCGTTTTAAACAAGACATTCTGGATGTGACCTACAACGGAGCCAACATTTACGATGTATTGGAAATGACCGTTAACCAGGCCATGGAGTTTTTCTCGCAGAAAAACGGGAACAACGAACGGCGCATCATAAAAAAACTCAAACCCTTGCAGGATGTAGGGTTGGGATATATCAAATTGGGGCAATCGTCCAGCACGTTGTCGGGAGGTGAAAGCCAACGGGTAAAACTCGCTGCCATTTTGGGTACGGAAAAAGTGGAACCTACCATTTTCATTTTTGACGAGCCTACAACCGGACTGCATTTTCACGACATCAAGACCCTGCTGAAAGCGTTCAACGACCTCATTGCCAAGGGACATACCGTTATCATCATCGAACATAACCCTGATATCATAAAATGTGCCGACCATATCATTGACATGGGCCCCGAAGGAGGCGAAAAAGGCGGTTTCGTTGTTTTTGAAGGTACACCGGAAGAACTGGTCAACTGTGAAACGTCCTATACCGGACGTTTCCTGAAGCAATGTCTTTAATCCCAGTCCGGGAAACGGAACTGACAACCGGAAAAAATGAGGGCGTACAGAATAAGTTTATTCTGTACGCCCCCTCATTTCATCTGATTCCCATAACAGGCAGCAAGCTTTCATCCGAGTCCGTTCATCCTGTCACTTCTTGCATCCGACGGCGGTCCGTTCGATGTCCAGGCATTTCCTGTAGTCTTCCATGTAGCGGGCGAATCCTTCCATGTCCTTCCTGTCGGGTTCCACAACCTTTTCGTCCGCCCCGGCAAAGACCTCGCGTTCGAGGAATCCGGGCAGGTCGAGCCCGCGCGCGCTTCCGTCAAGGAAGGCAGCCAGCAGCGCGATGCCCCAGGCGCCGCCCTCTCCGGCCGTCTGCATGACGGCGATGGGCGAGCCGAGCGCGGCTGCCAGTATGCGCTGCCCCACCCCTTCGGTGCGGAACAGCCCCCCGTGGCCGCTGATCTTGTCCACCCGTATGCCCTCCCGGTCGAAGAGCAGGTCGTTCCCTATCTTGAGCACCGCCACCGAGGCGTACAGCTGGGCCCGCATGAAGTTGGCCAGTCTGAAACGGCTGTCGGCCGTGCGCACGAACAGCGGCCTGCCCTCGGTCAGGCCGCAGATGGGCTCGCCGGAGAAGTAGTTGTATGACAGCAGCCCGCCGCAGTCGGCCTCGCCCGTGAGCGCATGGTTGTAGAGCCTGCCGAACACCTCGTCCGTGTCGGCCCTGAAGCCCATCAGCTCCTGGTATTCCCTGAATATGCCGGCCCATGCGTTGAGGTCGGAAGTGCAGTTGTTGGCATGCACCATGGCCACCGGGTTCCCGTCGGGCGTGGTCACCAGGTCTATCGCCTCGTAGGGTCTTGACAGTTCCTTCTCGAGCACGATCATGGAGAAGGCCGAGGTGCCCGCCGACACGTTCCCGGTGCGCGGCCTCACGGCGTTCGTAGCCACCATGCCCGTTCCCGCATCCCCTTCCGGCGGACACAGCGGTATGCCCGCCTGCAGCGTCCCCGTGGGGTCGAGCAGGGCGGCGCCTTCCGGCGTGAGACGGCCCGCACAGGCCCCGGCCGGCAGGATGCGCGGCAGGATGTCCTCCAGCGTCCAGCTGTAGCCCTTCGGAGCGACCAGCCGGTCAAACTCGGCCACCATGCCGGAGGCGTAGTCCTTCGTGGACGAATCCACCGGGAGCATCCCCGATGCGTCGCCTATGCCCAGCACCTTCTCGCCCGTCAGCTGCCAGTGCACGTAGCCCGCCAGAGTCGTCAGGAAACGGATGTCGCCCACGTGTCCCTCGCCGTCGAGCACGGCCTGGTACAGGTGCGCTATGCTCCAGCGCAGCGGGATGTTGAAGCCGAACCGTTCCGACAGTTCGGCCGCCGCACGGGAGGTGTTCGTGTTCCTCCAGGTGCGGAAGGGCACCAGCAGGCGCCCCTGTCCGTCGAAGGGCATGTAGCCGTGCATCATGGCGCTCACGCCGATGGCCTGCAGGCTGCGGATTTCCGCGCCGTACTGTTCGCGCATGTTCCGGCATAAATCTGCGTAGCAGGACTGGAGACCGCTCCATACCGCCTCCGTGCTGTAGGTCCACAGGCCGTTCTCCAGCCGGTTCTCCCACTGGTGGCTGCCCTGGGCGATGGGACGCTTGTCGCGGTCAATGAGCACCGCCTTGATGCGGGTGGAGCCGAACTCGATGCCCAGGATGCCCCGTCCCGCGATGATGGTATCTTTTGCTGATAGTTCCATATTGGTAAGTATGTCTTTTAGGATTAAAAAATGAGGGAAAAGGGCAAGGGAGGACACGCGTGCCGGCACGCGCATCCCCCCGCCTCTGTCCGAACGTCAGCACAGGGCCTTGTTCAGCATGTAGTACACCTCGTTCATGCGCAGTTCCTTCCTGAACCCGCCGAGGGTGGTCTCCTTGTTGATGTGCACCATTTCGATGCCGGCTATCTCGGCATAGTCCTCCCAGTATTCGGCCGTCAGGTCGTACGAGAAGCAGGAGTGGTGGGTGCCTCCGGCCAGAATCCAGGCGCCGGCGCCCGTCTCGAAGTCGGGCATCGGCTTCCAGAGTGCGGAAGCGACCGGCAGTTTGGGAAGGGGTTTCGGCTCGATGCATTCCACGTCGTTCACGATCAGGCGGAAGCGGTTCCCCATGTCGACCACCGTGGCCGTGCAGCCCGTGCCGGTCTTCGAGGTGAACACCAGGCGGGCCGTCTCGCTCTTGCGAATGCCGATGCCCAGGAAGTGAACTTCCAGACGCGGCCTGCCGCTCGCTATCAGCGGACAGATCTCGAGCATGTGGGCCTGCAGGATGGAGCTGTCCTTGCCGTCGAAGTTCAGCGTGTAGTCTTCCAGGAACGAGCAGCCCTTGGGCAGCCCCTGGTTCATCACCCACACGCTGCGGTAGAGGGCCGCCGACTTCCAGTCGCCTTCGGCGCCGAAGCCGTAGCCTTCGGCCATCAGGCGCTGCGACGCCAGGCCGGGTATCTGGTCGAAGTGGCTGCCGTCGGTCTGACCCAGGTCGTCGAAGTTCGTGGTGAAGGCCTTCGCCCCCTTGTCCTTCAGGATGGCGCGCAGGGCCAGTTCGGCCTTCGCCGAGTTCCATATCTTCGCATAGGCGGCCGAGCCCGCGTCTTCCAGCGCAGCATCATGGTCGTACAGGCGGAAGTATTCGCCTACAAGGGCATCCACTTCTTCGTCCTTCACCCGGGCGTGGTATTCCATCAGTTCGGATACCGGGCAGTAGTCCACGTGGTAGCCCATGCGCTGTTCGGCCTCCACCTTGTCGCCGTCGGTCACCGCCACGTTGTTCATCTGGTCGCCGAAACGCAGCACCAGTGTGTCCTGGGCATCGGCCCATGCGGCGCACACGCGCATCCACACCGCTATCCTGCGCTGCGTATCCTCGTCCTGCCAGTAGCCCACCACCACCTTGCGGCGCACGCGCATGCGGGCGCAGATGTGGCCGAACTCGCGGTCGCCGTGGGCCGACTGGTTCAGGTTCATGAAGTCCATGTCCATGGTGTCCCAGGGAATTTCCCTGTTGAACTGCGTGTGCAGGTGCAGCAGAGGCTTGCGCAGCTGCTGCAGACCGTGTATCCACATCTTGGCCGGAGAGAAGGTGTGCATCCAGGTGATGACGCCGATGCAGCGGCTGTCGTTGTTCGCCGCCTTGAAAACGGACTCCACTTCCTTGGACGAATTGGCGGTGCCCTTGTACACCACCTTCACCGGAAGGCGTCCGCCGGCGTTCAGGCCGGCTACCATTTCATTACTGTGTGCATCCACGGCGATGACAGCATCGCCACCGTACAGCAGCTGGGCTCCTGTAACGAACCATACTTCTAAATTCTCGAATGTGTTCATAATAGTATATTTTTAAATTGTTGGATCATCCTTTCTTCTGTCCGTAATACGCGCCCGGACCGTGTTTGCGACTGAAGTGCTTTTCCACCAGCAGCGGGTTCATGGTGAGGTGCGGGTTCACGGCATAGGCGATGGCGGCCATTTTGGCCACCTGTTCCAGCACCACGGCGTTGTGCACGGCGTCGGCCGCATCCCTGCCCCAGGCGAACGGGCCGTGGTTCTTCACCAGCACGCCCGGCGTGTGCACGGGGTCCAGTCCCGAAAAGCGGCGCACGATCACCTTTCCCGTCTCCCGTTCGTAGTCGCCCAGCACCTCCTCGCGGGTCATGTCGGCCGTACAGGGGATGGCGTCGTGGAAGTAGTCGGCGTGCGTCGTCCCGATGTTCGGAAGGTCTATGCCCGCCTGTGCCCAGGCCGTGGCGTAGGTGGAGTGCGTGTGCACCACACCCCCTATCGCGGGAAACGCCCTGTAAAGTTCCACATGCGTGGGCGTGTCGCTCGACGGGCGCAGCGATCCCTCGACCACACGGCCCTCCAGGTCCACCACCACCATGTCCTCCGCGCGGAGCTCTTCGTAGGGGACACCGCTCGGCTTGATCACCACCAGGCCGCTCTCACGGTCGATGCCCGACACGTTGCCCCACGTGAGGATGACCAGACCCTGCTTCACCAGTTCCAGGTTCGAACGGTATACCTGTTCCTTCAGTTCTCTGATATTGCTTTTTGTTGACATAACAAGACTGTTTTATGTAATAGACAACAATAGCGGGAAAATGGACTAAAAAGAATCTCGAAAAAAAACATAAAAAACGTAAATTTTTCCTTGACTCCCCAAGCCAGCACCTCAGTCTTGCATCATCGCCACACTACTGTGTCTATTACCGAATAGCTTTTATAAAGGCTTGAAATCAAAATAATCTTCAAAAGAAGCCGGCTGATTGCCAACCTTTAAATATCTGCGGCTAAGTACCGGTTCCAGCTTTCCCTCCTCATAATACTCTGCAATTAAAAGATAGCAACCGGATTCAGCCGGCATTTTCACGAGACAAGGCTTGATTCGTTTGCCAAAAGGCTCCATAGCAATCTGCTCTTCTTGCCGGAGGGCCTCATTTCCATCTTCATCCAACAATTTCAACACAACCTGTCCTGCCGATGGCCTATTCAAGTCATTAACCCCTATCAAATTAAAAACAAGTCCTTCTTCGGGTTCCAAAGGTTGCGTATGTTTTGTATACAGCTGGTCTACCAAATCTATAAAAACTGCAGAAGGGGCGAAGCAATGTTTAAACCAATGAAATGCCGGCGATGGTTCCAAATCCTTGATGTTGCCGACAAACCAGTCTCCCGTAAAACCATAATTGTTTGTCAGATGACAGAAAGCCAACACCCCTGCTATGGAACGTTCGGAGCGCAGCCATTCGGTTTCAAGTTGCAACCAATATGCCTGCAATTCACGACATTGCTCAGGATCCGCATTTTCACCCAGATAATAATTGTAGTTGTTAAGCGTTAATTTCGAGGGTCTTCCATCGCGCCAGAGCCAAATCCAGCCATACTCGTTAACCAACTGAGGCACACCGGCATCAAGCACCGAAGTAAAACCCATCCAGTTATCGTGCAATGCACCCAAATCATACGGATTGTTTTTAAAATAATCGTTCAGTTCATCCGAATGCATCAACGTGATTGCACGATACGGATGCGGTTCATCCATTTCGTCATTAGAACCCATCTGGTCAGAAGTCATGTAGCCTGCATCCCAAATGCGGGTAGGGTCCAACTCCTTCAGTTCCGGAATAAGGACATTGCCTATATAGCTGTCCCAGTTTTCATTAATGGCATCCCAAATGACAATGCAGGGATGATTTCCATCGCTCCAGACCCAATTCATATACTCTTTACGGACTTGTTCATCCCAACCATGATTCTGCCAATAGAACCATTCATTCTGTAACAGAATTCCATATTCATCACACAGGTCATACCAAAAATCGGGCACTATTCCGACACATATTCTCATGGCATTCCAATCTATCGATTTTGGCAAATCAATCATCAGCTTCTTTACCCATTCTCTGTCCCAGGCCAACGCATGACAGTCAGGATCTTCAAAAAAGCGCTGAAGCGTGATATTCGACCCCCTTAGATAGAATTTCTCTCCATTAAGCGTAAAAAACTTGCCTTTCTTAGCAAAATCCCTCATGCCAAAATGAACCGAATAACAATCCATCAACATACTGTCTGCATAAACGGCCACCTCACCCTCATACAAGAACGGGGTATCGGGAGTCCAAGCCTTGGGCTCATCAAGATGCATGGTTGTTTCAAAGTAAGTCATATTATCCCGTTTAGCCAGCCCTGCAATGGTTTTGCTGCTTACAATGCGACCCGATTGCTTTTCTTTTATCCTCAACTCCATTCTGCATGCATCAGACATCTTGTCACCAAACAACATTTGAGGAGGATACATACTTCTGACCAAAGTCTTTATTTTCACCTCTTTTTTTGCTAAAGATGGCAAGAACAAAGCCTTTTCCACACGCAGATTTCCCGTTGCGGTTATAAACACATCATCCCATATGCCCGGCAGATAGTGTACTTTTTCTTTGTCCGTACTTCCCGCCGCCTCGCTTGGCAGCCAAGCACGGTCACCTACTTGAATCAATATTTCATTATCATCGCCAAACCGTACAGCATTTGTCATGTTAAAACTCATAGGGGTATAACACTCCATTGAAGAACCTATCTCATAGCCGTTGACAAAAACCCGGGTCACATATTGACTTTTCTTGATGGTAAGAAACAACTGCTTGCCGCTCAGACTGTCTGCAACATGCACCTTCCGTTTATACCAGTTATACATAGGCACGTAATCCCTTTCCAGGAAATTGAACTGCTCCACCAATTCAACGCCATCCGGTTTCTTGAAGAATTTGTCGTATTGGGATATTTTCGGCCGGGCCAAATGTATCAAACCCGGAACCGGAATTTTACGGGTGAAATGTTTAGGCGGGAACGCCTTTTCCGTCTGGTCAAAACTCCACTCGCCATTCAATGAAATTGTTATACGTCCGTTGTCCGCAAAACCGGACAACGGAATCACACAAAGAAGAATAATGATATAAAAAAGTCTCATGATAACTTATTATTTGACAACACTCCGTCTGCCGGAGTATTGCTGTAAACAAAGTCGGATAAGCCCCGTTTGTTTTGACAAGGCAACCATAAAAGTATAAGATAAATTTTCGCTTACGTCCTAAAACCCACTCACCGGTCTTCATCGGACAGCAAAGGTTTGAGCACCGAATAGAAAGACCTGGCCACCTTCTCATAACCACTGGCAGTCAAGTGAAGCTGGTCCTCGCTAATATCGGCCTTGGCATCCCACACATGCCCGTTGCGTGTGTCGACAAAATAGCAGGCACGTCCTTGTTCCTGCTGCCGTTTCACAATATCCTCTACTCCTTCATTAAACAAGCTGCCAAAACCCTGCATATTCCATGCTACAGGGGTGAGGTTGGAAACCAGAAGCGTGACATCGGGACGTAAGGCAAATATTTTTTCCACCAATCCTTCCAAGCGCACAGCACCATCTTTTTCCGGGTTGTATCCATCTTCTTTGTTGTTAAAGAAATCATTGATTCCAATCATCAACAAAATATAGGAACAATTCTGCGACAAAATTTCATATCCTTTATCCAAGTGATAATAGATATTCCCATGCCCCTGCGTGTGGCTCCATTCATCGCCTACGGAGGCCCCCGGACCTATAACGAAACCGCCGAAGCCGGAATGGTCCTCATCGCCCCCGTTGCTCGGCATCTTCTTGTTGACACCGACAAAATCAACATTCAGGCTGTCGACTTTCAACCAATTATACAAATAGCCTCGATATCCCGGTTCGTTTGCTTCCGTAAGCGAATCGCCTATCGGCATAATCTTTATCACCCGTTTAGTCGGTGGAGGGGTTATCTCCCCACCTCCTCCGTTGTCACCGCATGCAATCTGAAAGAAAGGGAACATTGCAAGCAGTGCCATTTTAAAAAAAACATTCGTTTTCATTCTTTTTCTTTTATCTGAATCATATACATCATAATATAGTTGTATGACCATATCACCGGGAATGGCCATGTTTAGCTTAAGGCTCTATCGGCTGTTAGCCCTTGTATTGTTTTTTTTGCTTTACAGACAAGAAAAACAATGCAAAATCCAATGACCGATTGGGGTTAAAAAAACGAAAAAAAATACTATAGAAAATGCTCCGAAAAACTATAGAAACCCGGTCAATATTCTATAGAATATTATCAGAAAAACTATCGAAGAACAGAAGCTATTCTATAGTATTTTTTGTCATGCATCCGCATGTGCGTTTTCTGCCATAGCGGCAGTTTTTTTGACTTGCCCTTCAAGGACATCCACCGGCTTAATAATAACCGGGATTATTGCCATCAGCCTGCATCAACGGATTGGCTTCGATTTCCGATTGAGGTATCGGCAACAGCAGATTTTTCTCTACGTTGAACTCAAACGGATTGATTTTGTTGGCTTCATCATATCCCCACATTTCATAAGGTTTTTCCGCCCATTCCTCCAGATTGATGTAGCCGGCTGCATGCCAACGCTTCATGTCGCTGAAACGAATGTCTTCTTCACCCGCCAGTTCCAACAAACGTTCTTTCATGATGTCGTCCATTGTAACAGCCGTATTGAAATCGGCCGGCACTGCCGCTTCACTACCATCGGCAGTCGACAAGCGGGCTCGTTTGCGGATATCGTTCAACTGCTGACGGGCAGCAGGTTCGTTTCCTGTCTGCAAGTAGGCTTCAGCTACAGCCAGCTTCACATCGGCCAGACGCAGCAAACGTGGATTATTGCCCGACGTTACACTGTAAGTCTTGTCCAAATCGCCACGACGCTCACCGTTGATATATTTAATGAACTGGTAACCGTTGAAATTATACCAATCGCCACTCAACCAGTCGAAACCGTCCTTGCCACCTTCATTCCGGTTCAGAATGGTTTCGTCAAAACGAGGGTCACCCTTTTCAAACGAGCTGATCAGCTTCTGGGTCGGTCCAAACACGCTGCCGCACATGTAATTGGTGTGCTGATGTTCCCAATACTGTATATAGAGCGCTCCCATGGCACCCGCATCACCACCGAAATTGCCATTGAGCCAAGGATTGTCTTCCTTTATGTTGTGACTGGCCTGGTATTCGAACAGCGACTCCGCATTGTTTTCTTTCCGTATGTCGAAATTATCACCAAACGGCACTCCTTCGATGGTGCTTACCGCATTGTCCATTTTCTCAAACCATGCAATCGCCCTGCCATAATCGCCATTCCGGTCACCGCCTTCATACTGGGCAGCATAACAGGCTCTCAGCATGTATGCTTTCACCAACAACCCCCGGGCACTGTTCTTGAACACACGTCCTTTGTTCTTGTCATCCCACGAATCGGGCAATAAGTCGACTGCCTCTTCAAGGTCACCTATGGCCTGGTCAAGCAATTCAAAATTCTTGGTCGGCGGAAGCCATGAATCTTCTATTGTCTTGATACGAAAATTCTGGTTGGGGGCTTTACGGAAACTGTCCCACAAACGTATGTTTGCCCAAGAACGCAGGAACAAGGCTTCACCCTTACACCATTTGTCCTTATCAGGAGTTTCTATCACGGCCAGCACCTTCGGGTCTTCCAGTTTTTCCAACATGAAGTTGGCCCGTGCAATCAGCGCATACAATATGCTCCAGTAAGACTTGACCGTTCCATCGCCTGTAGTAAGCGAAACGAATGCTTCAAAATGCAAATTCCCATTGTTCTGAACCGTCAAGTCATCACCCGAGAGCCACAATTTGCCCAATGGTCCTGCTGCAAATGCACCATTATCCATATTCGGACAATACAAAACGCCCAACTCACTGTATATGGCTCCAATGCCCCGGTCCACCCGGTTCTCGTTTTCAAAATAAACCGATTCCAATTCCGAAGTCGGCGGTACATCCAGGAAACTTTCGCAAGAGACGGACAACAACCCGACCGCTGCAAGCGCAAGTGCAAAAAACTGTTTTCCTGATTTTTGATTCCTATGCTTTTTCATTTCAAACCATTTTAATTTTTTCATTGATATACTCACACTCTAAAATCTCAAAGACAATCCGGTATAGAAAATCAACGGAGCCGGGTTGTAATCATCT
Source organism: uncultured Porphyromonadaceae bacterium (assembly GCA_949285425.1). GTDB lineage: Bacteria > Bacteroidota > Bacteroidia > Bacteroidales > Paludibacteraceae > QVMH01. Next base: position 18,346 of record CASEAJ010000031.1, read on the forward strand.
TCCGGATCCAATCCGCCGTAGTTGGTCAGGGTAAAAAGATTCGATGCACCTATATAGATGCGAGCATAACCCAATATATTTTGCATGGCGCGATACACTCCTTCAGGCAAAGTATATCCTACCTGTAAGTTCGATAAACGGAAATATCCGGCATTTTCAACAAAATAAGAGGAGAAACGATTGTTGCCTGCCGGGTCTCCCATGCGCAAACGAGGTATCGTTGTATTTGGATTGTCTTCCGTCCAATAGTTCAGAATTTCCGGTGACTGGTTCACGGCTACAGCTGATGTATTCAGGAAAGTCTGTTTCACCACATTGGTTTTCTGCACATCGCCTACTCCGGTAAACTGCGCACTCAAATCAAAACCTTTATAAGCAGCCGAAAGGTTCAAACCATAGTAAAATCCGGGAATGGTTTTTCCCAAATACACCTGATCATAACTGTCGATGCGGCCATCGGGTTCCGGTGAATAAAAGCGGTTGACACCCTTTGCTATGTCTTCGGCCTTGGGTGCACCCCGCAAATCTTTAAACCAAAAGTCTCCACCTTGTATCTGCACCTGTTTGTATATTTCATCATAATACTGGTCCATGAACGCTTCCGCTTCAGCCCGGCTCTGGAACATGCCGCCCAACTGGAATCCCTTGATATAATGCATGGAATAACCTTCTTCAATATTGGAATACGGTATTCCGTTATACATCTTCATTACCACGTTCTTGACCGTTGTAAGGTTACCTCCTACCGAGAACAGCACATCGTCCCATTCTTTGGTGTAGTTCAATGTCAACTCGAAACCGGTATTTTTCACAGCTGCAATGTTATCCACCGGCTGGTCTATCAATCCCACACTAGGCGGCAATGTTACCGGCTGAAGAATACCATCGGTCATCTTGTGATAATATTCAAACGAACCGTTCAGTCCATCGAGCAAAGAAAAATCGACACCGGCATTGAATGTCGTTGTCTTTTCCCAAGTCAGGCCCTCATTGGCCATGCCGTAAACCGTGGCGGCCGTGCTGTAATATCCGTAACCCGGATTGCTGGGATTGTTTCCCCATGCATACACAGGAGCCGTGCTGATGGGCGAAAGATAAGCCATGTCATTTACTTCCTGGTTACCCAATTGTCCCCAACTGGTTCTGAACTTAATGTCTTCAATCCAATCAATGGACTGCATGAACTCTTCGCTCGACATACGCCATGCCAACGACACACCGGGGAAATAACCCCAACGGTTCTTCGGAGCAAAACGCGAGCTGCCATCACGCCGCATAGTCAGGTCCACATAGTACTTGTAATCATAGTTATAACCCAAACGCAACAACATACCGGTAAGTGCACCACGATTCTGCGAAGCCGTCACACTGGTATACTGGTTTTCACCTCCCAGCAGACGAAGATCCGGATTGGTCGTCGTCATATACTGAGTCAAACCACGCGAATACTTGCTATTGTACTGCTGTCCCATGATATTAAACAACACATCGATATTGTTTTTCTGTATCGAAGTCGTATAATTGGCCGTAAACTCGTATATCAAGTTGGTATTGTTGGTTTTCCGCTCCGCATACGAACCGACAGAACCTTCCGGCTGAGCCGTTGGATTGACCCCGGCATATTCAAAAATACTGCCTTCGTACTCACTGAATTCATCTATGTTGTTGCTGAAATTATCGAGGCTGACGGTTCCCTTCAAAGACAGTCCCTTGAACGGTTTGATTTCCAGATAAGCGTTTCCCATGACACGAGTCGATGTGTTCAGATTGTCCCGGGTAGCCAACTGACCCAAGAAATTGTTTCTTGTCATCGAACCGTATTTCACTGCCGAATCCCAGTTACCTTTTTCATCATATCCGTTTACCACTCCGGCATATCCATACAACCCGTTTTCATCGTATATGGGCTGCCAAGGTGGTATAGTGGCTGCCGTTATCAAGTTAGGTGCCGGAGAAGAATGCCCTTTCCCATGACTCAAACGGACATTTACACCCGTGCGAATGTATTTGCTGATATCGACATTCAAGCGGAACGAACCGGAATAACGTTCCAAATCATTGCCGATACGTACTCCTTCTTCGTTGGCATACCCGAACGAAGCCGCAAAATCGGCCGTTTTCGTACCTCCCGATATGCGGACCGAATAATCTTGCGTCAGGGCATTTTCTTTCAAAGATGCCGACTGCCAGTCATACGTATCGCTATTCCCCAAATAATTCGGACTGGAAGGGTCAAACACCAACAAGTCGCGCCGGTCCACATCGGCCGGATAACTGGGATTCGTATGGAAAAATGTATTGAAATAATCAGCATATTGCTGCGTATTCATCACATTCACTCTTTGGAACTGGTTTTGAACACCTATTTTTTGTGAATACTCTATTTTGGGTGCTGTTTCCTTGCGTCCGCTCTTGGTCGTAATCAAAATTACCCCATTGGCAGCCCGCACCCCATAAATAGCGGCAGAAGCAGCATCTTTCAATATTGAAATTGACTCAATGTCGTTCGGGTCTATCATGGACATGATATTGATGTTACCACGCGCATAAGAATCATTTTCCACTCCGGCTCCGTATTCCTTTACCGGTATTCCATCTATCACATACAAAGGCGAAGCCACTCCCCAAGTATTCACACCACGTATGCGAATGGTGGGACGGGCATTCGGGTCACCTTGGTTACCACTCACTTGTACCCCGGCCATTTGCCCCTGCATGGCCATTTCGGAAGACATGGAGATGTTTTTCGTTATCTTATCCGAACTCATGGTTGAAATGGCTGTGGTTACATCGCGTTTCGAACGTGTTCCATAACCAATGACCACCACTTCATCCAGTTGTTTCGTGTCTTCTTTCAATGTGACTTTCATGGATTGTGTCGCTTCTGTCACTTTTACCTTACTGCTCACAAAACCTATGTAGGAAATTTCCAGTTCCGTTCCCAGCGGAACAGTCAATGTAAATTTACCTTCCAAATCGGTAATGGTACCTTCCTTGGTCCCCTTGGCTTGTATGGTTGCACCGATAACCTCCATCCCCGTCGGATCCAACACCATCCCGCTCACGGTGACCTCGGCATTCTTTTTCACAATCACAATGTATCTGCCATCTATTTCATAACCACACGAAGTCCCTTCAAGAATGGTGTTCAACGCCTGCTTCAACGAGGCATTCTCCACCTTTTTCCTAACTTTCTTCTGAGAGTCGATAATCGATTCATCGTAAGCAACCGACATCTGGCTTTGTTGCTCTACCTGCAATAAAGCCTCCTTAATGCTGAGATTGTTTCCTACCAGCGTTATCTTTTTGTCTTGTGCATGGCCACATAATGAACCGGCCAGAAAGACAGACAGGAAAACCGCCCGCAAATAAAAGCGAAAACGAATCCCGCAATTCCTTCTTTTCTTTTTCATAAAATTAAATTATTGAGTTATTAAGTAATTAATTTTCAAGAGTTAATTACAAATATTGGTTTGTCTCACATTTCTGTGACATAATGCTTCCTTTGCCTATCATACTTTCCAACACCGATATCACTTCCTGGATATCCGCATCGGGCGGAAACATCACGGTAAAACGGCGTTCAGAAAGCATATCTTCCTCGCAACTGAGTAAGACCCCGAAACGGCGCTCCAATGTTCTCAACAGATTGTCAAACGAGACATCCTCAAACACAAGGAATCCGTTTTGACTCAATGCCACCTTTCTCTGTTCTACTGCTGTTCTCCTTAAACTTAAATTTTGAGTATCGTAATCCACACGTGTCCCGGATTCTGACAGGACAAAACGCCCCCCGTTTTTGAATGCCAATTCCAACTCTCCGGAAAGCAAAGTAGTCATGACTTCTTTCATTTCCGGGTAGGCTTTCACGCCGAAAGAGCCGGCCGGCACATCAACACAGAGTTTCTCCGTATTGACACGGAATGTTTCATCACCGCTTCCAGCCACATCGAAAAAAGCTTCACCCGACAAGTAGACACGACGTTGGTTTCGGGCAAACTTCTCCGGACAGAACAATACCGAACCGGCTCCCAGCCATACCTTGGTACCATCGGGCAATATCACACTGCGGGTTTCATCGTTTGCGGTGAAATACTCCAACAAAGATTTTTCTGTCACACAGCAATCCAAATACACAAAGGCACACAAAGCACCCAATACTGGCAAAAGAAGAAAAACCAAAACATATTTCAGAGAATGTATTTTCATAAAAAACGGCTGTTTTTTATTTTTGAGCATATCATTGGACACTAATTTAAAGAGCACAAGCTTTCCAATGAAGAGAAATGTAATTGGAATTATCAAGATATTTCAAAACGTTTCACATTAAAAGTGAAAAATCAAAACATCCCAATGTATTTCATGTCATTACATAACTAAAAATATCTCATTCAATCCTATATTAGTGTAACCCTAAAGTCAAAAAAACTTTAAAGGGTTACACTTTTTAATGTGCAGACATTTATAAAAGCACTATCAGGTCAATCAAGACTCAACTGCTTATTGTCATTTCTTCGTGAATTTTGCACACACATTACCGGCCTTCACAACATACAAACCGGGAGTCAGGAGATTCAACTGAATATCTTCTCCTGCATAATCTGCCGTCTTGTAAACTTCTACACCCGACAATGTATAAATGCTCACATTTCCCTGAACTCCATCCAAACGGATATTATCAGCTGTCGGATTAGGATATATCCGAACCGTTTCTGCTTCTATTTCTTTTACAGCGGTAGGCGCTTTAGTCCTTGTAAACTTAATATTGTCAACATAAATATTCATTTTATTCGTATTTCCACCATTTAAAAAGAAAACAATCTTTTTCACTTTAGTATCAGCAGTCAGGTTTCCATTTTGTATTGCTGTTGTCAAATCCATGCCAATGCGATTCCACTCATCTGCCGCTCCTGCTACTCCCCAGTTTTCTATAGATGCACCTGTAATTTCTCCATTTGCATCATAAAGAGCTATCTTATATTGATCCAAGGTATACCCTTCAACATACACATCTATATTTACTTTTTCCCATACACTTAAATCCCAATAATTTTCTTGATTTAATATATCAATAGCCACACTACCCCAATCACCTTCACCATTCACATTTTCCTTGACCCATTGCACACATTTTTCGGATTGGTTATAAAACGGGTCTTTCTTTGGATTGTCCACGATACTCACCACCTGTGAGGCCCAAGGTGCCATTTGCACGACAAACTCACCTTCCGAACCCGGAACGTAAGGAATTGCTCCCGGAGTTTCCGCATCCATCACTACCCATTCCAATCCACCCGGATCCGCTATTTTTTCTGCATTCACACCAGCAAAGCACAATACACAAGCCGCCAAAAGGGCTTTCCGTCCTAAAAATAAATTTGTTTTCATAAGACTAAAAATTAAAGAATTAAACTTATAGAGAATTTATAGTGTGCCCCGAAAGGAAGCAATACCCGCAAGCAAATACCACTCCGCTCCGCAAGCGACATTTTCATTTTTTCATAAAATCAGGAGCCAACGGTACTCTGGGTTCCCCACCTCCTCCAATACGGTCCGGCGCATTATTGTCCACCACATGCAAATTGACAAATATCTTGTCCATGTCACGTTTCCAGGGGCTGTCTTCTGAAAATTCCGCAAACGGGAATCCCCAATTCTTTTCAAACTCATCTGAAAATCTTCCGGCAGGTCCCCATTCTGTAATCAAAGCATACACATCCCATGCAGTGTCATCCACCAGATAAGCACCATAATCTTGAAATGCTTGCGCCAGTATGCGCCCAGGTTCCGTCTCAAAAGACAAAGCATCTAAATCCAACCAAGAGGGAAGTGCCAACAAAGCACCCATTCTGCAAGCCTTGACCATCGGGTTGGTACGGTCTTTATAGTAATGGTCGGCAGCATATCCATCGGCCGACAATGCAGGCCAACGAAAACCGATTGTTTCTTCATCGTAATACACGTTTTTGCGTGCAAAAACATTTATTTTCAAGGCATGACGTATCGGCCCCGATTCGGGAGTCAACTCTCCCACCCTCAATGCTCCGCCAATGGCAGACAGTTTGCTCGCACCATGTGCACCATACAATCCATCACCATACAAATCCTGGTCAGGAAACATGTATTGGGAGGTTCCATATTCACTCCCCTCACAATGTGCAAAAGGCTGGGTTTGTTTAATGGTTCTTCCATCGGGCATCAGTACAGCCAAACCTGCATTGGGGGTCGCTCCATCCCATGTACGAGGACTCACAACAAAATCTTGCGGTATAGGAGCCGAGAACAAATGCTTTCCGGTTGTCTCACAACGGGATTTCGAGCGGTCCCAACCGGCCGTACTTTCTTTCACTTCCATCAACGGAGCATCCGGAGTCATTACAATATAGTCTTCATCAACCGTCACCCCATCGGCCGGTTCCAAGTAAGCGTGCACATATTCAGCTTCGCTTCCAATGGGCATATTCCAAATGGAAGTAGCGGCAAAAGGCCACTTGTAAGGATCACGCAGTTCTTTCTGACGCTTTCCGCAAGAAAACATCAACAAAAAACTCAAAAAAAACAACAACGGTTTTACGGAATTTGTATTCATGACATCTTTTAAATTAGAGTTAATACTTTCAAAACAAATCAGAATTTAATTTCAAGCGGAGGAGCCAAAGGTTGTCGAGGAGTGCCACCTCCACCAATCGTCTTTTCTGTGTTGTTGACCACCACATGCAAATTGGCGAATATCTTGTCCACATCGCGTTTCCACGGGCTTTCTTCCGAGAATTCGACCATAGAAAATCCCCAGTTTTTTTCAAACTCATCTCTGACACGTCCGTCAGGTCCCCATTCCGTGATAATGGCATGTACGTCCCATCCCGTAGCATCCACCACATAAGCGCCATAATCTTGAAAGGCCCGAGCCAAGATACGTCCCGGTTCTGTTTCAAAATTCAAGGAATCCAGGTTCATCCAGGCAGGAAGAGCCAGCAAAGCCCCCATGCGACATTCCTTTGACGCCGGATAAGTGCGCTGAGTATAATAACTTTCCGCTGCACCTGCATCTGCGGCTACTGCCGGCCAACGAAAACCCTTTGTTTCATCATCGTAATAAATATTCTTTTCTGCACACAAATTTATCTTCAGCGCATGCCGTATCGGCCCGGTATTAGGCGTCAGTTCCCCAACCCTCAAAGCACCGCCTATGGCTGACAATCCAGAGCCACCATGTGCACCATACAGTCCATCACCATATATGTCCTGATCGGGAAAAACATATTGGGATGTACCAAATCCACCCTCCTCGCAATGTGCAAAAGGCTGGGTTTGCCTGATAGTCTTTTTATCGGGCATGAGAACAGCCAATCCGGCATTAGGAGTGACGCCATCCCACGTATCGGGACTAACAACAAAACTTTGCGGAATAGGAGCAGAGAACAAAGAATCACCCGTAGTCTCACAACGCGACATCGTCCAACTCCAGCCGGCTTCACTCTTGAGAATACGCATCAACGGTTCCTCCGGAGTCATTACAATATAATCTTCATCCACGGTCATACCATCGGCCGGTTCGAGCAGTGCATGTACATATTCCGCCTCACTCCCGATAGGCATGTTCCAAATAGAAGTAGACGCAAACGGCCACTTATAAGGATCACGTACTTGCGAACCAAGAGAATCCTGCGGACCTGTGGGAACATCGCCCCGAGGAGTGTTGTTTGTCGAACAGGAACAGAACAAGAGGCATAAAATGCAATAAACACCTAGCTGTTTTTCCATATCTCACTATTTATGTTTTTCATTTCTTTCGCTTATCTCCAAGAAGGTTGTTTGTCACCCCGACTTCTAAAACTTCACTGCAAACGGAGGAGCCAACGGTTGTCTCGGGTTACCTCCACCGCCCGGAGTACTTTCTGTATTGTTAACCACCACATGTAACTGGGCAAATATTTTTATCAAATCCTGTCCCCAATCTGTTGCATCATTGGTCGCAAAATCAAATCCCCAATTTTTCTTGAATTCATCCTTGAAACGACCTTCCGGCGACCATTCGGTCACGAAAGCATTTACATCCCATGCGGTATCATCCACCACGTATGCACCATAATCCTGCAAAGCACGGGCAATGGTCTTAGCCGGTTCAGTCACCAAACCCAACTCATCGATGTTCACGGAAGGCGGCAAGGCCAACAAAGCTCCCATGCGGCATTCTTTCACCGGAGGTGTCGAGCGTTTCCGGCCGTAACCGTTACCTGGCTCTGCCGCATACCCATCTGCACGGTCGGCCGGCCAGCGATATCCTCTGGTTTCCGCATCATAATACAGGTTTTTAGCCCCCCATAAATTAATCTTCAACACGTGACGTATCGGCCCGGAAGTCGGGGTCAATTCATGCACCCTCAAGGCTCCTCCTATTGCAGAAAGTCCGGAACCACCATGTGCTCCCAAACGGCCTTCGCCATAAATATCTTCATCGCCAAAAACAAACATGGCCGTTGCTTCATCGCTTGCCGGATCGCAATGAGCAAAAGGCTGTAATTGCTTAATGGTCCGGCCATCGGGCATCAACACCGCCAAACCGGCATTGGGGGTACCGCCATCCCATGTGTCTGGACTGATTTCCCATGATTTGGGCAACGGCACTTCACACAACAGTTCACCCGTGTGCTCGCATCTACCCGGACCCGATCCCCAGCCCGCATTGCTTTTATAGACTTTCATAAGCGGTTCTGTCGGAGTCATACATATATAATCCTCATCCACCGTCATTACTGCCGTTCTTTCCAAACCGGCATGTACATACTCTGCCTTGTCGCCGATAGGCATATTCCAGATGGATGTAGCTGAAAAAGGCCACAAGTAAGGGTCGCGATATTCGACTTTCGTCCCTGTGGTGTCAGTCGGATTGGGTTTCGGTTCTCCTCCCTGGGGTTCATCTCCTCCAGTGCAGGAACACAACATCAGGCAGCCCACTGCTGCATAAAAGGACAATTGTTTTTTCATGTTTCTTTTTTTATTGGATTTCACTTCATTGGTTTTAACGCAAACGGAACATCACCGCTCCATGTTTCGGAATGTTTATCTGTATTTTGGCATCCTTGACAGGCATTTTCTTGCCCGACCATAACTCCTTACATTTCGTATAAGCTCTCGAGGAAGGCAATGCATCCAATGCATAAGAAAATGATACTGCCTCGTCATTCGTATTCAGACAAGCCACATAAACTTCATCACGTTCCTTGTCTTCGGCATACCAAATGCTTACCCCGTTTTCAAAACTCAGTTCCCGGTTATTGCGGGTACACTGATTGACTCGTATGATATCTTCATTGGTCAACAGGGAAAGCGTAAATTCATCATTGTCCGGCATGTTGCCTCCCATCATCAACGGAGAACGGAATATACTCCACAAAGTCATCATGAAATACTGTTCATCACGTGTAAAATAGGTATAATGCGGTTTGTTGCCTATCGCCTCATGACGTAACTGCAAGTGACCGAGAGGCAACATATCGGCATCGGGCCAATGTCCCTCTTTCGTCTTGTTCCACCACATTTGGCACAATTGCAACTGCTCCAACAATTGTTCCCAGTCATCCCAGAAATCGGCAGATATACGCCACATATTCGCGTAAGTCTGCAAGTGTTTCGGATTGCCTATAAAAGCCGGACCGGGAGAAAGGCTCAACACCATCGGACGGCCACACCGACGGATAGCTTCCGCAACCGCTTCTATTTCATCGGCATGATAAGGAAAAGAGATGTCATCCACCTTAACGAAATCAACTCCCCACGATGCATACAGTTCAAACAAAGAATTATAATAAGCCTGCGCACCCGGCTTGCTCATGTCGACCCCGACAAATCCTCCATACCACTTGCATGTATCGGCCGGATTGCACACATCACGGGCAAACTTATCTGTTCCTTTGATGGGAGTATTCTGCGCGACAGCCTGCCACGGCATTCCACGCATGATATGAATGCCGAACTTCAAGCCTTTGGAATGAATATAATCGGCCAGCGGCTTCAAGCCTTGCCCACCGGCCGATGATGGATGAAGCAATTCCGATGGTATGACACGTCCAAAAGCATCTACATGCTGTAGCGGACGCCGGTTGGCAAACTTCTCGGTTGAATTCTGATCATCGCAATACCATAAGAAATCGAGCACTACATATTCCCAGCCATATTTCTGCAGATGCCTGACCATGTAGTCGGCATTCTGCTTCACTTCTGCCTCCGTGGCGTTTCCTCCGAAACAATTATAACTGTTCCACCCCATAGGCGGTGTGACGGCCAACGCCCCCACTTCATCTTTCGGGGCCGAAGCCCAAGCCATTCCCACACAACACACAAGAACGGCCAGCATGTAAATTCTTTTTGTCATGATACCTTTTCAATGATTTTGTTCTGACTTCAATTGTTATTTTATGATTACCTTCTTTCCTTGAATGGTATATTCCAGCCCATCTACCACATTGGACAACACATCCATTGACTGCTCCAACGTTTCATTTTCAGAGAAACGCACTGTCAGCAAACGTTCCTGATACTCATCATTCTGACATTCTATATCCACCTGATAGCGTTTTTCCAATACTTCCAGAATGTCAATCAAACGTTTGGAGCGGAAGATAAGCCCGTCTTCTTTCAAACGATCCAGTTCCTGCGCATCTACCTGGCGTTTTACATACGTTCCCAGATTATTATCATAACGAATCTGACCATTAGGCAACAATATCTCATCCATTTCCGGGTCATAGGTCGTATTTACCCTCACCTTGCCTTCCAACAGGGTTGCCACAGTTTCATCGGCTCCTCCATAAGCTTCAACCAGAAACTCCGTACCCAAAGCCGTCACACTCAAATAGCGGGTCTTCACACGAAAAGGCCGTTCGGCATCCTTCTTTACGGCAAAGCGACCTTTCCCGCTCAAGTATATCTCACGGGTGTTTTCGGAAAAATTCTCCGGATAGATGATTTGCGAACCTTGTGCCAAAGTCACCTCCGAACCATCGGGCAAAAACATGCTTTTAGTTTCTCCAAACGGAACATAACACTGCACCATATCCATATCGGAAGCCGGATTCAGTTGCCAGTACAGCCACATGCCACACACAGCCCCCAACAACGGCAACATCACCGCCGCAGCGACACGCCACAACACCTTTCTTACACTCAGCCCATAATGAGGCTTGCCCCATATTTTCATCTGCACTTTTCTCAAATCGCGCGAGACATCCTCACGTCCGGCCATCTTTTCCGATTCGTTCCAGGCATCACGCAGCATATCTTCTTGCGAAGCTGCATCCACATCATGCAGAAACCATTCGTAAAACCTCAGGCGCACGTTTCCCGGTACCTTTGCACCGAAAAAGCTCTTTACAATATTTTTGGCTCTATTTGTCGACATTTGTCCTATATATCCTGCTTTTTACAATAAGACACGTATGTCACACAGTACACACACACTTTTTTCAATTAAATTGCATTTTTTTCATCCACCCCACTCCATTTCACGCTTCCAAGCCCTCAAAACCTGCTACAGGCCAAATGAAGTCTCCGCATTTTTTGTTATTTTTTTTAAATATTTCTTGTTTATATCATACAGAGCAACTTTCTTTGTGACGAATTCAAACAACAGGTTCACCGTCAACAGACCCACACGTTTGTTTTTTGCCTTGTGCGCTGACGGTGCATCAAAATTGGGCAATCTGCTGCATCGCTTTCGACATTCGGCATCGGCCACATACGTCAGTATGTTCCATTGGCCTCATTCCCATAGCCTTGCACCTTACCCATTCCGATGCACCTTGTCGAAAAGATGAACGAGGAGGCATTTTGACACCCCCTCCATTCGGTCAAACAGCCATTCACTGTGAACTAATTATTGAGAACATCACAATGGACAACGAAAAAGTAACAGACTTACTGATAAAAATCGGGAACGGCAACCACATTGCTTTCAATAAACTGTTTACCGAATACTATCCGCAAGTGAGGTTTTTCCTTTTCGGCTTTATCAAGGACATGAACGAGGCATCAGACCTGGCACAAGACATTTTTATCAAAATATGGCTAAACCGCGATTCGCTGCAAGAGGTAAACAATTTCAAGTCCTATCTGTTCCGGTCGGCCAAGAATGCGGTTCTCAACTACTTCGAACACACACTCGTAAAACAGCACTACCAGGAAAAGGCACTGCACAACGCCACTTTACAGCCATGTTACCAGAACATCATAGAAGATAATCTCTATGCCGTTGAACTGGAAATTCTGCTCGACATTGCCGTTGAAAAAATGCCTGAACGGCAAAAAGAGATTTTCAAACTCAGCAGAAAAGAAGGCCTCAGCAATGACGAAATAGCCGACCTTCTGCACATAAACAAACGCACCGTTGAAAACTACATTACCAAAGCGCTCAGGGAACTGAGAAAAATTGCCGACACGGCACTAAGTCTGCTTCTGCTATGAGCCTCTGGCCATGCCGGCTTTCCTCCGACAAACATGCTACGTCACTCCAGAAGCTCAATGCACACCCTCTTATCCTTCACCATGACATAATAGGTACCGGGTTCCAGGAAACGGTTCCCGTCCGAATCGACAAAACTCAAGTCTCGCTCCGGATCTATTTCAAAACAGAATGTCTGGCTTTCACCCTGTCTAATGGTTCTTTTTTCAAAGCACTTCAATTCCTTCACCGGACGCGCAATGCTGCATACCGGGTCGCGAACGAACCAATGAACCGTTTCCTTGCCATCGACCTTTCCCGTATTGGTTACCCGCACCTCTACTTTTAATTTTTCCCCTCTACGGATGGTATCAGCCGAAAGTTGCAAATCTCCGTATTCGAACGAAGTATAGCTCAAGCCATGGCCGAATTCATACAATGGCACCGTTGGCTGGTCCTGATACTTGCCCTGCAAGGGACGGGCACTCTGACGGCTATTGTAATACAAAGGTATCTGCCCCGTGAACCAGGGAAACGTAATGGCTAGCTTCCCGGAGGGATTCACCCTGCCCGAAAGAATGCCTGCCAAAGCCTTTCCTCCGACAATGCCCGGTTGCCACATTTCGACTATCGCATCGCACAACGGTTCTACACGGCACAATTCCAAAGGCCGTCCGTTCGACAACACCAGCACGACAGGTTTTCCTTCCTTCGCCACTTCGGCAAGCAGTTCCTCCTGAATGGCAGGCAAAGCCAAGGTGGAACGGGAAGCGTTTTCACCGCTCCAGCTTTTTTTCTCACCCAGACACACAACCACCACATCTGCCTTACGGGCCACCTTCCGCGCTTCGCGGAAACCGCTTCTGTCTGTTCCATCAAACGCACATCCCCGGGCATAGGTCACACGAGCCTCAGGTCCCAGTTCGGCACGTAAATTCTCGTATATGCTACCCTCAACATCCTCTACACGCCCCTGAGCCGACCATGAACCCAACAGATTTTCCCTGTCATCGGCCATAGGCCCTATCACCGCCACATTTTTCTTCCTCAACGGCAATGTTCCGGCTTCGTTCTTCAGCAAGACCATCGACTCTTCAGCCAACTGCCGGCACACCTCCTTATATGCAGGCAGCAACACACGCTTCGCATCGGGCACTTCCACGGTATAAGGTTGTTCGAAAAGTCCCAGACGGAACTTGAGAGCCAGTATGCGGGCTACCGCCGAGTCTATCCGGGCAAGCGGGACCTTGCCTTCGGTCACCAGTGCCTCCAAATGGTCCTTGAAGCAGAAGTCTTTCATGTCCAAATCAGCTCCCGCCATAAAGGCCTTGCAGGCAGCCTCCTTTCTGTCGGCAGCCACTCCTTGCGACATAAGCTGTTCCACTGCATTCCAATCCGTCACCACTACGCCCGAAAATCCCCATTTGTTTCTCAACACCTCAGTCAAAAGATAATGGTTTGCCGTGGCCGGCGTACCGCCTATGTCATTGAATGCACTCATCAGCGTTGCGGCTCCGGCCCGTATCCCCATTTCGTAAGGAATCAAATAGGTATCCCACAAAGCCTGCGCCGATATATCCGTCGCCTCATAATCACGTCCTCCCTGAGACATACCATAGCCCACATAATGCTTCAAGCAAGCCGCCACACTCCCGCTGCCGGTCAGGCTGTCACCCTGATAGCCTTGTACGGCAGCAACGGCAAAGACCCCGTTGGTGTAAGGGTCTTCTCCGTAACCTTCGGCCACACGCCCCCAACGTCCGTCCCTGGCCACATCAATCATTGGCGAGAAAGTCCAGTCCACCCCCGACATGCGTGCTTCCCGAGCCGCAACCGCACATGACTGCCGAACCAGGTCGGCATTCCAGGAGCAAGACTGCGCCAGAGGAATGGGGAAAATGGTGCGGAAACCATGTATCACATCAAAACCGAAAAGAAGCGGTATGCCCAACCTCGACACTTCCAGCTCCTTCCGCTGTATTTCATTGCGCAACCGTGCATCGCTGTTGAAATAGATGTAGGAACCCAAACCGGGTATGAAAGAACTGTTTATCTCGCCAATGTTGTTCACATTGGAGTTCTCCCCCAAAATGTACTGGTTCAGTTGCAGTATCTTTTCCTGCAAAGTCATTCTCGACAACAAATCGGCCACACGGACCTCTACGGATTCCGACGGATTCCGATACAACGGTTGCTCTTCGGCCGGAAAAACGGCTGTACCTCCACAGGCCAAGCACGCAACCGCCAACAATGTTTTCATTCTTTTCATCGTCATATTTTTTCATGATTTTTAACCAAATCGGTCATTGCTTTTGTATAAGACAAGCCAAACCCAGCTTACACACAACAAACGACCGGGGACATGAAAAATGAAACGGAGAAAACCATGTTCGGCTGAAGGCCGCTCCGGCATATATCAGGAATTATTCAGGACAATACCTTTCCGGTTTACCGCTCTGACGAAGGTGTTTTTCTGCATTTGGCGGCAATATTCTACGACCCATAATAGTGAGTTGTATAACCCACTATTATGGGTTGTACAACTCACTATTATGGGTTATATAACTCACAATAGTGGGTCGTAGATTTTATGCCCGAAACACAGTAAACCAATGCCGGCAGAGAAAAAAAACCTTGCAGCGACAAAAGGTCCGCACAGGCTACCCGCTTTTTGCCATCCGCTCCTGGTTTTTTGATACACAAAATCATATTAAATTAATTTTCACGAGTTACTTATTTTGAGGCTGGAGTTGCCGCAAGACGTTTCATCCCAAATCGGTCATTAGGTTTTGCCCTATTTTTAGTTTCATGCCGAGGGATTTGACGTTCCGCATCGCAGGCGCATAGCGGGCTATGTGCCAAGACACGGGGCGGAAAGCACCGGCAGGGAACCAAAAACAGGCAAAAAGAGAAGCCCCTCACAAGTGAAACAAGAACTGAACGTCCTAATGACCGATTTGGGTTCAAGACGGAGGTGTCAAATCTCCTTTCCAAAAAAAGCATTACCTTTGCCCGGTAAAACAAAACATCTGAGACAAATGAATTACAGACCTACCATTATCGACCTTTTCAACACAAGCGTTGAAAAGTATGCCGACAATCCGTTTCTGTGGGAAAAGACCAAAGACCGTTTCGAACCCACCACGTACAGGGAAACCAAAGAGCAAGCGCATCTGCTCGCCGCCGGACTTATCAAGGCCGGGGTCAAACCGGGCGACCGCATTGCCCTGCTCTCGGAAGGACGCAACGCCTGGATTATAGGCGAACTGGGCATCCTGCACGCCGGAGCCGTCAATGTTCCGCTATCCATCAAGCTGGAAGAAAGCAACGACCTTATTTTCCGTCTGTCACACTCGGAGGCCAAATACATCATGGTTTCGGGCAACCAGCTGAAAAAAGTCCGGTCCATTGCCGCCTCACTGCCGGCCATAAGGAAAATCATTGTGTTTGACAAACAACCTTCGTACGAACCGCTCGAAATGAGTCTGGACGAATTGTTCGAATGGGGAAAAGAACAGTTGTCAAAATATCCAAAGTCGGTGGAAGAAACCGCCAAAAACATCCAGCCCGACGACATGGCCAACATCAGCTACACTTCGGGCACAACGGCCGACCCCAAAGGCATCATGCTGACCCACCGCAACTACACGGCCAACGTGGAACAGGCCCTTTCGCTGATTACCATACCGCCCACATACCGCACGCTGATTATTCTGCCCCTTGACCATTGCTTTGCCCATGTGGCCGGCTTCTACAGTTTCATGGCCTGCGGAGCCAGTGTCGGGACGGTGCAAGTGGGACGTACGGCCATAGAAAACCTGAAGAACATCCCCATAAACATAAAGGAACTTCAGCCCGACCTGCTGCTCAGTGTTCCTGCTTTGGCCAAGAACTTCCGCAAAAAAATAGAAAGCAACATACACGCACAAGGCAAATTCGTACAGTGGATGTTCGACACGGCTCTGCGCATGAACTATTCCTATAACAAGGAAGGATACAACAAAGGCCGCGGACTGCAACTGCTGAAGAAACCTTTGCTGGCCCTGTTCGACAAGGTGCTGTTTGCCAAGGTGCGGCAGGCCTTCGGAGGCAAGCTGAAATTCTTCATTGGCGGAGGTGCCTTGCTCGACATCGAGCTGCAACGTTTCTACTATGCCATAGGCATACCCATGTTCCAGGGATACGGACTGTCGGAAGCAACGCCCATCATATCCTCCAACGGCATCAAGCGTCACAAACTCGGTTCGTCAGGCTTCCTCGTGTCGCCCATGGAACTGAAAATATGCGACGAAAACGGCAACGAACTGCCTAACTACGAAAGAGGTGAAATTGTAATCAAGGGAGAAAACATCATGGCCGGCTATTACAAAAACGAGAAAGCCACGGCCGAAACCGTGCGCGACGGCTGGCTGTACACCGGTGACATGGGGTACATGGACAACGATGGATTCCTTTATGTCGTGGGACGCTTCAAAAGTCTGCTCATTTCAAGCGATGGAGAAAAATACAGCCCCGAAGGAATAGAAGAATCACTGACCGATGGCTCCAAGTTCATTGACTACGTTGTGTTGTACAACAATCAAAGCGCTTATACGTCGGCACTGATTGTTCCGAACAAGGAAGCACTGAAAGCCTATCTCCAATCGGCCGGACTGCCCGGTATGGACACGGACGAAGGCAAAAAAGAAGCCTTGCGAAAACTGCAGAGCGAGGTAGACGAATACAAGAAAGGCGGCAAACACGAAGGCATGTTCCCCGAACGCTGGCTTCCGGCTGCCATTGCCGTAATAGGCGAACCTTTCTCGGAAAAGAACGGACTGATAAACAGCACCATGAAAGTGGTAAGAGGAAAAGTTGAAAAAATGTATGCCGACCGGATCAAATCGCTTTACGAACCGGGAGCCAAAGACATTATCAACGAACAGAACATGAAAGCATTGTAACGCTCCATTCAAGAGGCGGTGTATCGGATGCATATAGCTCGTTTTCTGATACACCGTCTTTTTTTCATGCCGTTACCGGCACCATCTTACCCAATGTGACGTAACACAGAAATCCTTGGGGACGGTATCCCATTTGCGCAAGCAGCTGCATGTACTGGCGCACCTGGGCATGATAGCCAGGCTGTTCGCCGGAACCGAACTTATAGTCGATTACCTGAACCACATCCCCTTTCAGCACCACCCGGTCGGGACGGTATTGGTGTCCGTCGGGAGTTAGTATCGCCGCTTCGTTCAACACTTCCACATCGGCGGCAAACCATTCTTCCACATGAGGCAATTGCCAGAAACGTTCCAGCACTTGGCGCACCATCGGCATGTCGCTTTCGGTAATCAATCCATTGAGGCGGCATTCGTTCAAAGCCCGTTCTTCATCGGCACGATGAAACATTTTCTGCAATATGTGATGCATGACCGTTCCGTAGTTCACGGCACTGTCGGCCAACTGCTGCCCTTCAAGCCAAAAATCGAGCTCTAAATGTCGCACCTGCAAACGGCCGGCCGGATCGGTCACCGGATAATGCAGCAAGGCTGTATCCGAATGGAACGCTTGCTTTTCAGCAGCCTGACGGACGGTAGGCTTGCCCAGTTCGAACTGCCAGCCTTCAACATCATAACTATCGGCCAATGCCACATACTTGTGTTTGCCATCGTCCATCGTACCCGATGCAAGGAAACAATGCTGCAACAACGCGGCAAGCGAACTCACCTTGCTCTGCCCGGCCGTTTCCTTATCCTGTGCCGGAGCCATGCACAACAGTTCGTGCTTGGCACGGGTAAAAGCCACATAGGCTATGTTAAGGCTGTCTATGTACTGATGCATTTGCTCGTCAAAATACTCGGGCGCAAACACTGACTTTCCCAGTTTCGACACATATTCGACAGGCAGCAACGGGAAACGGTTGAAGGGCGGTTTTTGCGGTTCGCACCACAGAATATCGCGTTTGCGGCTTTCAAGCGTCCAATCACAAAAAGGCATGATGACGACAGGAAAATCCAGTCCTTTCGATTTGTGTATCGTCATAATGCGTACCGCCTGTCCGTTGTCGGGAGACGGCACACATTGGTCGGCCCCGTTCTTGCCCCACCACGTCAGAAAACTGTTCAGGTCGGTAGCCCGTCCGGAAATGAATTTGAGCACAATGTCCTGAAACGCCTGTATGAACACTGCCTCATCGCCCCAACGGTCCAAGGCGAACAATTCAATCAGCACTTCCACCAATTCATACAACGTCCGGTGACGCACCTGCGACAAGACCTGCTGTTCCTTGTCACTCATGAAGTCAAAAGGTGAAACAGCATCCTCCAAGCCGATTGCCGAAAAACAGGCATTCAAAGCATCCTGTTCTGCCAGTTCCCGACGCCCACGAAAATATTCATAGCGGACAACAAAACGTTGTATCTTGTCATCCGGAAACATAAGCAAGTGCAACACACCAATCAGAAAACGTACAGAAACCGCCGAGTCGACCCGAAGACCTTCATTACCCATGACATCATAACAATAACCGGAACGGGCCGAGGAGGTGGTCTTATAGTTCAACAAATGGTTGGTCACCATCCGTTCTTCCGCATTCCAACGCACCAATATGGCTATATCTCCCGGTGCATACCCCCGATCCTGCAAATCCTCAAGCAAAGCCGGCAAGCGGTTCAGACTCTCCTGCTGCCAGCCTTCATCATTTTCCTTCTTGTCTATGAAACAGAATTGCACATGACCTTCACCGGCACGAGGCGATGTCTTCTGATACAAATGGTCGTAAGCATGTATGATACGCTGCCGTAAATGCCGGGGAGTTTTGCCTTGAGGAAAGGCACCCGCCATGTTCTCGTCCAGTTTACCTTGCAGGACCTGTGCAGCCTTCCGGAAAAAAGCATTGTTAAAATCGACGATATGACGGTCGCTTCTCCAGTTCGTATCCAGATTTTCTTCCCGAAGCTGTTCAGGTCTGAAATCATGCAGCACCTGCTCGTCCAGCAATTTCCAATCGGAGTTTCTCCAGCGGTAAATGCTCTGCTTCACATCGCCTACGACAAGATTGAACAAGCCGGCAGCCAGGCTGTCGCCCAACAGCGGACGAAAGTTTTTCCATTGCAGCACAGAAGTGTCCTGAAATTCATCAATCATGTAATGGTCAACCCGGATGCCTGTACGCTCATACACAAAAGGAGTTTCACTGTTGTCGATAATACGGTTAAGCAGCATGTTCGTGTCGGAAATGAGCATCGTGTTCTGTTCCTCGGTCAATGTTTTTATCTGCACGGCCAGGTCGGCCAATACCCCCAATGTATTCAAATGTTTAAGGGCAATCTCCGCAGAATTGTACATGATAATGTCCTTCGTGAAACAGTCGGCCAGCACATGCAGACATTGTCCCAAACCATTTTCATAAGCCGCACGAATGGCTTCAACGACATCCGGTTTGGTAGATTTGGCGGCATAGCATGTTTCCACCCCTTCGGCCAATGCTATCAGCGTATCCGGCTTGTCAAAGTGCCCGCTTCTCAACAGCTCCAGCTTTTTCATAGGAGAACGCGTTCCTCCTTTAAAGTCGGTCACATGCAGGCCATAAAGAGCTATCACGTGCAAAGCCTCACTGGCCGTGGTCTTGACCCGCTGTTCAAAGGCGTTCTTAATGGCGCGCAACTCCTTCCGATAATCGTCGAGGAAATGACGGTCGTGCAGTTTACGGTTTATCTCCTCGGCCCGATACTGAAAATTTTCCTTGAAGATTTCCTTTCCCAAATCGACAATGCTGCCACGCATGTTCCAGTTTTCCGACTGCTCCACCCGTTCCTCGGCCAGTTGGGTCAGCCATTGCAGCAACTGCCGGTTTTCGCTTTTCGACAGGTCAAGAAAGAGGTTGTCCACCGCCTGTTCCAACGTACGATTGCTGTCCAGTTCCAGATTATAGGTGCCGTTTACCCCGATATCGCGGGCAAAGGCCCGAATCACCTGTTGGAAAAAACTGTCAATCGTGCTGATGGAGAAAGAAGAATAATCATGCAGAATGTCGACCAACACTTTCCGGGCACGCAAGTTCACCTCTTCCTCCTGCATGCGGTAACGTTTCATCAGTCCATCGCGATAATCGGAACGCTGCCCTTGAGCCAATGCATGCAATTCGTGCAAGATGCGCGACTTCATTTCATCGGTGGCCTTGTTCGTAAAAGTGACGGCCAAAATGTGCCGGTGCGTACGTTCCCGCTTGGGATCAAGTAAAAGATAAATGTAGTCTTGCGTCAGTCGATAGGTTTTCCCCGACCCCGCCGATGCCCGGTAAATGTTCAACATACAACTAAATCAAAATATAATGAACTGCAAAGATAGCGAAAGTCGAAAAATCCGAAACTACTTTCAATTTGACTTTCAAACAAAAACAAATACTACACAATAACATAAAACAAATTCACATTTTTATGTTACACTGGCAAAAAGATTCTTTCTCAGTCGAAAAAAACATCGGATTCGTCTAAAAGAATTGACCCGGTATCATGGTAAATTTTATCTTTGCATTCGGACTTTCGTTGTTCCAACAACTCAAACGGCATATGAACAAAAAAAGCACAAACCTACTGCAAATACTGACCCACGTATTGGTATGGATATTCCTGTTTCTGCTTCCTCTCGCCCTATGGAGAAGCGAAGACATCAATGCACACCGCATGGCTTACAACCATGCCATCGGACTCATTCTGTCCGCATCGCTGTTCTACTTCAACTACTTCTTTCTCACCGAACGTCTCTTGTTCAGACAAAAGACATGGCATTTTTTCCTGGCCGAAGCCATCATCATACTTGCATGCAGCACCATAGGCTACATGCTGAAAGATCTGTGGTGGAGCAATGCATACAGCAAAAGTCTGAACAACCTGCTGCCCGTACATAAATTCTGGCTCTATATGCGCGAAGTCATTTCACTGGCCATCATATCCGGCATCAGCATCATGGCCAAAATGATTGTGAAATGGAACGATACGGAAAAACGGCGCCAGGAGGAAGAACGCCGGCGCAAAGAGGCCGAACTGCTGAATCTGAAACAACAGATAAACCCACACTTTTTCTTCAACACGCTGAACAACATATACGCCCTCATAGCCATCAGTCCGGAAAGAGCGCAGGAAACGGTTCTCGAGCTCAGCAAGCTCATGCGCTACGTGCTATATGACAACAACAATTACTTCGTCCCGGTGTACAAAGAGTTGGAATTCATCTGCAACTACGGTGAACTCATGAAAATCAGACTGACCGACAACATTGACGTGCAGATAAACATAGATGTGCCTTCTGACTGCGAAAAACAAATTGCCCCCATGATATTCATCACACTCATCGAGAACGCTTTCAAACATGGGATCAGCCATACGCAACATTCGTTCGTACACATTGACATTCACCTGGTTGAAGACCGCATCGCATGCAATATAAGCAACAGCTACTTTCCGAAAGACGAAAGTGACAGAAGCGGTTCGGGCATAGGACTTGAAAACCTGCACCGCCGGCTCGACATCCTATATCCGCACAAGCACATATTGCGTGCTGAAATAAAAGGCAACACCTATTTCAGCGAACTGATAGTTCCCTTGATGTAACACACTGACTTATACTTGCAACCCTATAATACTTTTAAAAGAAAATGACTCTCTCCTGCTTTATCATTGATGACGAACCGTTGGCTTTGGGACTTATTGAAAGCTATGTACGGAAAACCCCTTTCCTCGAACTCACTGGAAAATTCCATTCGGCTGTCGAAGCCACACAAGCCGTACGCGAGACACCCCCGGATGTCATTTTTCTGGATATCCAAATGGCAGAAATGAACGGAATGGAATTTGCAAGCATCGTTCCCCCACAGTCGCGCATCATATTTACCACCGCTTTCCAGCAATACGCCCTCGAAAGCTACAAAGTCAACGCTTTGGATTATCTGCTGAAACCGTTCGGCTATACCGACTTCCTGCAGGCAGCCAACAAGGCCCTGCAATGGTTTGAAATGAACAGGAAAGCCAACATGCAGTCTGCACCGCAAACGGTAAAGAACGGAAACATTTTCGTCAAGACCGACTACAAACTCATGCAAATAGAAACAGACAGCATTTTATATATCGAAGGCCTGAAAGACTACGTCAAAATATATGTTGAAAACATGGACAAACCGGTCGTGTCGCACATCACCATGAAAACCCTGGAGGAAATACTGCCCCAACAGCAGTTCCTTCGCATCCACCGGTCGTACATTGTCAACACTGCCAAGATAAAAGAAATAGAACACAACCGCATCCTCTTCGGAAAAACAAGGATACCGATTTCCGACGGCTACAAAGAGGCATTTCAAAAATTTCTGGAGAAACGGCTGATTGATTAGGCCAACAAGCAGGCCTAACCAATCGAGAAGCCACTTCTTTTTCAACGTTTCAACATCTCTGACACATTGACCCGCACACCGACATTCCAGTTTATTCCCGGCTGAGGCAATCCGGCATAATCGGCATATTGTGCGTTCAATATATTCTTGGCTTCCGCAAAAACATTAAAGTCATCTGACTTCCACATAAGCTTGGCATCCAATAAAAAATATGGAGCATATTCTTTCTGTTCTCCGGTTGCAAAATCGGCATAAGTACCGAAACGGTCGTTGAAAGAAGCATTCCACATCAAGCCCAAACGCTTCCACACCTTATGTTCCAAAGAAAGACGGCATTTGTGTTTCAAGTAATCAAGTGCATATTTAGAATCAAAACCTTCAGCCTGACGATCCAAATGCAGGTACGAATAATCCAATGACACTCCACGCACAAACGCATCAGTCCCGAAAGTATAACGCACAGACACATCGCCGCCCAACGCATTGACATCAGTCAGGTTACGGCTTTCCCAACGCACCGAATCCGGTTGTTTCACCCAATCGATTATGTTGTTTCCCAAACGATAATAAACATCGGCACGTACATCCCAACGTCCATGCTTATAGTGCCCGCCAATTTCAAACGTATGGGATGTTTCCGGCTGCAAATCGGGATTGGACAATTGCGTGGCATTCTGATAATAGAGGTCGGTAAAAGTAGGCAGTCGTACCGCCGAATTGTACGAAGCCACCAACTTCAAGCCATCGACCAGTTCGTAACCCCAATCTACTCCACCCGAATAAAACATTCCAAATCCGGAAGCATAATTGGCGGCACCTCCCAATGAAACCGACATGCGGTTGAACTGGCCGGAATAATCGGCAAACAAGCCGCCAATAAGCCGGTTTTTCTCATGCGTGAAACGAGCCTCCCCTTCAAAAGGTATCGGCTTGGACACGGGCATTGGCTCACCAAGCACCGTACTGAAAATATGTTCGTTGCGCAAATCCGTCCCCAAAGTAAACTTACCTATCGGCAAAATCCGGGCTACGGTAAACTTGCCTCCTGCCACATCCGTCTGATGGAAATTTCGCCCTACCGCCGAGTTTCGAATCAGTTCGTAACGGTCGTGATGTTCTTTCCAATACAATTGCCCGTTCCACAACCAACCCGGCCGGTTCAACGACCAGGTCAATGCTGAGAAAAATGTCCGGATATGGTCAAACTGATCCGGATAACTCAAAGAATAAAAGCCATTCGCGCCATAGGCTTTCTGCTGATAGCCTGCCTGCAAGCCAAACTTTCCACTTTTTTCCGTATGCTGTGTCAAGTGCAAAAACACATGGGTCATGTCATAGTCCGTATTATCGATATAGCCATCACTGCGTTGCTTTGTTGCCGAAGCGAAAGCCCGGAAACCTCCTGCCCCGTATGATGCCGACACGGACTGTCCCGTCGTATTATAACTTCCGGCCGTTACAGCCGCAGACAAACGATTGTCATCGGGTTGTTCCGTCACAATGTTAATCGCTCCGCTGAAAGCATTCAGCCCCAACACACGTGCCGACGATCCCTGCAACACCTCTATGCGTGCCACATCACCCAAATCAACCGGCATATCCAGGTTGTAATGCCCGGTTTGAGGATTGGTAATATTGATTCCGTTAAGCAAAATCAACACTTGGTCGAACGAGCCGCCACGTATAGACACATCTACTTGTACACCGGCCGCACCTCGTTGACGAATGTCTACTCCGCCAACATAATCCAGCAGTTCATCTATTGTCCGTACCGGAAGCCGTTCTATCTCCTGTTTATTAATCACCGTAAGCACACGTCCCAATTCGGAATACACCTTGTTTGTCGACGCACTTACCTCCAATTCATCCAATGCCAGCTCCCGCTCCTCTATATCCTGAGCCAGCATGAAAAAAAACAATTGCGAAAACAATGCTAAACAAAATACTATTTTTCTCATATAATTGAATAAAAAAAGGCGGTTGGAACAAATGTTTGTTCCAACCGCCAAGGTTAATAATTCAACATATACATACAGGGGACACCTGCTGCAGCTGCCGTTCCGTTCAAAGAAAATGCGATGAGCTGTTGTTCCAGCCCAAGCAAATCATCATTCCATAACGCATCGACACTTTCCTCAACATGGTTTTCATCGCCCACACTGCACACATCGCCGACTATACTACGTCCCGCTACTCCGGCCGACTTCCGAAGCGACATGTCAGTGATAGATTTGCATACCTGCCCTATCGTCACCTCCGAAGCCAGACTACAGAACGCGGCATAACTCTTCCGACTCCAACTGCGGAAGCGGATTCTACGTATTATATGATAGTCTTTCCGATGCATAATTCAAAAAGGGAAAAACAAGGCCAGAGGGCTTTCAATTTCAATCACCGAAATACATTCTGTTCAACTTGACCGTCCACACATCAGAATATATCCGTTCCATATTCTTTCCTCCCACCAGATACAGGCGCTTATCACTTTCATCCAATATGACCGACTGATAAGTCCGGGCCGGATATTTTTCAGGCAACACATTATACGTACTGTCCGGAACTGACCAGGAAAGTCCTTCGTTCTTCGACTCCAGCAAGGGTGTCACATACCCCGAACTACCCATACCTCCAAACAAAAGCAATTTGTCATCATACTGTGTCAGCGCCATTCCCTGAAGAGCCGGCAGGGCTCCATCACGCAGGGGTTCCCAAGCCACTCCGTTTTCCGACACCCAAGTCGTACGATTTCTTAATCCCCGCTTGTTCAGTCCTCCCAACACCATCATTTTCGGATTGCCAACCCGCGACTTGAACACCAAAGAGGCATAGTCATCTATCGGGAACATACGGTCTGCATCATTCCAATACTGGGGTAAATCCGCCTTGTATTCCCAATGGCTGCCATCGGCAGTCATGCCCAGACAAAAAGCATCATTGCCTGTACGCATGATTCCCCACAAAGCATCACCTTGCGGGAAGAGCAGGTTATATATCAGCGTATCGGCATTAGCATAAGCCGTCTCCCACATTTTTCCATCGCCCGAACGATAGAGTTTTCCGGCATTGTCCGTTACATAAAGCTGATTCTTGTATGCTGCCATATAACGCAATTTCAGCGATGCCGTATTTTCGGCAGGCAAATTCAGGCGTGTACCCGCCGTCCAGGTCACCCCCTTGTCGGCCGACTCATAGACCTTCGTTTCCGTGTCGGAACCGACATAAAAGAGAAAGAGGTCCTGTGGTTCAAAATATATGGCCTTCTGGTTAATTTCCGGATAGGTTGTTACTTGTGGGTTCAGTTCCTTCCACACATACAGTTCCGGTTCAACCTGATGCACATTAACCTTTATACGGTACGACCTCAGGGCTGTTCCGTCCGAAGAACGGTTGTACACCACGGTCGGGAGCGTAAAGTCAATCGTATCGCTGCTGGCAAAATAAATGGTATCCTGACCCGAGCCATCGGCCTTGTCCTGAACCAGGTAAGAACCGGATGTACTTTTGAACGTAAAAGTGGCATACACGCTGTCTATACGCGTCAAATGAGGCAACGAGTCCAAATTGACAATAATCGAGTCGTTGTAATGTCCTTCATATTCCAAGGTAAAAGCCGCATCTTCCAATCCAGGTATACTGTCATTTTCCGCAAAGGTCAACGACACAAAGGTAGGGTCGGACGACAACTTGATTTCTCCTGTTTCTTTATCCAGACAAGACACGAAAAAAACCGTCAACAACGACAGGCCTATCCAATAAATCTTATTTCGCTTCATACTGATAATATCCACACATTACTTTGCGGAGCAAAAGTAAAAACATTTCGTTGCTTTTTAAAGACTTCTCTCTGCTTTTATTGTTTTTTAAGCGTTTATGTATCCGGCTCATCTTTTTCACAAACAAGCAGAAACTGCTCTTATACCTCCTTCACTTCCACCGACACCGGACAATGGTCGGAATGTACGGCATCGGCCAGAATGGCTGCCGACAGCAAGCGTCCGCGCAACGGTTCGCTGACCCAGTGATAATCGATGCGCCATCCCACATTGCGTTTTCTCGCCCCGGCACGGAAACTCCACCAGCTGTATTTTTCCGGACTGGCATCAAACTGCCGGAACGAATCGACCATACCCGACGCTTCATAACGGTCCATCCATTCGCGTTCCTCCGGCAAAAATCCGGAAACACCTATCTGCCGTTCCGGATGATTGATGTCTATCGGTTTATGGCATATGTTGTAGTCTCCGCACACAATCAGGTTGGGACGTTCCTCACGCACCCGACCGACAAAAGGCAGAAAATCTTCCAGAAAATCCATTTTAAAAGCCTGACGCTCCTCACCCGACGAACCGGAAGGCACGTACACACACATCACCGACACATCGCCATAGTCGGCACGAAGCACACGTCCCTCGGCATCATAGAGGGGAAAGCCCATACCTGTGACCACGTTGTCCGGTTGTATTTTGGTAAAAATGGCGACGCCACTATATCCCTTCTTTTCTGCCGAATGCACATAACCCGTATAACCCAACCGGGCAAAAGCCGTCCGGTCTATCTGTTCCGGCTGCGCCTTGGTTTCCTGCACGCAAAACACATCAGGCGATTCCCGCTCCAGCCATTCCAACAATCCTTTGGATATGGCCGAACGAATGCCGTTCACGTTGTAAGATATTATTTTCATGTAACCTCCTCCCGGTATATCACAACAGCCCATCTGCAGCCTTGCTTCAGGCAGCGGTTTCGGTCGCATACATCTGCATGCTTCCCCTGCCTCTTGTCTCGGCGCCCGGCACTTTCCCCTTTCTGATATACCTTGTTGAAAAAATGAGTAACTGTACCTTTAATTACATGGTTCCACCCGGAGAGACTGCCCGCTTCACTTTTCTGAACAGATCCGATGCAAACACAAAATCGTCCAGTTCCTTGCACTCCGCATGGAATATATCGGTCCGCGACCCTTGCCACACTTTCAGACCATGTTCTATAAACACTATGTTGTCACCTATCTCCATAATAGAATTCATGTCGTGCGAATTGATAATGGTCGTCATGTCAAACTCCCGGGTGATTTCAGAAAGCAGCCGGTCTATCACCAGCGAGGTCTTCGGATCAAGACCCGAGTTCGGTTCATCGCAAAACAAGTACTTGGGCTGCAAGGCAATTGCACGTGCTATAGCCACACGTTTCTGCATTCCACCACTGATTTCCGAAGGCATCAACCCATACTTGTCTTCGGCCAGGTTCACCCGGTGCAGACAGAACCGGGCCCGTTCCACACACTCCTGCCGCGTTCCTTTTGAAAACATTTCCAAGGGAAACATAACGTTTTCCAGCACGGTCATGGAGTCAAACAGAGCCGCTCCCTGAAACAGCATGCCTACCTCGCGCCTCAAGCGGCGGACATCCTTCATACGCATGTCAGGCAAATTACGCCCATCATATTCTATGCGTCCGCTGTCGATGCGTTGCAAACCGATAATCGATTTCATCAGCACGGTCTTGCCCGACCCGCTCGGACCGATAATCATATTCACCTTGCCCGGTTCAAACACGGCTGAGATTCCTTTCAGCACCGGCTCACCGCCATCGAACGACTTTATGACATTTTTTACCTCGATCACAATATAGTTGAAAATTGAAAATTGAACGTTGAAAACGTTTTTCTACCAACCGGTCCTTGTCCAGCTTCTTATAAGGCGAGCATACTGAAATCTGCGACCGAAACCGACCGTCGAAAGCAACGCCGCAGATTACCCATCATCATGCACCTTGTCAGTTCAACATCAAACCGGTTATAATCAAATTGAAAAACAATATCAGCACACTGCTGTTCACCACCGCATTCGTACTGGCACGACCCACATCGAGCGCGCCCCCCTTCACATAATACCCGTAAAACGAGGCAACCGATGAAATGATAAACGCAAACACCAGCGACTTGACCAACGAATAGAATATGTAATAGGGAATGAAAGCATACTGAATGCCCAACAAATAGTCGGACACCGTGATAATGTCGGTAAACAGGCCCACACAATATCCGCCCAGCAAGCCAATCGCCATGCTGTAAATGACCAGCACCGGCATCATCAGCACAAATGCCATCACACGGGGCAATATCAGGTAGCTGGCCGAATTGATACCCATAATCTCCAACGCATCGATTTGCTCGGTAATGCGCATGGTCCCAATCTCCGATGCTATGTTCGACCCTACTTTCCCGGCCAGAATCAAGCACATGATGGTCGATGAAAACTCAAGAAGCAACGTGTCGCGCGTCACCAACCCCGTGCTGTAAGCCGGCAGCAAAGGGTTTTCCGTGTTCAACTTGGTCTGAATCGTCATAATGGCACCGATAAACACCGATATGATGACCACTATGGGCAGCGACTCCAACCCCAGTTTGTTGATTTCCAATGCAAACTGCCGGAAAAACATCCGACCGCGCTCCGGACGCGAAAACACCTTCCGCATCAGCAGGAAATACTTCCCCGTTGTACGGACCGAATCCAAAAGAAATGTCGTTATCATGCTGTCTGTTCTATTGTTAGCGCATTGCGGAGAACTCCGTCACTCATTATCTTCCACTGTCAGGCGAATCAGTTCTATCCTGTTGTTGGTCACTTTCGTGCACTTCAGCGTGAAAGGTCCGATGCGGACAACCTCATTCAGTTTCGGGAAATGCTGGTGCTTGTACAGCAGGAAACCCGCTATCGTCTCATACTCATCCGATTCGGGGATGTCCAGCCCATACTTCTCATTGATGTCCTCCACCTCCAGACGGCCGGAGAACACATATTCATGTTCGCCAACCTGTTCCGACACATATTCGTGCGTATCGTGTTCGTCCTCTATTTCGCCGAAAATTTCCTCAAAAATATCCTCCAAGGTAACAATACCCGCCGTTCCCCCGAACTCATCCACAACCACGGCAATACTCTTTTTCTGCCGCATACATATTTTCATCAGTTTCTGGGCCGCCATGTTCTCGGGCACGATAGGCAGCGAATAAATATGCTCCTTCCAGTCGGCCTGGTGGGTGAACATTTCGGAAGAATGAATATAGCCCACCACATTGTCAATATTACCTTTATATATAATGATTTTCGAAAGTCCGGTTTCAATGAAAGTCTGCTTCAGGGTCTCCACATCCGTCTGCTCGTAATCAAGCGCAACAATTTCAGGACGGGGGACAAAACAATCGCGCAAACGCACATTCGAGAAGTCAAGCGCATTCTGAAGCATTTTCACCTCGTTGTCCATTTCCGTCTCTCCCTCGGAACCATCCAGAGACTCTTCCACCAGATAGTTGAAATCAATGCGCGAAAACGTATTGCGTTCATCCTCTTCGCCGCGTTTCACACCACACAGACGCAACATCACCTTCGACACCCACGTACTGAAACTCGACACAGGATAAAGCAACACGTAAAAGAGGAACAGCAGCGGAGAGAACACATTCAGCCACAGGTTGGGATTGGTACGGAATATGGTTTTAGGAAGGAATTCGCCTGTAATCAGCACAATAACCGTGGCTATGACAGTCTGCACCAAGGTCACGAGAAAAGGGTTTCCCAAAAAGACAAGATACGGGTTAAGTATTTCGGCCATCAACATGCCATACACAACCAGACAGATGTTATTGCCCACCAGCATGGTCGATATATACTGCTGAGGATGATCGTAAAAGACCGACAATATGCTTGATGCCACTCCCTGCTGTTTCTTGTCAAGTTCAAAACGCAGTTTGTTCGACGACACAAAGGCAATCTCCATGCCCGAGAAAAATGCCGAAAACACCAATATTATAATGATAAGCCAAATGGTACTCAAAACAAATCCATTAAAATACTGGCACAAAGATAGCGAAAGGCGAGCGGAGAAACAAATGAAAACGCAGTTTTCAATTTCGTTTCTTCCAAGCCGCCTCCTATCTTATGAAAAGACAGTGAAAGGTGAGCGTTGAAACAAACGAAAACAAAGTTTTCAATTTGATTATGGCAAGCCTATCTTATCAAACAACAAGAAAAAGCGAACGCAGAGGCAAACGAAAGCAGACAAAAAGACAAATCATCCACAACCAGGCAAGCTCCGAGCGTTCCAATGACCAATTTGGGTTAAAAAGCCTGACGCTTCTCATCGAAAATCGGCTTTTTGAATTACGCCATCTCCTCTCACAAAAAAATGCCATTCCATGCGGGGATGTTTCATAACCTGCCACAAAATATTCTATAGCCTCGCATGGGAGGTCGTATGACCTGCGTTCGGAGGTTATAAGACCTCGCATGGGAGGTTATATGACCTCCCATGCGAGGCTATAGAATATTCCCGCAAAAAACAGAAAACATACAGGCACATCTGCACGAATCTGGCGTCATACAAACAAAAAAGACACCGCCCGAGCAAAGTCTTTAGCATTCTTCTCATCGAAGAAACACAAAACGACACAAAACCGAATGCCCTACCGGGCTTAATCAAATCTTAACCGTCGGGATGTTGGATAAAGGGTAAATATATATTAATTTTGCATGACACAATCATTAAATTTTACAAGAAGTGGCTATCATCACACTGAACAACATGGAGTTTCACGCCTATCACGGCTGCATGGAACATGAACGAAAACTCGGAAACACATTCACTGTAACCGTAAGCATGAAGCTGGACACCTCCGAAGCCGGCGAAAGCGACCGGCTTGAAGACACCCTGAATTACCAGCTGGTGTACGATGCGGTGAAAACGGAAATGGACCGTCCCGTCAACCTGATAGAGCATTTGGCTCAAAACATACTCCAGCGACTTACCCATAGTTTTCCGCAGGTGGAAACATTCACAGTACGAATCTCCAAACACAATCCTCCGCTGGGCGGCAAGGTGGACAACGTGACCATCGAACTGAGCAATTAAAAATTGAAACAAACGGCAGTCCGTTTGCCGAAATTCAAGCATTTTTTCCTTTTTCACCGAACATTTTCCCTCCTTTCGCTGTTATAAGTGTTAATTGGTAACGGTCCTTTAACAACTGTACAACAAGGTTTTCATATGAAAATTCAAAAATATAACCGGCATTTATTGTCAGTTCAAAAAAAAACTGTAACTTGCACGCCCTTTTCTATTTTTTTAATGTTTTTTTAATCAAAAAAAGGTTATTGTATGAAAAAAATCTTGTGGATGCTTTTCGTGTCCATTTTCACATGGCAGCTTTCCGCTCAAACCTCCGCCCGAGGTGTCGTCAAAGACTCAGGAACGGGCGAACCGATTATCGGAGTGAAGGTAACCCTGTTGCAACAGAACATCTCGACCCGCACCAATGCCGCCGGGGAGTTCTACTTCACGTTCCTTGAAGCAGGAAGCAATGAACTTTCGTTTGTCAAGGAAGGCTACTTCAACCGCATGATAACGGCAAGCCTGAAAGAAAACGAAGAAACCGACTTGGGAGTTATCAAACTCCGGATTGACTTGCAAGAAGACCTGAAACAAGATGTCATACTTCAATTGAGCGAAGCCCAGCTGGATGGCGACGACGAAGGTTCGCAATCCATCGGAGCATCGTTCTCCTCGTCAAGCGACGTGTACATTTCGCAAACGAGCTACAACTTCAGCCCGATGCGCTTCCGCACCCGCGGTTATGATGGCAAGTATGAGTCCACTTATATCAACGGTGTGCGCTTCGTCGATGCAGAACGGGGGCTGTTCAACTACTCTTCACTGGGCGGATTGAACAACGCCACCCGCAACAAAGACCTCACTTACGGTCTTTCGCCCAACACCTACAGCTACGGCAACCTGGGTGCCAACACCAACATCAATACACGCGCCAGCGCCTTTGCCACCGGATCCAACCTCAGCGGGTCGCTGTCAAACCGTTCATACATCATGCGCGGGCAATACACCTACGGCACCGGCGTGCTGCCAAGCGGTTGGGCATTTGCCGTGTCGGGCGTAGTGCGTTATGCCAACGAAGGCATTGTCGAAGGGACATTCTACAACTCGGCAGGGCTGTTCCTTTCGGCCGAAAAAATCTTCAACGAAAATCACCGCCTGTCATTGGTGGCCTACGGTGCTCCCACCCGCCGGGCACAGCAGGGAGGGGTAACCCAGGAAGTGTATGACCTGGCCGAATCCATCTATTACAACCCATATTGGGGCTACCACAACGGCAAGAAGCGCAACTCGCGCATTGTCGAATCGTTTGACCCGACAGCCATACTTTCGCACGTGTGGAAAATAAACGAAAAGCAAAGTCTGCGCACCGGTATAGCTTTCCATTACAGCATGTACAGCAACTCGGCGTTGTCGTTCTCGAACAAGCCCGATCCGCGCCCCGACTATTACCGCAACCTGCCCAGTTTCTTCAATGACCCGCGCCTGCAGGAAGAAATAAGAGCCACCTGGTCAGACCCGACCGTTTCTCAAATCAACTGGGAAGCATTGTACGAAGCCAACCGCAAGACCCCGGTTACCAGCCCGGGACGGCAATCGCTCTATTATGTAGAACGCCGCCACAACGACCTCATGGAAACGGCCCTGAACTCGGTATACACCAACCAGTTCACCAATTTCTTCCGTCTGAATGCCGGTATTGAAGGACGTTGGTCGAAAGGAATGCACTACAAGACAATGGACGACCTGCTGGGAGCCGATGGATTCTACGATGTAGACACCTATGCAGAACGCGATGAAACCTCCGACTTCGAACTGCCCACCTACGCCAAGATAAACGACCTGAACGGCGTGGACAGCGAAGGTAACCTGATTAAAAAAGGACAGGATGACATATTCGGATACAATTACGACATGCACTACCTCAGCGGCGCTGCATTTGCTTTGGCCGAATTCAACTTCGCCAACATCGATTTCTATGCTGGTGCACAACTCACCTACACTCAGTTCTACCGCTTCGGTCACATGAAGAACGGACGCGTACAATTCCTCAACGGCGGATTGGACGAAGAAACACTGGCCGACCCCGTGGCTCGTTCTTACGGAAAGTCAACCACCTGGTTCTTCACCGACCCGTCACTCAAAGCCGGACTCACGTATAAGATTGACGGAAGAAACCGTCTGTCTGCCAACGTACAGGCCGAAACACGTGCCCCGCTCGTACGCGACTCATACGTGTCGGAACGTATCAAAGACACCCGCGTGAAAGGGCTGCAAAGCGAAAAAATTCTGTCGTACGACCTGAACTATACCTTCTCCTATCCGTTCCTCCGCGGGCGTGTAAGCGCATTCCGCACACACGTACAAGGCAGTACGGAAAAATTGGGTTATTATGACGACATGCAGCACACATTCATCAACCACGTGCTGACGGGTGCAAACAAGATATTCCAAGGTGTGGAAATCGGTCTTTCCGCCCCCATAGCCTGGGGATTCAGCGTATCAGCTGCTGGAACCATTGCTGACTACCACTACACCAACAACGCCATGGGTACCAAAAGCTGGGAAAACGGAGCCGAACCCGATGTGTCCGAAACAGTCTACACAAAAGGGCTGAAGATAAACAACGGCCCGCAGCTGGCTGCCAACATTACGTTGGACTATTTCCACCCCAAAATGTGGTTTGTTGATGTGACATTGAACTATTTCGGCAACAATTACCTCGACTTCGCCCCCAACCGTTTCACCGAATCGACCATTGCCATGTACGGATGCGACATGAGCAAGGTGAACAGCAGCAACCTCATGGCCGCCGCGACAACCGAAGAAGCGCAGGCCGCCGTACGGGCATTGGGAACACAGGAAAAGCTGAAAGGCGGCTTCATACTGGATGCCTCCATCGGCAAACTCATCTATTTGAAGAACCGCAAGTCACTCAACTTCAACCTGAGTTTGAGCAACATTCTCAACAACAAGAACATGGTGACCGGCGGATACCAACAGGGACGTCTGCCTATAGCCGATGACGCCATAGACCGTTCGGCTTTGGACAAATTCCCCAACAAATATTATTATGCGTGGGGATTCAACTTCTTCTTCAACGTAGGATTCAAATTTTAACCAAGACAACAGATTGTCAACTTACAAAATTGATATTGACTTATGAAAACGAGCAGAATAATTTTCATGATAGGTCTGGCGGGATTGCTCGCCGCCGCGCTCCCTTCGTGCGAACCGAGCCACTACGAACCGATACCGCCCAGCACGGACACCCAACCGTGGACTGCCACTCACTCCATTGCCGAGTTCATTGCCAAATTTGCCACAGAAAAAGGCACTTGCTTCCCGGTACGTTCCAACAGCGGTAATGCCAACCTGTTCAGCGTCGACAGCATACCACAAGGAGGCGACAGCATCATTATTAACGGACGGGTGGTGTCGTCCGATCGCGATGGCAACATGTACAAATACATCGTCATCCAAGACCTCAACGACCCGACCATAGGGCTGAAAATATCCGTCGATGCCAACTCGCTGTATGGCATCATGCCCATCGGCCAAGTCATTTCCATCTGCTGTAACGGACTGGCCATTGGCAAATATGCCGATGTGTACCAACTGGGCTGCATATACTTCAACAACGACAGTGACACCCGCAAGCAGGGTTACGAACCGGGACGCATTCCATGGACCGCCTTCCAGCAACGCCTGAAGATATGCGGCGACCCCGAACCCGACAAGGTTGTGGCTACCCCCATGACCATTGCCGAAATCAAGGCCGGCGGCCGTGAGGTGCATTCACGCCTGGTAGTAATAAAAGATGCCGAATTTACCGGATGGGGTAAAAACCCGTTTGACCCGGAAGAACTGGATGAAGAAACCGCCTTTTGGGGACGGCCGAAACCCAGTATCACCGGGGTGCCCATCGCCCGTGAAATAACCGATCCGAGCGGGGAAAAAGTGTATGTATCGACCAGTGAATTTGCTGCTTTTGCCAACCAACCGTTACCATTGGGCAAAGTAGGCGACTTGACCGTCGTTGTAAGCTACTACCGCGACAAGGAACGCAACGAAGGCGACTTCCAGTTGAACGTACGTGCAACCAGCGACTTCAAGGAAAAGAACTAACAACAATCAATTTCCAAATAACAAACTAAAAAAACAAGATTTATGAAAAAGAGCAAGTTTTTATCATTCTTGGCTGCATTCGCACTCATTTTCGCAGCTTGTAACAATGTAGGTGACGAACCGGATGGTCCGGGTGATGGGGGTGGCAACGGAAATGGAGGCAACGGAACAAACAAAACCGTAGCCGACATGCTGGCAATGCCTTTACCCGATAAAGGAGCCGGAACTGAAACTTTCACCGTGGAAGCCTATGTCGTGGGGAGCTACAACTTCAACCATAATCCGAAATTCATAATCGGAACAGAAAATGCCGGTGTAGACCAATTACTGATTGCCGATGACCCGGAAAATACCGATACATACAAAGTAGTAGTGCTCAAATTAGGCGATTACAAACCAGCGCTCAATTTGGTAAACAATCCCGGCAACTACAAAAAGAAAATCGTGGTAACCGGTACATTCGAAAAGTATTGCGGTGCTGCCGGATTGGTAGATTTAACAAAAGTGATATTGGATGGCAAAGAAGTTACTGCCGGTGCCCAAAACTCGGATGTTGACCTGACCGGTGACACAACTACACCCGTAACAGAAATCAACGAAGACTTCAGCACGGTGCAAAGCAACAAAGACATTGCCCTCAAAGACTGGAAACTCTTCGCTGTAAAAGGTGACAGAAACTGGCAAGGTAAAGAATTTACCGACAAAGAAAGCGGCACGACAAACCAATACGCACAGGCCAGCGCCCACAACGGTAAAGCCGAAGATTACGAATACTGGTTAGTTACCCCTCCTGTAAATGCAGACGGATTGAAGGAAAAGACATTGACCTTTAAAACGGCTCAGGCTTATTGGCAAGACACTTCTTCCTTGAAACTCTTTGTTTTGCAAAACAAAGATGGTAAAACCACAAGAACAGAAATCACTACAGCTAAGTTGGCAGGCAAAGACGACAAACAATACACTTTCGTAGAATCGGGCAATGTAGACTTGTCTGCTTATAAAGGTACCATTTATATTGCATGGCAATACATTGCTAAAGGTGGTGCAAGCAACTCCACAACATTCCAAATTGATGATGTTGTTGTGAAATAAACAGATTTCTCACCATTGAACTATACACGAAAAAAGGACGGCCAAAGCCGTCCTTTTTTCATCTCACCCACACAAACACAGAATTCATTTTTACATAAAAAGGCAAATTTTTTACCAAAACTATCTATAATTATACAAAAATGAATTATCTTTGCAGCGTCATTCAAATAAATATGCATTTATGAAGAATAAACGGAAACGATTGCAAATCATATCGGAGATACTGAAATCGAATGTGGTAGGAAGCCAGGAAGAGCTGCAGACCCTTCTGTCAAAACATGCATGTGATGTGACTCAGGCCACCCTGTCGCGCGACCTGAAACAACTGAAAGTGGCCAAGACCCCGCTTCCCAACGGAACATACAAATACATTCTTCCTCCGGTAAACCAACCGCCGATGCCCGAAGAAGGAGCGGCCAACCACTTTACCAACGGAGCGATACTCAGCATCGATTTTTCCGGACAACTGGCTGTGGTGAAAACCAAACCGGGCTATGCCAACGCCATTGCATGGGATATAGACAATGAAGCACGGTACGAAGTGTTGGGCACCATTGCCGGCGATGACACCATCCTGCTCGTAATGCGGGAAGGCGTATCGCGCGACACGATTTCCGACATGTTTGAAATGCCGAAGCAAAGCAAATAAAGACTTACGTTCAAAATCATTTTCAATATAAAAAATGCAAACAGAAAATACCGTCGACGAAATCACGATACAGGTGGCTGACACACGCCATTTGAAATACGTCGACACCATATTGACAACCATTGAGGCCGCAGCCAAAGTAAGAGGAACCGGCATAGCCCGCCGGAATCCGGAATACGTAGCTAAAAAAATGGAGGAAGGCAAGGCCATTATCGCTTTGTGCGGAGAAGAATTCGCCGGGTTCTGCTACATAGAAGCCTGGAGCGAAAAGAAATTCGTCGCCAATTCGGGACTGATTGTTGTGGACAAATTCCGCGGACACGGACTGGCCAAACGTATCAAACGAACGGCATTCGAACTTTCGCGCAAACGCTATCCCGATGCCAAACTGTTCGGACTCACCACCGGGCTGGCCGTCATGAAAATCAATTCGGAACTGGGCTACAAACCCGTACCGTTCTCCGAACTGACCGACGAAGACGCCTTTTGGAAAGGCTGCCAAACCTGCGTGAACTATGACATCCTGCAACGCACAGGGCGCAAAATGTGTCTTTGCACAGGCATGTTGTACGACCCGGAAAAAGAAGAAAAACAAAAGTAAGAACACCGAAGCAAGAAGTAAGAAACAAGAAATCGACACAGAATATGCACGATTTCCGGATTCCGGCTTCTGAATTCCCCCAAAAACCAATAAAGCAATGAAAGAAAAAGTAGTTTTAGCATTCAGCGGAGGCCTGGACACCTCTTTTTGCGTGAAATACCTGAGTGAAGAAAAAGGATACGACGTGTACACCGCAGTGGCCAACACCGGAGGATTCGGTCCTGACGAACTCAAAAGCATCGAAGAACGGGCCTACAAACTGGGAGCCGTAAAGCACGTCACACTCGACATCACACAAGAGTATTACGAAAAAAGCATCAAATACATGGTGTTCGGCAACGTGTTGCGGAACGGCACCTACCCCATTTCGGTAAGTTCGGAACGCATATTCCAGGCCATGGCCATCATCAACTATGCAAAGTCCATCAACGCCGACTATGTAGCTCACGGCAGCACCGGTGCCGGCAATGACCAGGTACGTTTCGACCTCACCTTCGACGTGCTTGCACCCGACATCAAAATACTCACCCCCACCCGCGACATGGTGCTCACCCGTGAGTATGAAATAAACTACTTGAAGGAACATGGCTACGAAGCCGATTTCAAAAAACTGGAATACTCCATCAACAAAGGTCTGTGGGGCACCAGCATCGGCGGCAAGGAAACCCTGCATTCGGAACAGACCCTGCCCGCTGAAGCTTACCCCAGCCAGGTGACAAAACAGGGAGAAGAAACCGTTACACTCACATTCGAAAAAGGCGAGATATGCGCCGTGAACGGAGAAACCTCCGACAACAAAATCGAACTGATCAACAAGCTGGAAGCAATAGCATCGGCCTACGGCATCGGACGCGACATGCACATCGGCGACACCATCATCGGCATCAAGGGACGTGTGGGCTTCGAAGCCGCCGCCCCCATGCTCATTATCAACGCACACAAAATGCTGGAAAAACATACGCTCACCAAATGGCAGCAGTATTGGAAAGACCAGCTTGGCACATGGTACGGCATGTTCCTGCACGAAGCACAATATCTGGAACCGGTGATGCGCGACATCGAACAGTTCCTCGAAAGTTCACAACAGCGTGTGAGCGGTACGGTAACGGTGAAACTGCGTCCGCTCGGTTACACCCTGGTCGGAGTAGAAAGTCCGTTCGACCTCATGAAGACCAACTTCGGCGAATACGGCGAAGTGAACCGCGCCTGGAGCGCCGATGACGTAAAAGGCTTTACCAAAATACTCGCCAACCCGTTGAAAATATACTTCAGCAAACAGGAAAAATAGTCAACGGATATTGCCCACAAGCAAACATCCTGACGTGCTACAGAAAAACAAGGCGGCCGCTCAATCGGTCCGCCTTGTTTTATATGTTCCTGAAGCATTTGCATTCCTTTTCCTTTTACACTACCTTTGCGGTCGTTACGGATAGAATGAAAACATTAGCATTGTTCCACATACTGGTATTCACCCTTGGCCTGCTGTCCTGCTTTGGTCAGGCGACACACGAACCGCCGACAGACACTCTCGACTATGCCCGGCAGTTCGACTTGCAGGAAATTACCGTAGAACAAAACCGACGCACCAAACTCACCGGCATTTCATCGGGCAAAATACTGCTGCACACCGAGGGGATAAAATCCATCCCTTCACTCATGGGAATGTCCGATGTACTGAAAATATTGGAACTCACCCCCGGCGTACAAACTTCCGGTGAAGGCCAATCCAATATTTACGTACGCGGAGGAGACCCCGGCCAAACCCTTCTGCTCTATGCCGGCATTCCCGTCTATACACCCGGACATCTACTGAACGTATTTCCGCTTTTCAACGGCGACCATCTCTCTGCCGTAGAACTTGCCAAGGGAGGAGTCCATGCCTGCTACGGCAACTTCCTGTCAGGAACCATCAGCACCCGCCCCAAGGAGCAAATACCCGACAAGACTTCCGTGCAAGGCAACGTAGGCCTGTTGGCAACACAAGCCACGCTGAACCTGCATCTGAGCCATCAATGGGGCGCTTATCTGTCGGCACGCAAAACCTACATGAACTATTTACTAAAACCGCTACTCGGGCTTACTTCCGGCACAAGCGTCACCAACCAGATAGAAAACATACACTATAATTTCAATGACATCAACGCAACGGTCATCGGCCATTTAAACGACCGCAACCAACTGCACATAAACTTCTTCGGCGGACGCGACAAGCTGGATCTCTCCGAACATTTCATCGGCATGACAGGCCGCATGCCCTGGTACAACATGGGAGCCGCCGTCCAACTCAACACTGCCATGAACCAACACACGAGCATGGAACACAGCCTTATCTTCAGCCGGTTCGGCAACGAACTGTCCGTACAACTGTCTGACATCAGCGTACACACCCTGTCGCGCATCACAACGGCCGGGTATAACGGCCGGGTACATTTCCACATAGGCACGCTCCCCATGCAGGGCGGATTGCAATACCGCTTTCACCAGCTATACCCTCAAGAATTCGACAAGCGCCAGTCCGACCTCCTCTCGCCCGACCTCTCGTTCGGTGAAAATCATGCCCACGAGGCATCTGCCTTTCTCGGAACTGAACTGCGTCTCAACGCCCGCCTCAGCATGGAACCAGGCATACGCTACACCCTTTTCCGCTCCGTCGCCGCCAAACAAGGGAGCACAAAGAACTTCCAAAGCATTGACTTCCGCCTGTTCGCGCGCTACCGGCTTACAGAAACACAATATCTGCGAGCCACCTTCAGCCGCAACACACAATACATTTTCAAACTGTTCCCGTCAAGCACCGGACTGCCTACCGATTTTTGGGTGGCCTCTTCGGCCCACATCCGTCCTCAAAAAGGCATGGAAACCTCGGCCGGATACTACCGGGCATTTCTTGACGGCATGATAGAACTCTCGGCAGACCTATACTTCCGTTCCATGCACGACGTGGCAGAATACAACCAGAACTTCATCGAAAACGACAGCCGGCTTTTTACCGAACGGCTCGTTTTCGGCGACGGCCGTGCCTACGGACTCGAACTCATGCTGAAAAAAAATTACGGCCGGTTTACCGGCTGGCTGGCCTATACCCTGGGACGTTCGGAACGCCGTTTCCCCGACATTGACAACGGACAGACCTTCCCTGCACGGCACGACCGTACGCACGACCTTTCGTTTACCGGCACCTACATCTTGAACAAACATTGGGATTTCTCGCTCACTCAGGTTTTTGCCACAGGCAATGCCTACACCGCCCCCACCTCATGGTATTTCATAGGGAACATGCCCGTGAAAGAATACGGCCCCTACAACGGCAGCCGGTTGCCTGCCTATAACCGTACCGACATCGGCATCAACTACTGGTTCAAACCCGACAACGGTCTGAACCTGTCCATATACAACCTGCTGGCCGTGGCAAATCCGCTTTACCTCACGCTCAATGTACAAGAAGTTCCCGAACAACCTGGCAAGCTGGTCATATCATTGAGAAAAAGAACGTTGTTCACCGTCATGCCATCCATCAGCTGGCGATTCAGATTTTAGACTCCACCGCATATTGAACTTACCGTAATCACGATGAACATAAAAAAGCAAACGGCAGAAATGAAAAGAACACATAGCATGCAACACTACCTGAAACTTCTGTTCCTGATGGGTTGGGCAGGACTGCTCCCCCTCTTTTTCTGCGCCTGCGAAAGCCGGGGAGACATAAACGGCATTCCCTACATCCCTCGTGTCGTGGTCGAAGGCAGCATTGAACATAATGCTTATCCTACCGTACTGCTCTCCATCAGCGCACCCATCAATGGCATCCAAGACACCGTGAGCCTGCTGCAACACGCCATACGCAGTGCATTGGTCATAGTGAGCGACAACGAGCAGGACGACACCCTTTACCTGCAGCGAAACGGCAACCGTCTTCCACCCTACGAATATCGTGGACGCAACATCAAGGGAGAAGCCGGAAAAGAGTACCGCCTCCGCATCGAATATCAGGGCGATACCCTCACCGCCCGCACACGCATCCCCGCCCCCGTCGCCATCGACAGCCTGTGGTTCGTTCCCCGCCAGCCCCACGACACAATCGGACACATCGGCATCTGCTTCCGCAACACCTCAACCGACTGCTACAGGCTGTCCACCGCCCTCTTCTCCCGGCGCGATGTATTCACACCCTGCCTGTATGGAAACATTGCAAGCAACCGCTATGCTCCGGGAGAGAGCATAAAGCTCGAGCTAAGCAAAGGTCCAAGCATATATCCTGCCAACGACTTCAGCACCGTGTACAACGCTCACGACACCATCCGTATAAAACTCAGCACAATGCCCTACGAATCGCATGCATACTGGAATGCCCTGCAAAACGAAATGCTCAACGGCCAGAACCCCATATTCCCGGCCTACAGCAACCTGCCCGGCAACATAAACGGAGGCGTCGGCATATGGAGCGGATACGGCAGCACGCAACGCATCGCAGTGCTTCATAAGCTGCCGTTTCAGCACGACTGACGGCAAA
Source organism: uncultured Porphyromonadaceae bacterium (assembly GCA_949285425.1). Lineage (GTDB taxonomy): Bacteria > Bacteroidota > Bacteroidia > Bacteroidales > Paludibacteraceae > QVMH01. Next base: position 61,014 of record CASEAJ010000031.1, read on the forward strand.
CGGCTGCGGTTCATCGGAAGGTAACGCTCATTTCTCCTTGTTTCCTAATATCTCACCACGTGAGTTCGGCATGACGGTTTTATGCCGCCAACAGCACGATGTCTTTTTTTAAAAAAGGTTGACTCCTAAAGAGTCAAAAGCATGAAACAAAAAGATTATGAACAGTCACAGCGTAGTCTGTGTGAAATTTCGGAGATTTACCGGAAAGTCACCCTGGAAAAGTTTTCGGTAAAAGAAATATCCCGTCAATATGGCATAAGCCGTTCGAGCGCATACAGAAAA
>CASEAJ010000032.1 GCA_949285425.1 uncultured Porphyromonadaceae bacterium
AAAGAAAAAGAAAAATAGAGAAAAAAGAAAGTAAAGAAAAAGAGTTGAAGCCGAAAACAGGGGCAATTCAACCTTTCAATATTTTTTCAATAACTTTATCTCTGAAATTCATTTCGTTATAGTCAATTCTGACAAGTTTTATTTCCGCTTCTTTACAGGCTTCGTCTTTAAATTGGTCTGCTTCTGCTTCTTTTTCTTTTTGATGTGTCCAACCGTCAAGTTCAATGACACGTTGTACTTCTTGGGTTTCAATATCACAAATTACAAAATCAAAATGTCTATTTTTCATTCTTCCTCTTGCACGTTGATATTCTGAAAAGTTTTTATTTTTCAGATTGAAATCTACGTGTATAACATCTTCCATTCGTACTTTGCATAAAATGATATGATCTTCAAGGGAAATAATAGAACATAGCATTTTGTAAAAGATACGTTCATTTTCTGTGAGTATTGATTTTGCTTTCCAGTAGGTTTTATTCATTTTTTGAGTTCGATGTTGACTTTTTTTGTTCTTTCAGAATGTAGTTTTATAACATCTGAAAGTGCGACTAATGGTCTATTATTATCAAAGATATGAGCTTCTAAGGTTCCTTTTTTTACAAGGTCTTTGACTGCATTACGACTGCAATTTAGGATTTCCGCTGCTTGGGCTTGTGAAATAAGTCCGCCTGTTTCAATCCATTTTTTTGTAATCCATTCCAAGTAGCTCATTGTTAGCTCTCCTTGTGGATTAATCTATATCAGGGAAGAAGAAAAATCAATTTTTTTAGATTTACTCTTGACATTACATGTGTAATGTTGTATAATTAAAGAAGCATTACAGTTGTAATGTTGAGATGTGTAAGAAATTCAATTTTTTTTTGAAAGGAGATCGAAAATGGCTTTTACCGGAACTCTGACTGAATGTCGAATCACTTCCTTTGAGCAGATTGTGGATGATCGTGATAAAACGAAAGTCACGCATTTCGCCATTATTCAAGAAAAATGGGGAGATGCGAAGTGGGTTAAATTGCTCGATCCGAATCAACGTGAGCTCTTCCCCGTGATGCACGAGGGAACTGCAATTTTCGAACAGGCCTTTGTTCGCAAGAATGTAATTTCCGAAAGGGATGGTAAGGACAAGGCAAAATCGGAGGTGAATTTGAAGATTCTTGCCTTGCTGGATTTCAAGCCGGTGAAGTGAGGGGGCAAGAGGTATGCCTGACGCTAAAGCAATGTTCCGCGATGCAACAAACATCGGAGCGTTTATTAAAGAATTTGGCTACGGTGAAGGGCATACCTTTTTCATGACTACAACATTTAAAGATAATATCGATAAATTGGTCTGCGCAATGGCGTTTAATGTGTTTCGTACTTTCCTGAATAAAGAATCAGTACGTTATGCGCATGGCCTGACGGATGCGCCATTTCACTATATCGCAGTATGGGAACAGCATAAAAAAGGCGGTTGGCATCTGCATATTTTAGGTCATATCGATGGTGCTACAACCTCGAAACTTCGGGCATTGATCCGGCATTTTCTGAGTGTTACGTCAACTGCTGTCGGATTCATTAATGTGAAGTGGACGTATGGGCATGACGCTTGTGGTATCAAAAAATATATGACGAAATATCTGTTTAAAGATACCGGGAAGCGTATTAAGGGGGTTCGATATATCAACTATTCTAGAAACTGGATGCGGCAATGTTGCTTGCCTTTTAGCTGGTTCGGTGGTCAGGCGGCAATGTGGCGTAAGGCTTGCGCGGATATGTTCATGAATTTTCCGCATAGTTTCAAGGTTTGGTATCATAATGTCGGCTATCATGGTCGCAGTTTCGTTTTAAATGCTTGGATGATTGGGGATTATGCTTCTGCCATATCAAAGTATTTAAGCTATAAGTTCGGCGAAATGTCTGATCTTGTAAGGGAAGATTTGCGGAAACTGGAAGCATTTGTAGAGGTTTATAATTGTCCTTGTCTGGATGAGCGAGACGTGGCAATTCGTGAATTTTTGGCTTTTGATGTTCCGGGAAAGATTGAACATACCAGCGTTTACAGTGAGGAAGATTCAGCATGTATACCGGGCCTCTCTTTCGCGTGATTCCTTGCCCGGTTTGCGGTTGCAGGGTGTTCCAGTTTAAAAACAGTGAACCACTGTTAGATTTGTGGATCAGAACCGGGGAGCGGATAGAGGTTTTCTATAAAGAACATGTTTGTAAGGGGAATGAGCATGAATCAAAATGATATCAGATTTCGCCGGGTACAGTGTTTTAATTGCCGGGCTGCTGTATTTCAGCAACAGAGTACTGGGCTTCTGTTTGATTCTGTCGGTCGTATGGGATGGGTTAAGCATATTTGCATGAAACAAAAGTGTTTTCCTGTGAGGAAAAATAATGAATGATTCAGGGGTCATTGTATTGGGTCTCGCGTTGGGTATGATGGTTGGGATGCTTGGTACCGGCGTTCGCACTGTCTTGCTAGCAATCCGGCGCGGCGGCGATACTGACTTTTGGAATATCAAAGACAAATAACAACAAAGGGAAAGAAACATCATGAGGAATTTTTTCAAGAAAATCGGTAAAGGCGTGAAAGCGGTTTCCAACAAGGCGGCGGCGTTTGTCGCGGTGGCGGCGGCTTCGTTTGTGGGGTTCTCCGCCGGCGCGGCTGATCTTGTGTCCTCCGGAGAGAGTGGCGCGGTTACGATTAATGCCGATGCCATTGTCGACCCGGTTCGTACTGCAATTACTTCCGCAATCACCAGTTGCGTTACGATTTTCGTTATCGTGCTGGTGGTTGGCTTCGTGTTCTGGCTCATCAAGCGTTGCACCAAAGGCTGATGAATTGACCGCCGAAGGGCAGGGGGCCACAGTGCCCCCTTTTTTGTTGGGAGTGAGTTATGGAAGAAACTGTAGTATTTGAGGAACTTCTTTTTGCTGTCAGGGCTGGCAATGTCTATTTATGTATCTTGGTTGGCCTTGTAATCTGGTATATTTTCCAAGCTGCTATCAGTGGGAGGTGATTTTATGCGCAGGTTATTGGTGCTGTTTTCGTTTATTTTTGGGATTGCTTGTTATTCTGCTGACTGGTATACTGGTCCTGAGGTAGATGGTTATGAACGTTATGGCTCGTATTCTGATATGTCTGGTTGGTTTGAATTCCCACCAGGAGAATATTTTGCTATTTGGTTAGATGCTGCAGGGGATCATGGTCATGGGCATGCATTGTTTTTGGATCATGAATGTTATGATCATGTTCATGCGCCTGAGGGGCATACCTGTCCTGAAACTGGTGTCTGTCCTTATTCAATAGGACATCATACGTCTTATTCATTTAAGGGTAAATTTTCTGCTGGTCGTTATTGGTTTTGGTTTGATGATGGAGATTTTCAAATTTTTAGAAAAACAACTTGTGATCTTTGCGGTAAAAAAATAGAATCAGGTTCAAAGCATAAACAAGTTTGTCCTGTTGTTTCTGATGCGTTTTATTGTGGTGAAGAATCTGAACACGTTAGTACTTTTACTTGTCACAATGGAATTGCACATAAGGTTTGTTCTCATATATCTTATCAGTATCAGGTCCCTTGTGGTTATCCTCTTAAGAACTTGGAAACTTGTCAGATTACAATTTGTCAGCTTTGTGGCGAAACTCATGAATCTGCGAAACATGGAGATGGGGATACTGGTGGCTCCGGTGGTTCGGGTGGTTCCGGTTCTGGCGATGGCGGTAATACCGGTGGCGATGGCGGTAATACCGGTGGCGATGGCGGCGATGGCGGTAATACCGGTGGCGATGGCGGCGATGGCGGTAATACCGGTGGCGATGGCGGCGATGGCGGCGATGGCGGTAATGATCCTTATCCACCTGGCGGCAATGAAGATCCGCCGCCGAAGGTCGATGATGATGATGGTGGCGGCGATGGTGGCGGCGATGGTGGAAGCGGAAACGGTGATTTTAAGGGTGATTCAGTAGGTGAGGGGGAATTTTCAGAAGTAGACAAGGGAAATTTTAATGCTTTTAAGGGTGATGGGCCTGATTTTATAACTGATATTGTTCCTTCAAATGTTGGACAAAGTGCGCCTGTTGTGGTAATTCCCTTTCCTGCTGTCGTCGGCGTATCTCAAAATATCGTTATTGATTTTGGAGCTGAACCGGGAGCAACGATCTTTAGAACGATTCGTGAAATTCTTGCCGGTCTGGTCTACGTTGGGGCTTTCATTATTTTAATAAAGATTCTTCGTAGCTTGGAGTATTGATATATGGCTTCTGTCGGTTCGCTTCTTTCTTCTCTGTGGGATAAGGTAAAGGAAGGATTTGACTTCCTGATACAGTCTTTGGTCGATGGGTTGCAATGGCTCTGTGATATGGCTGTATCTTTAATTACCTCTGGTTATAACTGGGTAAAGGATGATGTTTTTACCCCTGCATATGAATCGATAGTAAAAAATCCTTTTGGGAATGTTACGTTTCTCGATTCTACATATATGTCATGGGTAAATTACTTCTTGCCATTGTCTGAAACTCTGCATATTCTCGTTATTCTGTTGGGTGTGTGGTTGGCTGTGCTGGCCTTAAAAATCATAGTAAAGTTGATCCCGACTGTCTATTGAGGGGAGGGGAATTATATGCTTTATGTGATTACAGGCAAGCAACGTGCTGGGAAATCGTATTTTTCAGTTACGATCATGCAGGACTATTTAAAGTCTAGCAATCGTCCTATCTATACGAATCTTCCTTTACATCCTGATATTATCTGTAAGGGGTTGTTTCGCAGTCCTGCGAAATATTCCCTTGCTTTGCGTCGAATCTTCCTGTTTAAGAAATTTCGCAGCTTCGGAGAAGCAAGAGAGTTCTATAAGAAAAATCCTGACTGGTGCAAACTTCATCAGGTGATTGAAGAAAAGAAGATTTTGCGCTTTTGGCAGGTGACGCAGGCTAACGCTGTGATTGTACTGGATGAGCTTTACCAGTATTTCAGCTCTACAGATTATCGTGATAAATCTGATGATACTGCAGAACGTCGCAGGGAACTGCTGGCTTATACGCGCCAACATGGCCACTATAAAGATGACATGTTTCTGATCAGCCATTCTGAAAGTGATCTTGATGTAAATATTCGTCGTGGCGTTCAATATCTGTATGTAATCAGGAATGCGAAGTATTCCAATATCTTCGAGCGTTTTACTTGGCTGAAAGGTTTGAAATGGCCTGTTCAGTTCTTTATTATTCGAGGTTATGAGCATGGCGATAAGGAGTATTCTGATTCTTGGTCTTTGTTTCCTCGAAAACATGTTTTTCAGTGCTATGATTCATTTAGTCGAGCTGAATCAGTGCCAGGCAAATCCTTGCCTGATGAAAATGCAACGAGTACAGATACAGGCACGAATGTTTTAAAGAATTTTTTGCATTTCGTGAGCTGTTTGTGGCTTCCTCTTGCGTTTGTTTCCTGCATGGTAATAGGAGGTTGCGTTGGTTGGAATGAGTATCTGAACTTCGTTAAAAATCAAAAGGTGGTGATTTCGCCGGGGGCAGGGGGGAATATTGAGAAAAAGCAACCGGAAAAGATTGTGGAACAGATTCAGGAACAGCAGCCGGTTCTGTTTTACTCTCCGCTCGCAGTGTCTCCAAATCGTTTGGTGTATCCGGGAATAACGTTGAAAATAGGTGATGTTTATGAAGGAAATAAAATTGTTCGTTTTGATCGCAGGGCTGTTTATTTCGCTGATGGCGGTTGCTGTCCCCTTGGAGGATTCATCAGAGTTCCCCCGGCAGGAAAATCAGCAACCGGAAAGTAATTCTAAAGATTTTTTTCTTTCCTGTCAGGGGGTGCCGCTTTGGCAGGTCTGCCAGTCGATCAGCGAATACTATAAAGTTAACGTTGTAGTATTCGACGATCTTAAAGATAAGCCTATTTTTGCTGACGTTTCAGGCTGTGATCTTGCAGATGTTCTCGATCTGATTACTTGGCTTTTGGGGGTTGAGTGGGTAGAAAGGGCAGGGCAGTATTATATAGGTGGCAATCAGTCGAAAATAGAAGTCCTGCCTTCGTTGGGTATTGATTCCAAATTGGAGCAGGTTTTTCCTAATGCTGTGAAATTGGTCAATGATAAGATTATCGCACAGGGCACGGAACGCGAATTGAAGAAAATATCTGATGCTTTGACTTCCACACTGGAACGTGATGTAGCTCTTTGTCAGTTGAAAGTGATTGAAGTGGTCTATGATGATCGTTTTCAAGTCGGCTTGGATTGGGAAAAGTCTTTTGAATACGCTGTATCATGGGAAAATATGGTGAAAAACGTGCATCCTGTTACGCATGCGGCCATGTCGCTGGCGGCTTCTGTGCAACTGGATCAGGCTGTAATCTCTACACGGTACGTGATTGATACTCAAGTGGGTATCCTCTCCGGTTCTAAAGTCGAGTTGAATATAGGAGACGAAATAGACCGTCCGATTTACAGCACGTCGGAATATGGGAACCGGGTGCTTTCCGGGTATAACACACAGAAAACCGGGCTTCTGATCGGACTGTCTGCCTATCATGCAGGTTCTGCATGGGTTTTCGATGCTTCTGTAGAGCATTCCAGACCGGTAACGGATCTTCAAAAGACTTTGAGTAAGGTTACCACTCAAGTTAAGATTGAGGATTCACGGCCTTTCCTGTTGGCGAATGTTTCATCTAGTGGAGGAGAAACGAATATTGAGCAAGGTGTTCCGTTTCTCTGCCGGTTGCCTTGGATCGGGTTTCTTTTCGGCGTGTATGACAAGGTACATTTGCAGCGTGATTTCTACGTCTGTATTCAATTGCTGGATCGGAACAGAGTTCCGAAGCCACTGGAGCCGGCTGGCAAGTCTGCGATGTATCAGAGTTTGGATGATGCGTTTGACGAAATCAGGTAAAGCAGCAAGCAACGTACAGCGTTAGCGCGTTGCGCTGCGTCCTGATTTCGTCAAGCAACAGAATCGACGTAGAGACGCAGATAGCAGCCGGGCAGGGTGGTTATATGCGTCTGAGTTATCCCCGCCTCTGCGTTGCTTTCTGGCGTACAAGTAACGTCGCATAAGGGAAGCGAGTTACGTAAAAAGCCCCGGCGTTGGAATGTTCCGATGAGCCGGGGCTTTTTGCGTAACTTACATTATGCGGGGAGGCGCTCCCGGAGGGCCGTAAAGCGCCGACCGAAACGTTACGAAGCGAAAATGTACAGAAAGGGAGTGGAGCGAAGCGGATCAGGGGGGAGCTGTGGGGGACGGAGTCCCCAGAAGTAGCAGCGCGTAGTTGGCCGATGTTGCGGCAGGTGATCAGGGCAGGAAAAAGGGCGCTTCTGCCGGTGTTCTATCATCCACAATCCAAAGCAAGAAATTCTATCAGGTTGAGTTCTAGAAAAAGCATGCAGGAAGTGAAAAAGGCAGGAAAGGCAGGTTCCTGCGCACGAATGTGCGCTCCCGGTAGACCCCCGGCAGGGGGTCTCTTGATTAGAGATTAGACAATTCAAACGAGCTCAAAAGAGAAAAAAAGAAAAAGAAAA